>DASRYE010000296.1:0-29955 GCA_035653915.1 Novosphingobium sp. | reverse complement strand
CGGTCAGCCGCAGCTTGGTCACCCCGCGGGCGATGAAGGCCAGCGCCAGCCGGTGCAGCTCTTCCAGGCTCAGCACCTCGGCGCGCGGCAGGAACTGCTGGCGCTCGGGCATGCAATAGGTGCAGCGCAAATCGCAGCGGTCGATCACGCTGAGGCGCAGATAGGTGATGCGCCGGCGAAGGCCATCGACAAGAGGAGGTGCAGCGCCCATCCCCTCAGCCTATCACCCCCGCGCCCGCGCCGCCAGCCAGCCGCAGGATCTGCCCGGTCACGCCCGGGGCCGCCGCCAGCCAGGCGCAGGCCGCGGCAATCGCCGCTTCCCCGGCGCCCTCTATGGCATTCACCCGCCGCGGTGTGGCCGCGCGCGCCAGCGCCTGCACCGCGGCCAACCGCCAGCCGGCATGGGTGTGCTCTGCCGGGGCGAACAGGATCGCCACATCGCCCGTGGCCGCGCGCAGGGCCGGCAGATGCAGCGCATGAAAGGCAGCGGCGGCCGCCAGCGGATCATCGGGCAAATCGACGATCCGGCGCAATTCCATCAGCGCCGCTCGCGGGTCAGCGTCACGCCAATCTTCTCGCCCTTTTCCGAGAGCGCCAGCTTGACGATCTTCACCGTCACCGCTTCCACCCGCTGATCCTGCAGGAACAGGGTTTCGCAGATATGGTCGGCCACCGCCTCGATCAGGGTGAAGTGCAGCCCTTCGGGCAGCGCCTGGCTGGCGGCAAACTTCAGGTCCATGTAATTCTTGCTGGCCGACAGCGCCGTGTCGGGCGCATAGCGCGGCGCCGGCGTTAGCCGCACGGCCACGGTGATGCGCAGCGGCTGGGCCTTGCCGGTTTCCTCCGAATAGATGCCGGTCAGCACGTCGGATTCAAAATCGGCCACTTCGAGAATCAGGCTGTCGGCCACGTTATGCAAGGCTTTCAATAAGTTGAGGCAATCTGCCAGCAGCGGGCCGGCAAATGGCGGCGGCAATGGCATTTTGCGGCGCACAAGTCCAGTGGCAGCGCCGCCTCAGCCGGCGCGCCAGCGGGCAAAGATGGCCGTGGGCAGCAGGCGGCCCTCTGCCCCTTCGCGCGCATCCTCACGCACGGCCAGATCGCCATGCTCGATAGTGCCGGGCAGATCGGCGAAGGCTTCGGCCAGCAGGCCGGCAATCGCCAGCGAGCTCATCCGCACGGCATAGACGGTGAGGAAGAGGAAGCGGCTGTCGGCATCGAGCAGGCGGCGGCAATCGCCGATCAGGCCGGGCAGATGCTCTTCCAGCCGCCACACCTCGCCTTCCGGCCCGCGGCCGAATTTGGGCGGATCGAGGATGATCCCGTCGTAGCGCTTGCCCCGGCGCACTTCGCGGGCGGCAAATTTGGCGGCATCATCGACGATCCAGCGGATCGGGCGCTGCTCGGCGCCGGAGAGCGCCGCATTGGCACGCGCCTGCGCTACCGATTTCTTGCTGGCATCCACATGCGTCACCGCGCCAAAGCGGCTGAGCGCCAGCGTGCCCACGCCCGTGTAGCCGAAGAGGTTGAGGCAGGAGGCATCGCTGCGCCCCGCCAGCTGCTCGCCCATCCAGCCCCACACCGGCGCCATATCGGGGAAGAAGCCCAGATGGCGGAAGGGCGTGCATTGCGCGGTGAAGCGCACCACATCCTCGCCATTGGCCCAGGCCAGCGGCCAGCCTTCCCCGGGCACCGGCGCTTCGAAGTGCCAGCGCCCGCCGCCATCCTCGTCGGCGCCGGGCACGAATTCGCCCTGCGCCTGCCAATCGGCCAGGCGCGGCTGCCACAGGGCCTGCGGCTCGGGCCGGATGAAGCGCATCGGGCCATAGCGTTCCAGCTTGCGGCCCGCGCCCGAATCCACCAGCCCGTAATCCGCCCAGCCTTCCCCCGTCAGCAGCAGGGGCTGGAGGCTCAACGCAGCCATTCAGGCCTTCGGCGTGGCATGGGCGGCCACATAATCGGCAATCGCGGCATAATCGCCGGGCAGGTCCGCGCAGCGCTCCTCGCGCTCGAACAGGTCGCCCACACGCTCGGGCAGCGCCGGGCGATGGCCGGTCGACCGCTCCACCGCCTCGGGGAACTTGGCCGGATGGGCGGTCGCCAGCGTCACCACCGGCACTTCGCGCGGCACACCTGCGGCGCGCGCGGCATGCAGGCCAATGGCGGTGTGCGGATCGATCAGCTCGCCGGCCGCATCCCACGCCCAGCGGATGGCGCGGGCCATGTCGTCGGCATCGGCGCGGGCGCTGGAGAACAGCGCTGCTGCCCCCTCGCGCTGGGCGTTGGTGAGGGTCATCGCCTTCGTTGCCTCAAAGCCGGCCATCTGCGCGGCCAGCGCCGCGCCATCGCGCCCGCCGACATCGAACAGCAGCCGCTCGAAATTCGACGAGACCTGGATATCCATGCTGGGCGCGGCGGTGGGCGTCACCGTGCCGGCGGAATAATCGCCGGTAGCCAGCGCCCGGTGGAGAATGTCGTTCACATTGGTGGCCACGATCAGCCGCTCGATCGGCAGGCCCATTTGGGCTGCCACATAGCCGGCAAACACATCGCCGAAATTGCCCGTGGGCACGGCAAAGGCCACCTTGCGATGCGGCGCGCCCAGCTGCAGGGCAGCGGCGAAATAATACACCACCTGCGCCATCAGCCGCGCCCAGTTGATCGAGTTCACCGCGCCAATGGCAAAGCGGCCGGTCATCGCCTCATCGTTGAACATGCGCTTCACCATCGCCTGGGCATCGTCGAACGTGCCGGTGATGGCGATGTTGTGCACATTGGGGGCCAGCACGGTGGTCATCTGCCGGCGCTGCACGTCGGAGACGCGGCCCTTGGGGTGCAGCATGAAGATATCCACCTTGGCGCGGCCGGCCACCGCATCGATGGCCGCGCTGCCGGTATCGCCGCTGGTGGCGCCGACGATGGTGAGGTTCTGGCTGCCGCGGGCGAGGAATTCCTCGAAGAACAGGCCCAGCAGCTGCAGCGCCACATCCTTGAAGGCCAGCGTGGGCCCGTGGAACAGTTCCAGCAGCCAGTGCTGCTCGTCAAACTGCTTGAGCGGGGTGACAGCGGCATGGGCAAAGCGGCCATAGGCGGCGCGGGTCAGCTCCAGCAGGCGCTCATAGGGCAGGCTCTCGCCCACGAAGGGCTGCATGATGCGCGCGGCCAGCTCGGCATAGGGCAGGCCCGCCAGCGCGGCAATCTCCGCGGCCGAGAACCGCGGCCAGCTTTCGGGCACATAAAGGCCGCCATCGCTGGCAAGGCCCGCCAAAGTCGCGCCTTCGAAATCGAGAGCCGGTGCGTTGCCGCGAGTGGAGATATAGCGCATGTGCCAGTCCTGCATTGTTCAGCCGCGCCGGTTAGCCGCCATGCGCGCTTTGCGCAAGGGTTGCGGGGCCTCAGGCGCTGCCTGAAGCGCCGCCAAAATCGCTGGCGCCGCGCCGCCAGCGCGCGCGCAGGGCCAGGCCATAGATCACCAGCGCCGTGGCGGCAAAGGCGAACCACTGCATCGCATAGGAGAAGTGGTTGTTGGGCAGATCGTGCGGATCGGGCCGGGCATTGGCGGCAAGGCCGGCCAGCGGCGGATCGGCCACCAGCCGCATCTCGCCCCCCTTGCCCACCAGCACGATGCCGCTCACCCCGGCCGCGCCCGGCAGCGCTGCCGTCTCGGGCCGGGCAGACCAGCCCGCCACCACCGTGATGCTGCCGCTTGGCGCCGTGCAATCGGCCCACAAGGCCCAGCCGGCAACGCCCCGCCCATTGCGCCCGCCCACCATGCGCGGCTGGCCAAAATGCTGGCAGGCCAGCCGCACCCGGCGATAGGCCGGGGCCGCGCCCAGCGGCACGCCCTCTGCCCAATCCAGCGCCGGCAGGGCAAGCGCGGCCTGATAACGGGCGATCATCGCCTCCTTCTCGCGCAGCCGGTCCAGCTGCCACACGCCCAGGCGCAGCATGAGGGCCACCGCCAGCAGCACGACCAGCGTGGGGATCACCGGCACGCGCCTGCTCATTCCTTCAGCCGCCCCTCGCCGGCCTTGCGGCGATATTCCGCCACCAGCAACGCCGCCTTGCCCAGCCGCAAGCCCCACAGCGTGGGCCCGAAGGTGAGCGGCACCAGCACCAGCACATACACCCACCACGGCGGATCGACCGACAGCGCCAGCCAGGCTGCCACCACCACCACCAGCGCCCCCACGCCAAAGGTGAGGAAAGCGGCCGGCCCATCGCCCACGTTGAAGCCGGAAAAATCGAGCCCGCAGCGCCGGCACGCCGGGGCAAAGCGCGCCAGCCCGGCAAACAGCCCCTTTGCCCCGCAGCGCGGGCACAAGCCAAAGAGGGCAGCCGGGATCATGCCCGGCTGCCCGTCCCCCCTGAACCTGTTGTTATCAGGCAAGTCGGTCATTCAACCGACCGCTCATTCAACCGGGAATCCCCAATTGCCCCACACATAGATGCACACGAAAAGGAACAGCCACACCACATCGACAAAGTGCCAATACCAGGCCGCCGCCTCGAAGCCGAAATGCTGGCGCGGGGTGAAATCGCCCCGATAGGCGCGGAACAGGCAGACGGTGAGGAAGATCGTGCCGATGATCACATGCAGGCCATGAAAGCCCGTGGCCATGTAGAAGGCCGAACCATAGGTGTTCTTGCCGAAGGCGAAGGGCGCATGGGCATATTCAAACGCCTGCAGCGAAGTGAACAGCAGGCCCAGCACGATGGTCAGCAACAGGCCCTTCTTCAGCGCGCCGCGGTCGCCATGGATCAGCCCGTGATGCGCCCAGGTGACGGTGGTGCCCGAACACAGCAATATCAGTGTGTTGAGCAGGGGAAGATCGAAAGGATCGAGCACCTTGTCGATCCCCACCGGCGGCCAGTGCCCGCCCACCACCTTGGCAATGGTGGAAGGAAACAGCGAGAAATCGAAGAAGGCCCAGAACCAGCCGACGAAGAACATCACTTCAGAAGCAATGAACAGGATCATGCCATAGCGCAGGTGCAGCTGCACCACCGGCGTGTGATGGCCCTGATGCGCCTCGTGCACCACGCTTGTCCACCACAGGAACATGGTGAGCAGCACGCCGAACAGGCCCGCCAGCAACACCTGCTTGCCGCCCGCCGTGCCATGCATGAACAGCACGCCGCCGCTGGTCATCGTCAACGCCGAGAAAGCGCCCAGCAAGGGAAAGATACTGGGCGGCAGGATATGATAATCGTGCGATTTGGCTCCGGCCATGGTTCAGACATCCCCAATTTGGCGGGAGAAATGGCAGTGCCTTCCTCCCTTTTTCTTGATCGTGATCCTATCTCGCAAGCAGCGCCCGGTCCAGTGGCTTATGGGCCGGCAAGCTGCCGTTTCATGGCGTTTGCGCCCCTGCTGCGGGGTGGAAAGTATAGCTCAGCGTCAATTGCTGGATATCGCGCACATCGGCATCGTCGAGAATCGCCGGGTTCACGTAGAACACCACCGGCATGCGCACCTTCTCGCCCGGCTTCAGCACCTGCCGGGTGAAGCAGAAACACTGCACCTTGGTGAAATAGCGCGCCGCTTCCTCGGGCGCGATATTGTAGCTGGCCGCGCCGGTGATCGTGTGGCCGGTGCGATTCTCGGCGGTGAAGAAGGCCAGGCGCCGCTGGCCGATCGGCAGGCTGATAGTGGTCTGCTCGGGCGCGAAGGCCCAGCCCATGCCGGCATCGACATTGGCATCGAAGCGCACCGAGATCATCCGCCCGATGGCGCGCACGCCGGCCGCCTGTGCCTCCGAAGCGCGGGCGGGCGTGCCGCCATAGCCGGTGGCCTGGCAGAACAGCCGATAGAGCGGCACCGCCGCATAGCCCAGCCCCAGCATGCCCGCCGCCGCCAGCGCCGCTGCCAGCCCCACCCGGCGGTTGCGCTGTGCAGCAAGGGCGGGGGAAGAGGCGGCCATGGCGTCAGTGCTGCATCTTGGCGATGGTGATGGCGAAGAACAGCACCACAAAGCCCAGCAGCACCAGCGCCAGCACCTTGTTGCGCGCAGCAATGATGCGGCGCCGTTCGGCCGCGATATCAACCGGTTCCGGCCCGTCGCTCATGCTATTTCCATCCTGCCCAGATGCGGTCTGCCACAAGGGCCGCAAAGATCACGAAGAGATAGAGCACCGAATAGGCAAACATCTGCTTTTCGGGCTTCATGCTGTCATCCTCGGGCGCGCGGCGGCGCAGGCCCACCCGCACCGCCAGCGCCAGGAACAGCCCCGACAGCACCGCCGCCGACCAGCCATAGATCGCGCCTGCCCCGCCGATCCACCAGGGCACCAGGCTGAGCGGCAGCAGCAGGATGGAATAGATGAGGATCTGCCGGCGCGTGGCCGGCTCGCCCGCCACCACCGGCAGCATCGGGATGCCCACCTTGGCGTAATCGGTCTGCACGAACAGCGCGAGGCTCCAGAAATGGGGCGGCGTCCACATGAAGATGAGGGCGAACAGCAGCACCGGCATCAGCGTCACATGGCCGGTCACCGCCACCCAGCCGATCAGCGGCGGAAACGCCCCCGCCCCGCCGCCGATGACGATGTTCTGCGGCGTGCGCGGCTTCAGCCAGATGGTGTAAAGCACCGCGTAATAGACGATGGAGACGGCCAGAATCGCCGCGCACAGCCAGTTCACCCCCAGCCCCATGGTGATCACCGCGGCAAAGGACAGGCCCACGCCGAAATCGCGCGCGCTGTCGCGGTGCATGCGGCCGGCGGGCAGCGGGCGCTTGGCGGTGCGCTTCATGCCGGCATCGATGTCGGCCTCCCACCACTGGTTGAGCGCGGCCGCCCCCCCTGCCCCCACGGCAATGCACAAAATGGCGGTAAAGGCGATCACCGGATGCACATGGCCCGGCGCTGCCAACAGGCCGCACAGGCCGGTGAAGATCACCAGCGTCATCACCCGCGGCTTGGTCAGCGCGAAGAAATCGCGCCAGTCGGCAGGCAGGGGGGCAGCAGCGGCGGCGGGGGCATGAAGGGGGGCGCTCATGGCCCACCCCCCTTGCGCGCCTTCGCCGCGTTGTAAAGGGAGCGCGTAAGCCCCGCTGGCGCGCATGCCCCCGGCCAGGGCCATCAGTGATGCGGCTCTTCGGCGATCACCGGCAGCGTTTCGAACTGGTGGAAGGGCGGCGGACTGGTCAGCGTCCACTCCAGCGTGGTGGCGCCTTCACCCCAGTAATTGCCTTCCGCCTTGCGGCCGAAGAACAGGCCATAGACCACATTCACCAGCCAGATGACGATGCTGGCGGCCATGATGTGATAGCCCAGCGAGGCGATGTGGTTCCAGTGCGCATAGGCCGGCGCATAATCGGGATAGCGCCGCGGCATGCCCTGCATCCCCAGGAAATGCATGGGGAAGAAGATCATGTTCACGCCCACGAAGAAGACGGCGAAATGGAGATAGGAGAGCAGCTCCGAATGCCAGCGCCCGCTCATCTTGGGGAACCAGTAGTAGAAGCCGGCGAACAGCGAGGTGACCGCGCCAAGGCTCAGCACATAGTGGAAATGGCCCACCACGTAATAGGTGTCCTGCAGGTTGTCGTCGATGCCGCCATTGGCCAGCACCACGCCCGTCACCCCGCCCACGGTGAACAGGAAGATGAAGCCGATCGCCCACACCATCGGGCTGCGGAAGGTGATCGAGCCGCCCCACATGGTGGCGATCCACGAGAAGATCTTGATGCCGGTGGGCACCGCGATCACCATGGTGGCGGTGGTGAAATACATCTTCACGTCTTCGGACAGGCCGGTGGTATACATGTGGTGCGCCCACACCACGAAGCCCACCACACCAATCGCCACCATGGCATAGGCCATGCCCAGATAGCCAAACACCGGCTTCTTGCTGAAGGTGGAGACGATCTGGCTGATGATGCCAAAGCCCGGCAGGATCATGATATAGACTTCGGGGTGGCCGAAGAACCAGAACAGGTGCTGATAGAGGATGGGATCGCCGCCACCGGCCGGATCGAAGAAGGTGGTGCCGAAATTGCGATCGGTGATCAGCATGGTGATGGCCGCGGCCAGCACCGGCAGCGCCAGCAGCAGCAGGAACGCCGTCACCAGCACCGACCACACGAACAGCGGCATCTTGTGCAGCGTCATGCCCGGCGCGCGCATGTTGAAGATGGTGGTGATGAAGTTGATCGCCCCCATGATGCTGCCCGCACCCGCCAGATGCAACGAGAAGATGGCAAAATCGACCGCCGGGCCCTGGCTGCCGGTGGTGGAGAGCGGCGCATAGGCCGTCCAGCCGATGCCGGCGCCATTGCTGGTGCCGCCCGGCACAAAGGCGCTCATCATCAGCGAGCAGAAGCCGGCCACCGTCAGCCAGAAGCTGATGTTGTTCATCCGCGGGAAGGCCATGTCGGGCGCGCCGATCATGATCGGCACGAACCAGTTGCCAAAGCCGCCGATCAGCGCCGGCATCACCATGAAGAACACCATGATCAGGCCATGGGCGGTGATCAGCACGTTCCACAGGTGCAGCTGCTGGTCGAAGCTGGGGTTCTTCACGCCCAGGAAATCGGCGATGGCGCCCAGATACTGGATGCCCGGCTCCGCCAGTTCGGCGCGCATCAGGCCCGAAATGGCGCCGCCCACAAGCCCCGCAAACACCGCGAAGATGAGATAGAGCGTGCCGATATCCTTGTGGTTGGTGGACATGAACCAGCGGGCGAAGAAGCCGGGCTTGTGTTCATGTTCGCCATGGGTGTGGCCGTGGGGCCCATCGGTCTGGAATTCGGATGCGATGCTAGCCATGTGGTCAGCTCACCTTCGATGAGAGGATCAGACGCCGGAGGCGGCAGCGGCCGGAGCCGCGGAATCGGGGGCGGCAGGGGCCGCTGCTTGCGGCGCCCCATCCACCTTGGCGCCGCTGTGAGTCAACACCCAGGCGTTGAAATGCGGCCTGTCCAGCGCTTCCACCACGATCGGCATATAGCCATGGCGCACCCCGCACAGTTCCGAGCACTGGCCATAATAGACCCCCGGCTCCTTGATGAAGAGCACCTTCTCGTTGATTCGGCCCGGCACCGCATCCAGCTTGAACCACAGCGAGGGCACCGCGAAGGAATGGATCACATCGGCGCCAAAGGTCTGCAGGCGGATCGGCTCGCCGGCGGGCACCACCATGCGGTTGTCGGCCGCCAGCTGCGGCGGCTCGCCGCGGGCAATGGCCTCCTCGGGCTTCAGAATGTTGCTGGTCACCTCGAAGCCGCCATTGTCCGGGTAGGAATAGCTCCAGTACCACTGGTTGCCGGTGGCCTTCACCGTCAACGCGCCGGCCGGGGCAGGGTGATACTGCTGCGCCAGCAGCTTGATCGAGGGCACGAAGACCACCGCCAGAATGAGGATCGGAATGCCCGTCCACACCACTTCGAGCAGCGTGTTGTGGGTGGTCTTCGAAGGCACGGGATTGGCCCGGCTGTTATAGCGCACAATCACCCACAGCAGCAGGCCCAGCACGAAAACGCTGGTAAACACAACGATGTAGAGCAGGATCTGGTTGTGCATCCACAGCGCATACTGGCCATTGGGCGAATATTGCGTCTGGAAGGTGATGCCGCCATCCACCGGCATGCCCTTGCCCGGGGTGGGCTTCATCGGGCTGTAGCCGCCCGGCGCCACGGCAAAGCGGTCTGCCGCTGCGGCCCAGGCGCTGCCCGGCAGGGCAAAGGGCGCGGCCAGCGCGGCGCCCGCCAGCAACAGCCCCCCGAAAGATCGGCGGCGCAAGGATCGAGAAAATCCAGATAACAGACACAAAACTGACACGCCACGGCCCCCGCCGCGGATGCGATCGTCCAGATTCATTGCCTTGCCTCTTCCACTTCCACGAGAGACGGCACCCCGCCCCCCCGTTTTCCCCGCCGCCTAAGCGAAAGGTGGGGCTTTTTACCCCGGTTACATCAAGGTATACGCGCGCTTGCCGGGGCTCACAAGCGCCTCTAGGGGGAATTTTTGACATGGGCCAATGACGCGCTCCTGCAGCGCCAGGCCCGCCGCGAACGCAACGAGGTGTATCCGACCATGACCGAAGACGAAGTGCTGGCCGAATTCCGCGCCAGCCAGGCGCTGCTCGAGGGCCATTTCCTGCTTTCTTCCGGCCGCCACAGCGCCCACTACCTGCAATGCGCACGCGTGTTGATGGATCCGATGCGCGCCAGCCGGCTGGCCGCCGCCATCGCCGCCAAGATCCCGCGCGAGCTGCGCAAGGAGATCACCCGCGTGGTTTCGCCGGCGATGGGCGGCATCATCATCGGCCATGAAATGGGCCGCGCGCTGGGGCTGGAGGCGATGTTCGTGGAACGGCCCACCGGCACTTTCGAGCTGCGCCGCGGATTCGCCCTTACCCCGGGCGACAAGGTGCTGATGGTGGAGGATGTCGTCACCACCGGCCTGTCCAGCCGCGAGGCGATCAAGGCGGTGGAAGAGGCCGGCGGCAAGGTGATCGCGGCGGCCTCGCTGGTGGATCGCAGCGGCGGCACGGCGGATCTGGGCGTGCCCTTCTTCCCGCTGATCCAGCTGTCGTTCCCCACCTATGCGCCCGACGAGGTGCCCGAGAGCCTGGCCGCCACCCCGGCGATCAAGCCCGGCAGCCGGGCGCGCTGAGCATGGCGGCGCCCGCAGGATCGGCGCCCGGGCGGCTGCGGCTGGGCGTCAACATCGATCATGTCGCCACCATCCGCAACGCGCGGGGGGGCGATCATCCCGATCCGGTGCGCGCGGCGGCGATCGTCGCGGCCGTGGGCGGCGATGGCATCACCGCCCATTTGCGCGAAGACCGGCGCCATATCCGCGACGAGGACCTCGCCCGCATCCAGGCGGCCACCAACCTGCCGCTGAACCTGGAAATGGCCGCCACCGAGGAGATGCTGGCGATCGCCCTGCGCCACCGGCCGCACGCCGCCTGCATCGTGCCCGAACGGCGCGAGGAGCGCACCACCGAGGGCGGGCTGGATGCCGCAGGCCAGCACAACCGCCTGGCGCCGATCGTTGGCCGGCTGCTGGATGCGGGCATCCGCGTCAGCCTGTTCATCGCGCCGGAGCCACGCCAGATCGAAGCGGCGATGAAGCTGGCCGCCCCGGTGGTGGAGCTGCACACCGGCGAATATGCCCATGCCACAGGCGATGCCCAGGCGGTGGAGCTGAAGCGCATTGCCGACATGGCCGCGCTTGCCGCCAAGAACGGCATCGAGCCCCATGCCGGCCACGGCCTCACCTACGAGAACGTGCAGCCGATCGCCGCCATCCCCCAGCTGGCCGAGCTGAACATCGGCCACTATCTCATCGGCGAGGCGATCTTCGGCGGGCTGGAAGCGGCGGTGCGCCACATGCGCGCGCTGATGGACGCGGCGCGATGATCCTCGCCATCGGCTCGGACCTGTGCAACATCGAGCGCATCGAGAGCGCGCTGGCCCGCCATGGCGCGCGCTTTCTCGCCCGCGTGTTCACCGATGTGGAACAGGCCCGGGCCGATCGCCGCCCCTTCACCCGCGCCGGTACGCTGGCCAAGCGCTTTGCCGCCAAGGAAGCGATGGCCAAGGCGCTGGGCACAGGCTTTGCCCGCGGCGTGTTCATGAAGGACATCGGCGTGGTGAACAGTGCCTCGGGCGCGCCCACCCTGGCGTTGACCGGCGGGGCCGCCGCGCGGCTTGCCGAAATCACCCCGGCGGGCCACAAGGCGCTCGTCCATCTGACCCTGACCGACGATCACCCCTGGGCGCAGGCCTTTGTGGTGATCGAGGCGCAAGCCTGTTGAGCCGAACCGACCCCATGACCTCCTCCATGACTACGCCGATGCCCTCCCCGCCCGCGCCGCGCACCCACTGGCTCTCGGAAATCCGGGGGTTTGGCGGCATGCTGCTGGCGGTGCTGGCGTTCCACAGCCTGGTGGCCAAGCCTTTCTACATCCCCTCGGCCTCGATGCTGCCCAACCTGTGGGTGGGCGATCATCTGGTGGTCAACAAATTCGCCTATGGCTGGGATTGGGCCTCGCCCTCCTTCCATGTGCTGCCGCGCGGGCAATGGCGGGTGTGGCCCAAAACGCCGGAATATGGCGATATCGTCATCGTTGTGCCGCGCGGGCGGCCGGATGAGGATTACATCAAGCGGGTGGTGGCCCTGCCGGGCGACCGGATCGCGGTGGACAACGGGCAGATCGTGCTCAATGGCCGGCGCGTGCCGCAGGCGGTGGAGCCGGCCGTGGATATCCCGCTCGATGCCATCCGTTCCGACGAGGACCCCGAGCCCTGCACCGGCTGGGGCTTTGACGGCATGCGCCAGCGCCGCCCCTCGGGCCAGGAAGTGTGCGAGATGCCGGTGCTGCGCGAGACCTTGCCCAATGGCGCCACCTACCGCATCATCGACCATATGGACGAGCCGCTTGATCACATGGCCGAAATCACCGTGCCGGCGGGCGAGGTCTTCCTGATGGGCGACAACCGCGACCATTCCGCCGACAGCCGCGCCAGCCTTGAGGAACGCGGCCTGGGCGGCCCTGTGCCCATCGCCGACATTGGCGGCAGGGCCGAATTCATCACCCATTCCTTCGATGGCAGCGCCGGCTGGAACCCCTTGAGCTGGCTGCATTCGCTGCGCGCGGGCCGGGCCGGCAACACCTTGCGCCCGGCGCTGGCCAACCGCTAGGATCATGAGCACGCCCCCCCGCCGCCGCCCGCCCCGCGCCCCCCTCACCCGCCACCGCGCCGGCCCCACCGATATCGCCGATCCGCTGATCCGCCAGGAAGCCAAGCGGGCGATGATCTGGCTGGGCCTGGCCGGGCTGATCGCGCTGGCGGTGGTGCTGGCGCAATCGCTGATGGTGGTGTTTGGCGGCATGGTGTTTGGCGCGCTGATCGATGGCGGCGCGCGGGTAATCGGCCGGGTGCTGCCGATCGGGCGCGGCTGGCGGGTGGCGCTGGTGCTGCTGGCGGCCACGCTGTTCACCTATTGGGTGATCGTCTTTGCCGGCAACGAGATCGCCGGCCAGGCCGCCGCCCTGCCCTCCACCCTGCAAAGCCAGGGGATGCACATCCTCCACTGGGCCGAACATCACGGGCTGGCGGTCAACAGCCACCTCACCCAGCAGATCACCGACAAGCTGATGGCCAGCCTCGACCAGCTGGGCGGCGTGCTGGGCGGGCTGATCGGCGGGGTGACGAACCTGGTGCTGATCTTCGTGCTGGGCATCTATTTCGCCATCGATCCGGCGCCCTATCAGCGCGGCCTGGGCTGGATGCTGCCCAAGGAAAGCCGCCTGTTCTTCGATGCCACCTTCGCCCAGATGGGCCATGCCATGCGCCGCCTGCTGTTCGGCCGCCTGCTGGGCATGGCGATAGAGGGGCTGACGATTGGCCTGGCGCTGGCCCTTTATGGCGTGCCGATGGCCTCTTTGCTGGGGCTGCTGGCGGGCCTGCTGGCCTTCCTGCCCAATATCGGCGCGCCGATCTCGGGGCTGCTGATGGTGCTGGTGGGCTTTTCGGGCGGGCTGCACATGGGGCTTTACTGCATCGGCGTCTATATCGTGGTGCAGGGGGTGGATGGCAACATCATCGTGCCGATGGTGGCCAAGCGCTCTGCCGATCTGGCGCCGGCGCTGGTGCTGTCGATGCAGCTGATCATGGGCGTGTTGTTCGGCATCATCGGGCTGGCGCTGGCCGATCCGCTGCTGGCGATGATCAAGGTGCTGCTGGAACGGCTGGCCGCGCGCGGCGATGCCGCCGACGACACAGAAGCGCAATCACCGGCCGATACGGCCATGGCAGATCGGGAATGACCCCTTGGCCAGAAAGTTTCTCTATGCCGTTGCGCTGTTGGTGGTGGTTGTGATCGGCGCGTTGATGGGGCTGCGGTTCTGGGCCAAGGAACTGTCGCAATTTGCCTTTGTGCCCTCGGCCCGCTTTGCCGCGCTGGCCCCCATGGCGCCGGCCGCGTGGGATGATCCGGCCCTGTGGATCTCACGCGCGGGCGGGCATCCGGGCGATCCGGCGCGCTGGCTGCCGGCGGGCGCGTCCGAAGTGCCCGAACTGCCGGCGGCGGTGTTCTTCATCCACCCCACCAGCTCGTTCGACCGCACCCGCTGGAACGCGCCGGTGGACGATGCCCTGGCCGCCACCCGCGCGGAGATCTTCGCGCGCGGCCTTGCCAGCCCGTTTGGCGCCGCGCGCGAGCTGTGGGCGCCGCGCTATCGCCAGGCCACTTTCGGCGCCTTCCTCACCGATCGCGCCGATGGCACCCAGGCGCTGGAGGCCGCCTATGCCGATGTGCTGGCCGCTTTCGATCATTTCGCCGCCCATGCCGATCCGGCCCTGCCGATCGTGCTGGTGGGCCATTCGCAAGGGGCGCTGCATCTGATGAAGCTGATGCAGCAGCGGGTGGCGGGCAAGCCGCTGGCCGCCCGCATTGCCGCGGCCTATGTGGTGGGCTGGCCGGTATCGCTGGCGCATGATCTGCCCGAGATGGGCCTGCCGGCCTGCACCCGCTCCGACGAGGCGGGCTGCGTGCTCTCGTGGCAGAGCTTTGCCGAGCCGGCTGATCCTTCCATGGTGCTGGATGCCTATGCCCGCCTGCCCGGCCTGGATGGCAAGAACCGCAAGGGCAGCCCGTTCCTGTGCATCAACCCGATCACCGGCCGCCCGGGCGATGCCGCCGAAGGCTGGGCCAACATCGGCACGCTGGTGCCCGATGCCACGCTGGCCCATGGCGCGCTGATGCCCGGGCTGGTGCCGGCGCGCTGTGCGCCCAACGGCTTTCTGCTGGTGGGGCCGCCGCCGCAGATGGGGCCCTATGTGCTGCCCGGCAACAACTATCATGTGTATGATATTCCGCTGTTCTGGGCCAATGTGCGGGCCGATGTGACACGGCGGGTGAACAGCTGGCAAGCCGCCCACCGCGCGCCGCCCACAACCGCCGAGGGCAAAACCGCCGCGGCCGAAACGCCGGCGGCCTCGCGGCATGCCAGAAGCTGGTGGCCATGGCGGAGGGGTTGATCACCACCGGCGCCCTTGCCATGCGCGATGCCCTGCCCGAAGGCGGCGCACTGATCGGGCTGGACCTGGGCACGCAGACCATCGGCACCGCCTTTTGCGATGCCGCCTGGCGCATCGCCAGCCCCGGCAAGACCATCCGCCGCAGCAAGTTCAGCATCGACAAGGCGCTGATCGCCGAGCTGATCGCCGAACGGCAGGTGGCGGGCCTGGTCATCGGCCTGCCGCTGAACATGGATGGCAGCGAGGGGCCGCGCGCGCAATCGGCCCGGGCCTATGCGCGCAACCTGTCGGTGCTGGGCCTGCCGATCCTGCTGTGGGACGAGCGCTGGAGCACGACCAGCGCCGAACGCGCGCTGATCGAGCAGGACATGAGCCGCGCCAAGCGCAAGGACCGCATCGATTCGGCCGCCGCCGCGGTGATCCTGCAGGCCGCCTGCGATGCGCTGGCCGGCGGCTTCAGCAGCTGGTAGAGCTGGTAACGCCGCTGCGCAGCACCAGCCACAGGCCCGCGCCCGGCGCCTGATGCACCGCCTCGCCAGCGGCGATCGGCCGGCGGGCGGCATCGGCCCGCGCGCGGTGCAGAATGGCCGGCGCCACGCCCGGCTCATGGGCGATGCCATCGGCGCTGCCCAGCAGGCGCGCTTGCCGGAGGGTCAGCTCTTCGGGATCCGCCGAGGGGATGTGCAGCTCCACCAGCAGGGCCTCTGGCGCGGCCAGATCACCCGCCGCCCAGCCGGCCACCCGCGCCGCCGCCGCCCCATCCAGCAGATCGAGCGCGCCGCCCGGCCCTAGCGCCGCATCCAGCGCCTGGCGGCGGGCGGTGTTGTCTGGCAGGCGGGCCTTCAGGGCCCCGCGCGCCGCGCCCAGCGCCCGCGCCAGATCGCCCAGCCCCTGCGGCAGCAGCATCTCCAGCCGCAGGCGCAGCGCCTTGGCCAGCCCCGCAGAAGCCCCCCCCGTGCCCACCGCCACCAGCACCGGCGCCCGATCGAGCAGCGATGGCACGGTGAAATCGCACAGATCCGGCTGATCCACCACATTCACCAGCACACCGGCGGCAGTGAGGCGGGCGGCCTCCGCCGCGCAGGCCGCGCGCGTTTCATGGGCGATGAAGGCAAGGCGCGCGCCGGCGGCCAGCCCCTGTGCCATATCGGTAAAGACGACAGCACCGGCGCGTTCCACCAGCCGGCGCTTGGCCTGGGCCGCCTCGCCTGCCCCCAGCACGATCACCGGCCTTTGCGCCAGGCGATGGAACAGGGGCAGGCTATCCAGCATCAGGCCAGCCAGCCGGGCACCTGCTCGGCGGCCAGGATGGTGGCGGGCTCGATGCGGTTGGCCACGATCGCCCATTGCCCGCCCGAAACCATCACCTCGGGCACCAGCGCGCGGCTGTTATAGGTGTTGGCCATGGTCGCCCCATAGGCGCCGGCGGTGCGGAAAACGGCCAGATCCCCGGCTTGCACCACATCGATCTCGCGGCCCATGGCAAAGGTGTCCGAGGTCTCGCAGATGGGGCCGACGATATTGGCCACCATCTTTTCGCCCGACGGCGCCACCGCCGCGAAATCGTGCCAGGCCTCATACATGGCCGGGCGCACGAGATCGTTCATCGCTGCATCGACGACGACGAAAGGCGCGCTCACGCCTTCCTTCACGCGAACCACTTCGGTAACGAGAATACCGGCATTGCCGGTGATCACCCGGCCCGGCTCGAACATCACCGTCACATCCCAGCCGGCGGTCACCTCGGCCACCATGGCGCCATAGGCGGCCGGCTCGGGCAGCACTTCGCCGGCGCGATAGGGCACGCCAAGCCCGCCGCCCAGATCCATATGGGTGACAGGATGGCCCGCCGCGCGGATCTCGTCCATCAGCAGGCCCATGCGCGTGAAGGCGGCGCGGCTGGGTTCCAGATTGGATATCTGGCTGCCGATGTGGCAGGCCAGCCCCCGCATCGCCAGGCCCGGCAGAATGGCCAGCCGGCCATAGATCGCCGCGGCCCGGTCGTAGGCCACGCCAAACTTGTTCTCCGCCTTGCCGGTGGAGATCTTGGCATGGGTGCCGGCATCGACATCCGGGTTCACCCGCAGCACGGCCGGCGCTTTCAGCCCGCGCGCGGCGGCCAGCGCGGCCAGCTCCACGCCCTCTTCCTCGGATTCGAGGTTGAACTGGCCGATGCCCGCTTCCAGCGCCTCGATCAGCTCCGCCCGTGTCTTGCCAACGCCGGAAAAGACGATATCGGCCGCCGGCATGCCCGCCGCCAGTGCCCGCCGCATCTCGCCGGCAGACACCACATCGGCACCATAGCCTTCCCTGGCCAGCACCCGCAGCACCGCCAGATTGGGGTTCGATTTAACCGCAAAGGCGATATGCTTCTTCGGCAGCGCCGACAGCGCCGCGGCGAAAACGCGCGCATGGCGCTCCAGCGTGGCCTGGGCATAGATATAGACCGGCGTGCCCACGGCGCGGGCAATCGCCGCCACCGCCACATCCTCGGCGTAAAGTTCACCCTCGCGGTAGGTAAAATGATCCATTGAAACTCTTTTCGTCGGTTCTTGAAGCGCCCCGCTCAGTCTTGCGGGGGCAGATCGAAGGGGTCGTCGGCGCGCAGTTCCGATTTGGTGTGCAGCTCGACATTATGCGCCGGGCGGGCCTGCGAGCCCACGCCCAGCAATTCGCCCGATCCGGGCCGGTCGGTGCGGCCATAGGGGGCCACGGGCAGCTGGTGGCCCGCCCGCGGCCGCAGATCGGCCTGCGACCCGCAGGCGGAAAGGGCCAGCAGCGCGGCCAGCGCGGCGCAGCATGGCAGAAGCTGGCGCATCGGGTGCCTCCTTGCGGCAAGGGAACGCGGGGTTGCGTGCACAGGCTTCATGCCCCGGCGCCGGCGCCTCAGGCAAGCCCCAAGGCGGCGCGCGCTTCGGCCACGCGTTTTTCCACCTCGGCAGGGGCGGTGCCGCCATGGCTGGCGCGGCTGGCCACCGAGGCTTCCACCGACAGGGCGGGATAGACCGCCGCGGTGATCCGCGGATCGATCGCCTGCAGTTCCTCCAGGCGCAGCTGATCAAGCGCGATGCCCTGTTTTTCGGCCAGTTTCACCGCCGCGCCGGTGATGTGATGCGCCTCGCGGAAGGGGATGTTCGCCTGCCGCACCAGCCAGTCGGCAAGGTCTGTGGCGGTGGCATAGCCCAGCTCGGCGGCCTGGCGCATGCGGGCGGTGCGGAAGGTGGTGCGCTCCACCATGCCGGTCATCGCGGCCAGGCACAGGGTGAGCAGGCCCGCAGCCTCGAACACCGGCGGCTTGTCGTCCTGCATGTCCTTCGAATAGGCCAGCGGCAGGCCCTTCATGGTGATCATCAGGCTGGTCAGGCTGCCGATGATGCGCCCGCTATGGCCGCGCACCAGCTCGGCGGCATCGGGGTTCTTCTTCTGCGGCATGATGCTGCTGCCGGTGGACAGCGAATCGGGCAGGGTGACAAAGCCGAAGGGCTGGCTGGCCCAGATGATGAATTCTTCCGCCAGGCGCGAGAGGTGCAGCGCGCACTGGCTGGCGGCCATCAGGTAATCGAGGGCGAAATCGCGGTCCGACACCGAATCGAGGCTGTTGTTGGTGGGCCGGGCGAAATCGAGCGCGGCGGCCGTGGCGAAACGGTCGATCGGGAAGCCGGTGCCGGCGAGCGCCGCGCTGCCCAGCGGGCACTGGTTGGCCCGCGCGCGCGCATCGGCAAAGCGCGAGACATCGCGCGCGGCCATCTCGTAATAGGCCATCAGGTGGTGGCCAAGCGTGACCGGCTGGGCGGTTTGCAGATGGGTGAAGCCGGGCATGATGCTGGCCGCATGTTCACCCGCCCGCGTCACCAGCGCCTTCTGCAGGGCGTTGAGCCCGGCCAGCGCCTCATCCATCGCATCGCGCACCCACAGGCGGAAATCGGTGGCCACCTGATCGTTGCGGCTGCGCGCGGTGTGGAGGCGCCCGGCCACCGGGCCCACCAGCTCGGCCAGCCGGCTTTCGGTGGTCATGTGGATATCTTCCAGATCCCAGTTCTCGGGCACGCCGCTGGCGGCATATTCACCCGCCACCTGATCGAGCCCGGCGCTGATCGTGGCGGCATCCCCGGCCGAGACGATGCCCTGCGCGCCCAGCATCGCCACATGCGCCTTGCTGGCGCGGATATCCTGCTGCCACAGGGCCTTGTCGAAGGGGATGGAGGCATTTATCTCGCGCATGATGGCGCTGGGCCCTTCGGCAAAGCGGCCGCCCCACATCTGGTTGGAGCCTGAAGTGCTGCTTTCGTCCCGTCCGCTCACGCGCAATGTCCTTGGTTGTGGCCTGATGCTGGCCGCTCTTGCCGGGTGCGATAGGCAAAGCGGGCCGGCCGCGCAACCATCGGCTGCGGCCAGCGCCGAGGGCGGCGCGCCCGGCGCCGAGGGCGCCACGCCGGGCATAGACACCAGCCACAAGGGCAGCCGCCTGCCCGATCTCACCTTCAAGGATCCGCAAGGGGGCGAGATCCGCACCGCAACGCTGGCCGGCAAGCCGCTGCTGATCAACCTGTGGGCCACATGGTGCGGCCCCTGCGTGGCCGAACTGCCGACGCTCGACGCTCTTGCGCAGCAGCGCGGGGGCGCGCTCACCGTGCTCGCCATCTCTGAGGACAGCGCGCCCGCCGCCACCGTGGCGGCCTTCCTCAAGGCCCACAGCGCCAGCCACCTTGTCGCCGCGCTGGACCCCGACACCGCCGCCTCCAGCCAGTGGCAGGCGCAATCGCTGCCCACCACCATCTACTATGGCGCCGATGGCCGCGAAGTGTGGCGCAGCACCGGCGGCATGGACTGGACCGGCCCTGCCGCCACCGCCCTGCTGGCCCGAGCCGCCTCCTGATACAAACAGCAGGGGCGGGCCTGCTGGACGATCGGCCCCGCAATCGCTATATACCGCCCGGTATGGAATGCGCTCCCTCTCCCGTGCGTGGTCGCCCGCGCCAGTTCGATCCCGAACAGGCGCTGGCCGCGGCCCTGCAGGTGTTCTGGCGCAAGGGCTATGAAGGCGCCTCGCTGAGCGAGCTGACCGAGGCGATGGGCATCACCCGGCCCAGCCTCTATGCCTGTTTCGGCAACAAGGAAGCGCTGTTCCGCAAGGCGCTCGACCTCTACGAGCGCGACAAGCTGTGCTACATGCGCTCGGCCCTGCAGGCCCCCACCGCGCGCGGCGTGGCCCAGCGCCTGCTGGAAGGCAGCCTGGCCCTGCAAACCGGCCAGAGCGATCCGCGCGGCTGCCTGGGCGTGATCAGCGCGGTGGCCTGCACCACCTATAACGAAACCATGAAGGACGAGGTGATGGCCCGCATCGCCCAGTCTGACGAGGAACTGCTGCAACGCATGATCCGCGCTCGCGAGGAAGGCGATTTTGGCGCCGGGCATGATCCTGTGGCGCTGGTCTTCTTCCTGAAGGCGGTGTTGCAGGGCATGGGCGTGCAGGCCAGCCTTGGCGCCAGCCCGGCCCAGCTGCGCCATCTGATGGAAACCACGCTGGCCCTTTGGCCGGGCCGCTGACAGGCGGCGGCCCTTACCATACTTTGCGGTACAGAAAGCGGGTTGACGGGTGCTGCGGCGCAATATATACCGCTTGGTATGAATTGTTCCTGAGCCTTCGCCGCCCCGCGCGGCCCCCTTTGCCAACCAACCACCCCAGCTGACGGACCACGCAGCACGGCGCCGCCCTTGCCGATCACGGCCGGAGCGGCGCCGCTTGCCGCGGCCCCTCGCCCGCCTCGTTGCACAGTGGCGCCTGCCGGCGCCGCAAGGCAGGGGCTTGCCCTTTTCCCGCGGCCGCCCCGTCCGGCGGCCGATCCCTGGGCCTGCGCGCGCCCCGTCCCGCCCCCCACCGGGTGCGCGCAGGTCCTTCCTTCCTCCCGCCACCTCATGTGGCAGCGCCTGGTGCGCCCTCCTGTCCTGCCGGAGCCCTTTTGCATGACCGAGCTTGCCCCGCTTCTGCCCCCTGCCGCCACTGCCGAGCCGGCCCTGCCCCTGCGCGAAACCGCGCCATCGCGCCGCTGGCGCCTGCGCCATGGCGCGCTGGCGCTGATGGTGCTGGCCGGCCTTGCCGATGCCGGCTGGAAAATGCTGGCGCCGCCCCCTGCCGCGGCCATCGCGCCCGAACCCACGCTGGGGGTGGCCCGGCCGCTGCTGCGCCCGGTGGTGCAGTGGGATGATTATGTTGGCCGCTTTGCCCCCAGCCAGATGGTGGAAGTGCGCCCGCGCGTATCGGGCCAGATCACCGCGCTGCATTTCCACGATGGCGATATCGTCCACAAGGGCCAGCTGCTGTTCACGATAGACCAGCGCCCCTTCCAGGCGGCCCTGGCCGAAGCGCGCGCCAATGTCGCCAGCGCGCAGGCGACGCTGACGCTCGCCCGCGCCGATGCCGCCCGCGTCAGCCGGCTGAGCGGCGACGAGGCGATTTCCGCCGCCGAGATCGATGCCCTGCGCGCCCGCGTGCAATCGGCCAGCGCGGCCCTTGCCGCCGCCCAGGCGCGCGCCCGCAGCCGCGCGCTCGACATGGGCTTTACCGAGGTGCGCGCGCCGATCACCGGCCGCGTGTCGGACCGGCGGGTGGATGTCGGCAATCTGGTGGCCGCCGGCGATGGCGCCGGCGCCACCCTGCTGACGACGATCAACGCGCTCGACCCGATCTATTTCACCTTCGATGCCTCCGAGGCGCTGTTCCTCAAGAACCAGCGCGCCAAGGCGGGCGAGAACGGCGAGGTGGAAATCCGCCTGCAGGACGAGGGCAGCTATCGCTGGAAGGGCCGGCTGGACTTTACCGACAACGGCCTCGACCCGCACTCCGGCACCATCCGCGGCCGCGCGGTGCTGGCCAATCCGGGCCTGTTTCTGGCGCCGGGCCTGTTTGGCAACATGCGCCTGGCCAATGGCGGTAAGGTGCCCACGCTGCTGGTGCCCGACGCCGCGATCGTGCCCGATCAGGCCCGCAAGACGGTGCTGGTGGTGGGCGCCGATGGCACCGTTGCCGCCCGCCCGGTGGAACTGGGCCCGCTGGTCGATGGCCTGCGCATCATCCGCAGCGGCCTTTCCGCGCAGGACAGGGTGGTGGTCAGCAATCTGCAGGCCGCCAGCCCCGGCGCCCATGTGCGCACCCGCCCCGCCACCATCGCGCCCGACAGCGCCGCCCCGCCCGCCCCTGCCGCCAGCACGCCGGCCGCCGCCCAGGCCACTTTCGCGCGCTGATCCTTCCCATCAGGAGCCCACATGCGCCTTTCCCGCTTCTTCATTGACCGGCCGATCTTCGCCGCCGTCATCGCCGTGGTCATCACCGTGGTGGGGGCGCTGGCCTTCATCGGCCTGCCGGTCAGCCAATATCCCGATATCGTGCCGCCCACGGTCACGGTCACCGCGCAATATCCCGGCGCCTCGGCCGAAACGGTGGCCGCCACCGTTGCCGCGCCCATCGAGCAGGAGATCAACGGCGTCGACAACATGCTCTACATGAGCAGCCAATCCACCGGCGATGGCAAGCTGACCATCACCGTGACCTTCCGGATCGGCACCAACCTCGATGCCGCGCAAGTGCTGGTGCAGAACCGCGTGGCCGTGGCCACCCCGCGCCTGCCCGATGAAGTGCAGCGCCTGGGCATCGTCACCCGCAAGTCCACGCCGGATTTCCTGATGGTGGTGAACCTGCAATCGCCCGATGGCTCGCTCGATCGCAACTATCTGTCGAACTATGCGCTGACGCAGGTGAAAGACCGGCTGGCGCGCCTTGATGGCGTGGGCGATGTGCAGCTGTTCGGTTCGCGCGATTATGCCATGCGCGTGTGGATCGACCCCGGCCGGGCGGCCGCGCTGAACCTTACCGCCGGCGAGATCGTTGCCGCGCTGCGCGCGCAGAACGTGCAGGTGGCCTCTGGCGCCATCGGCCAGCCGCCCTACGACAAGGGCAATGGCGCCTTCCAGCTGGGCGTGGAGATGCAGGGGCGCCTCGCCAGCCCCGACCAGTTCGCCGATATCGTCATCCGCACCGATGCCGATGGCCACCAGGTGCGCGTGCGCGATGTGGCGCGCGTGGAACTGGGCGCGCAGGATTATGCCACCAACACCTACCTCTCGAACAAGCCCACCGTGGTGGTGGCGGTGATGCAGCGCCCCGGCTCCAACGCGCTGGATGCGGCCGCCCATGTGAAGGCCGAGATGGACGCGCTTTCCAGGCAGTTCCCCCGGGGCCTTGAATATAGCGTTATCTACAACCCCACCGAATTCATCAGCCAGTCGATCGATGCGGTCTATCACACGCTGTTCGAGGCAGTGGTGCTGGTGGTGCTGGTGATCCTCGTCTTCCTGCAGAACTGGCGGGCGGCGATCATCCCGATCATCGCCATCCCGGTCTCGCTGATCGGCACATCGGCGATGCTGGCGGCGCTGGGCTATTCGCTCAACAACCTGTCGCTGTTCGGCATGGTGCTGGCGATCGGCATCGTGGTGGATGATGCGATCGTCGTCGTCGAGAATGTCGAGCGCAATATCGAGCATGGCCTCTCGCCACTGCAGGCCGCGCGCGTGTCGATGGACGAGGTGTCGGCCGCGCTGGTGGCGATCGTGCTGGTGCTTTGCGCGGTGTTCGTGCCCACGCTGTTCATCACCGGCATGTCGGGTGCCTTCTACAAGCAGTTCGCCGTGACGATCTCCACCGCAACGGTGATCTCGCTGGTGCTCAGCCTCACCCTGTCGCCGGCAGCGGCCGCGCTGCTGCTGCGCGAGAAGGCACCGCTGGCGGCCAATGCGCCGCGCTGGCAGCGCCTGCTGGCCCGCGCCGGCGATGGCTTCAACACAGGCTTTGAACGGCTGGGCGCGGCCTATGCCCGGCTGACCCGCCGCCTGCTGGCCCGGCCCAAACAGATGCTGCTGGCCTATGGCGGGCTGATCGCGGCCACCATCGCCCTCTTCGTGGCCACGCCCGCCGGCTTCATCCCGGCGCAGGATCAGGGCTATTTCCTCGCCATCGTGCAGCTGCCCGCCGGCGCCTCGCTGGAACGCACCGATGCGGTGACGCGTGAGGTGGCGGCCAAAATCCTGCCCATCCAGGGCCTGCGCGGGGCGGTGATGTTCGCCGGCTTTCATGGCCCCTCGCAAACCACAGCACCCAATTCGGCCGCCATCTACTTCCCCTTCAAGACCTTTGCCGAAAGGAAGGCGCTGGGCGTCACCTATGCCGGCATCATGGATCAGGCGCAAAAGGCCGTGGCCGGCTACGACAAGGCGCGCATCATTCTGGCCCCGCCGCCGGTGATCCAGGGCATCGGCTCGGCCGGCGGCTATCGCTACATGCTGGAAGACCGCGCCGATCAGGGCTATGATGCGCTGAACCGGGCCTCTGAGGGCTTTATCGGCAAGGCCAATGCCACGCCCGGCCTGGCCCAGGTCTACACGCTGTTCGATGTCGGCACGCCGCGCATCTTCGCCGATGTCGACCGCCGCAAGGCCGACCTGCTGGGCGTGCCGCCAGAGCGCGTGTTCGAGGCCATGCAGGTCTATCTCGGCTCCAGCTTCGTCAATGATTTCAACCTGCTTGGCCGCACCTACCGGGTGACCGCGCAAGCCGATGCCGCCCACCGCGACAGCGTGGCCGACATCGCCGACCTGAAAACCCGCTCGAACACCGGCCAGATGGTGCCGATCGGCTCTGTCGCCACCTTCCGCGACAAGACCGGCCCCTATCGCGTGGTGCGCTACAATCTGATGCCGGCGGTGGAAGTGGATGGCGATGTCGCCCCCGGCCATTCCACCGGCCAGGCGCTGACAACCATCGAGAAGCTGGCCGATGCCAGCCTGCCAGCCGGCTATGCCGGCGAATGGACCGGCATTGCCTATCAGCAGAAAACCGCCGGCAACACGGCAGGCGTGGTGTTTGCCATGGCGGTGTTCTTCGTCTTCCTCGTGCTGGCCGCGCAATATGAAAGCCTGACGCTGCCGCTGGCGATCATCCTGATCGTGCCGATGTGCCTGTTTGCCGCCATGCTGGGGGTGAACCTGCGCGGCATGGACAACAACATCCTCACCCAGATCGGCCTGGTGGTGCTGATCGCGCTGGCCGCCAAGAATGCCATTCTGGTGGTGGAATTTGCCAAACAGGCCGAGGAGGAACAGCGCCTCTCGCCGGTGGAGGCGGCCGTGTTTGCCGCCAGGGCCCGCCTGCGCCCGATCCTGATGACCAGCCTGGCCTTCATCCTGGGCGCGGTGCCGCTGGTGATCGCCAGCGGGGCGGGCGCCGAACTGCGCCAGGCACTGGGCACGGCGGTGTTCTTCGGCATGACCGGGGTTACCGGCTTTGGCCTGCTGTTCACGCCCACTTTCTATGTGCTGTGCCGAAAGCTGGCGCTGGCCGCCGCCCGCCGCCGCCCTGCCGCCCCCGCGCTGGCCCCGGCCGAATAAGGAACCGAACGAGATGCTGCGACAGATGAGTGTGCTGATAACCAGCGCCAGCCTGCTGGGGGCCTGCGCCGTGGGGCCGGATTATCGCCCGCCGGCAACGCCAAAGGCCGCCGCCGCCCCGTTCCAGGCGGCAACGCCGGCGGTCTCCGCCGCCGCCCCGGAGGATCGCTGGTGGGCGCTCTATCACGATCCGGTGCTGGATCGGCTGGTGGCCGATGCGCTGGCGGCCAACACCGATATCCGCGTGGCGGTGGCCCGGCTGGAACGCGCCCGCGCGGCCCTGCGCGCCGGCAAGGCCGATCGCCTGCCGCAAACCACGCTGGGCGCCTCGGCCGATTATGGCCGCGCCTCGCTGGCCAGCACGCTGCCCGGCTACAGCCGCCAGACCTGGACTTACGACGGCGGCATCAGCCTGGCCTATGAGGCAGACCTGTTCGGCCGGGTGAGCCGCGGGGTGGAAGCGGCCCGCGCCGATGCAAGCGCCGCCGCCGCCGATGCTGCCAGCGTGCGCCTGCAAGTGGCGGCCGACACCGTGCGCGCCTATCTCGATGCCATCACCTCGGCCGAGCGGATGGCCGTTGCCCGGCAGACCGTGGCCCTCCTCGACAGTTCGATCCGCATCACCTCGGCCCGCTTCGAGGTGGGCCGTTCGGACCGGCTCGACGTGATCCGCGTGACCGCCCTGCGCGACCAGCAGGCCGCCACCATCCCCACGCTGGAAGCCGACCACGAGGCCGCCCTGCTGCGCCTGGCAACGCTCACCGGCCGCGCGCCGGCCGACCTGCCCGCCGACATCGCCCGGCAGCAGGCCACCCCCGGCCTTGCCGCCCCCATCCCGGTGGGCGACGGGCGCCAGTTGCTGGCCCGCCGCCCCGATGTGCGCGCGGCCGAAAGGCGGCTGGCCGCAGCCAGCGCGCGCATCGGCATCGCCACCGCCGACCTTTACCCGCGCATCACGCTGGGCGGCTCTGCCGGGGCCACCGCACTCAGCGGCATGGATGTGCTGGGGGCGGGCGCGGCGCGTTGGGCGGTGGGGCCGGCGATCAGCTGGGCTTTCCCCAATTTTGCCGCCGTGCACGCCCGCATTGGCGCCGCCCGGGCCGATGATGCAGCAGCGCTGGCCAGTTTCGATGGCACCGTGCTTAACGCGCTGGAAGAGACCGAGCGGGCGCTTTCGGCCTATGGCCATGCGCTGGAACGCGAGGAGACGCTGGGCGCCGCGCGCGATGCCGCAGCGCGGGCCGCGCGCATCAGCCTTGCCCGCCAGCGCGAGGGGCGCATCGATTTCCTCGACCTGCTCGATGCCCAGCGCACGCTGGCCTCGGCCGAGGCGGATCTGGTGGCGGCCCGGCGCGCGCGCGCCTTTGCCCAGGTGGATGTGTTCCGCGCCCTGGGCGGCGGCTGGAACGCCAGCTGATCCTTGCCGTCAGGGAGGGAGAAGAGCTGCCAGGCTGTGCCTCTTATGGCGATTTTCGCCCTTGGCCAGGCTATGCCCATTCGGTCGAGCATTCGGTCTATGTCGCTCCCGCCTGCCATCGGCGCGGGGTCGGCAAGGACTTGGTGCAAGCGCTGATCGAGGAGGCATTCCTCCGTCACAACGCCTATTTCGATGCAGATTGCGATCTGTGCTCGTTGGCTATTTTTTCAAAGCCGTTCATCCCGGCTGCGCTGGCGTGCCTTCGGGGCCTTGCGCCAAAGGGCTTTGAAGGTTTCCGTCCGGCTCGCTAAGAGCGCCGGATCGGTTGCTTCCATCGCCTTGCACTCGGTTCCCGCATCCAGCAGATCGTCAGGATTTTGATTCACAATGAATTATCGCCATTCCTTCCATGCTGGCAACAGCGCCGATGTCGTGAAGCACTGCCTGCTGATGGCCCTTGTGCGCGCCTTGCAACAAAAAGAGGGCGCGCTGACCCTGATCGACACCCATGCCGGCTGCGGGCTATACGACCTTTATGGCGACGAAGCGCAACGCACCGGCGAATCCGCACAGGGCGTGCTGCGGGCCTTTGCCGACACGAACCCCTTGCTGGACGACTACCGCGCCGCCGTGCAGGCGGTGAATAGCGGGGAGGAACCGCGCCTCTACCCCGGCTCGCCGCGGTTTCTGGCACAGCTTCTGCGCCCGCAGGATCTGCTGATCCTGAACGAAAAACATGCCCAAGACGCCTATGCCCTGCGCGGCGCGATGCGCGACACACAAGCCGCCGTGCATGAGCGCGACGCCTACGAGCTGTGGCTGGCGATGGTGCCGACCCGAACGCCGCGCGGCGTGGTGGTGGTCGACCCGCCGTATGAGCAGACCGACGAACGCGCGCGCATCACCGCGACCCTCGCCGCTGCTCACCGCAAATGGGCGCATGGCGTAACGGTGATCTGGTATCCGCTGAAGGAGCGCCCCATGCATGCGCAGTGGAAGCACCAGCTGCGCAAGCTCGGCATCCCGAAATTCCTGAACGTGGAGCACTGGCTGTATGATGCCGATCAGCCCGGCATCTATAACGGCGCGGGCCTGTTTATCATCAACCCGCCCTACGCCTTCACGCAAGAACTGCCGCCTCTGCTGGAAGCCCTGCGCGCCGCGCTGGCACCCGAGGGGCACAGGGGCGAGATCACCGCCGATTGGTTGACCTAGGCAGATGAAGGGGGCCGGGAAAGCCCCGCGGCACCAGTGAAGGCTGGCATGCCGCTGCCGGCGTGGTAAAGGCATGCCATGCTTTACAAGAACGGCCGTGGCGGCACCGTCGAAGTTGACGGTTTCAAATATGACTGGGAACTCCAGAGCGAGCCCCAGCTATCCTCCTTCGATGGCTGGAAGGGCATGACCGTCTCCTTGCGCCAGCAAGGCATGCCACGCGAAGCCGTGCTGGAATTTCCGACGCCCAAGCGCTTGTTGAAAGGATTGCCGAAAGGGCGTTCCCACATCAATGACACGATTGCCGCGCGCGGCGTGCGGGCGGCCTTGTCAGCAGGATGGGATCCGGCATCGCGGGGCAAGCCCACAACCTTCATGGTCGACGCCAACGGCGACTAGTCGGGCGGGCGCGCGGCACAGCCCGAATGGCGGGTTTCGGCATCGCGCAAACTCTGCCTTGCGCAGGCTTGGCAGAAGGCCCTGCCGGCGGCCCTGGACATCCTGATTGCCCCGGCGCCTGGCTTACCGAACGCAGGCCGCCGCGCGGCAAGGAAATTGCGGCGCGGCGGAGCGTTTCCGGCGCCCCGCGGACGCCGGCGAACATCGGTTCAGGCCGAAACCAGATTGACCGCGGACTGCTTGCCGCGACGGTCGGTTTCGATCTCGTAGCTCAGGCGCTGATCCTTGTTCAGCGTCGCCATGCCGGCGGCCTGCACGGCGCTGATGTGGACGAAGCTGTCATCGCCGCCATTTTCGGGCGCGATGAAACCATAACCTTTGTCGGTGTTGAAGAACTTGACGGTGCCGATGGGCATGGGTGTTTCCTTTTCACGAAAACAAGAGAACCCACCCGCAAAAGCGCGGATGGAGCTGGTAGCATGGAAAGGAAGGATAACCGAACGAATCGGAGTCAAATTCCGTCGCAGGCGACGTTAGCGATGGGCGCTTTAAGCCATCGCCTTGAAAAAGTCAATTTGGGCCCGTCATGCTCTGGCGCTGCCGATTATCGTGGCAAGATTGTGCCAATTCGCCTAGCAGCCGGACGTTACGATCAAGCCAGATCGCACTTCGCCCGTTCACACGCGCATCACCAACCGGCAAGTTTCGCGACGCATCGTGGATCGACCCGCGTGCCTGCCGGAGTTTCATCCCCATTTCCCTGCCCAGCCCCACCCCAGCTCCGGGCGTGCCCGCCACGCGCCAGATCCTTGTCGATGCCGATGCCTGCCCGGTGAAGGAAGAGATCTACAAGGTCGCCTTTCGCCATCAGGCACCGGTCACCATCGTCAGCAACCAGCGCCTGCGCGTGCCCGATCATCCGCTGGTGCGCCGCGTGGTGGTCGGCGACGGTTTCGATGCCGCCGACGACTGGATCGCACAGGCAAGCCACCCGGCCAGCGTGGTCATTACTGCCGACATCCTGTTGGCCGATCGCGCGATCAAGGCGGGCGCGATGGTGCTTGCCCCCACCGGCAAGCCGTTTACCGCCAGTTCCATCGGTGGGGCGATTGCCACGCGCGCAATCATGGCTGATCTGCGCGCAGGCGCCATGGGGGAGGCGCTGGGCGGCCCGGCCCCGTTTTCCAAGGCGGACCGTTCGCGTTTCCTTTCCGCGCTGGACGAAGCCCTGACCCGTCTGGCGCGAGGGCGGCCGGCATGATGCTGGAATATGATCAGATCGACCGGGCGCAGGTGCCTGGCGGGGTCGAGCTTCAACTGCTGCGCAGCGGCGATGATTTTGCCATCGTCTTCGGCCAGAACGAGCTGATGAGCAGCGACATGTTCGCCTCGGAAGAGGCGCTGGCCACGCTGACCTGTGAAAGGATTGGCGGGCAGGCCGCGCCACAACTGCTGATCGGCGGCTATGGCATGGGCTTTACCCTG
>DASRYE010000295.1:0-2629 GCA_035653915.1 Novosphingobium sp. | reverse complement strand
GGGCGCTGCGCCGGGGATCCGGTCCTTGAGGTCCACCCCGGCGCTGAAACAGCCGCCGGCGCCGGTCAGCACCAGCGCCGTCACGCTGTCGTCGGCTTCCGCCTCGGCCAGCAGGCGGGCGAAATCGGCCCGCATCGCGCGGGTGAGGGCATTGCGCGCGGCAGGGCGGTTGAGCAACACAAAGCGCAGCCCGCCCCTGTCGGCGATGACCAGGGGGCTGTCGGCGCCGGCCAGCAGATCGGCCGGGGTCACAGCGCCGGCTCCGCCTGCCGGGCGCTGGCGGCCAGATCCGGCACGGCGCAGGCAGCCACATATTCGCGGCGCAAACGGGCGACAAGGCTGGCCGCATCCGGGCAATCCTCGATCAGTTCCACGCCCTGGCCGGCGCTCCACACATCGCGCCAGGGGCGGATGTCGGGGGGGAGATGGGCATAATCGCGGCTGAAGGCGCCGAGCGCTTCGAGATCGACCCCGCAGCGTTCCAGCGAGGCGGCCAGCCAGTTGGCGTTGACCCCGGTGATGCCCGGGGAATAGCGCAGATCCTCCGCGCCGCCGGCGATCAGCATCTGTTTGTAGGCCTCGGGCGCGCGGGCCTCGCAGGTGGCGATGAAGCGCGTGCCGACATAGGCGAGATCGGCGCCCAGCACTTCGGCCGCGCGGATGGCCGCGCCATCGGTGACGCAGCCGGCATAGACGATCACCCCGTCGAAGAAGGCGCGCACCTTGGGGATGAAGGCAAAGGGGTTGAGCGTGCCCGAATGGCCGCCGCCGCCGCCGCCGATGCAGATCAGCCCGTCGACACCGGCCTCTGCCGCCTTGCGGGCGAAGCGCAGGTTGGTCACATCGTGGAAGATAAGGCCGCCGCGCTGATGCACCGCGTGGGCCATTTCCGCCGGATTGCCAAGCGCGGTGATGAAGTGGCGGATGCCGTGGGCGATGCACTGGTCGATCTCGGGCAGCAGTTCGGCCACCGGCCGGCTGAGCACGAAATTCACCGCCACCGGGCCGATCCGGGCGCCCGGGCAGGCGGCGGCATGGGCATCAAGATCGGCGCGGATGCGGGCGAGCCAGCTGGCGAATTCTGCTTCGGTGCGGGCATTGTGGCGCGGCAGGGCGCCCATCAGCCCGGCCTTGCAGGCTGCCGTCACCAGCTCCGGGCCGGACAGGATCATCATCGGCGCGCAGATCGCCGGCAGGGTGAGCTGGGCGCGCAGGTCGGCGGCAATCGGGCTGGGCATGGCGCTGTCTTCGTCCTCTCGGGCACCGGGCGGGTTATGGCCTCGCCAATGTGCGATAATCAACCTTATGATCGTATATCGGACTTTTTGACTTGTTCGCCCGCCCCGCGTCAAGTAATTGCTGCGCCATGACCGAGGAAATTCCGCAAAACCCGCCGGCGCCCGTCGCTTCCTATCGTGTCGAACAGGCGGTGGCGGTGCTGACCATCGATTCGCCGCCGGTGAACGCGCTGGGCCACCGCGTGCGCCTGGCCATTGCCGAGGGCGTGGAACGCGCGCTGGCCGATGGCGGGGTGCAGGCCCTGGTGCTGGTTTGCGCCGGGCGCACCTTCTTTGCCGGCGCCGATGTGAGCGAGCTGGGCAAGCCGATCCTGCCGCCGCTGCTGGGCGATATCATCGCCCTGTTCGAAGCCTCGCCCAAGCCGGTGGTGGCGGCCATGCATGGCACGGCGCTGGGGGGCGGCTTTGAACTGGCGCTGGCGGCGCATTTCCGCGTGGCGGTGGCCGCGGCGGCGGTGGGCCTGCCCGAAGTGGCGCTGGGCCTGCTGCCGGGGGCGGGCGGCACGCAGCGGGTGCCTCGCCTGGTTGGCGTGCGCGCGGCGGTGGAGATGATCGGCCTTGGCCGGCAGGTGAAGGCGCCCGAGGCGCTGGAACTGGGGCTGATCGACGCGATTGTGGCCGATGACGCGCTGGTGGAAGGGGCGGTGGCCTTTGCCCGGGCGCAGGTGGCGGCGGGCGCGCGCTTGCGGCGCCTGCGTGATCTGCCCACGGATATGGGGGGGCAGGAGGCGCAGGCGGTGTTTGCCGCTTTTCGCGCCGCCCATCCCGATCTGTTCATTGGCTTCAAGGCGGCCGAAGGGGTGCTGCAGGCGATCGAGGCGGCAGCCACCCTGCCGTTCGACGCCGGGCTGGCCCGCGAACGCGCGCTGTCGCAGGCGTTGACGGCCAGCCCGGAATCGGCGGCCCAGCGCCATCTCTTTTTCGCCGCGCGGGCCGCGGCCAGGCTGCCGGGCAGCGAGAAGCTGCGCGCCGCGCCGGCAGAGGCGGTAGCGGTGATCGGGCCATGGGCGGGCGCGGCAGGGCTGCGTGCGGCTGGCGTGGCGGTGGCGGATGCGGTGCTGCCGGGGCGGCCGGCGCTGTTGGGCACCGGCGCCCGGCCAGAGGCGGCGGAAGGGGCCAGCTGCCTCATTCACACCGAGGGGGCGGCCACCCTGCCCGCCGACGCGATTGGCCTGATGCTGCATGCAGGCGTGGCGGAAATCGTGGTGGGGCAGGACGCCAGCCCGGCAACGGCGGTGACGGCAATGGCGCTGGCCCAGCAGGCCGGCTGGCCGGCGATCTATGTGCGCCCGGCCCCGGGGCTGGTGGTGGCCCGGCTGGCGGGGCGCTTG
>DASRYE010000294.1:0-2763 GCA_035653915.1 Novosphingobium sp. | reverse complement strand
CGGCCAGCGGGGTCAGCGCCAGCAAGCCGGCCAGCCCGGCAGGGCCGATGGCCGCAATCGGGCCGGGCATTAGCGTGCGCGGCGCAAAAGGAAGGCCATGCCGGCCAGCCCGCTATGCCCGGCGGCAGGAGGCCTGCCGCCCGGTCGGTTTGATCTGCCAGCCAAGGCGCGCCGCGCGCAAGCCATGCCCATTTTTCCCGTATTCCCCCGAAAGTGCCCCCATGTGCAAGGATGGCTTGCACGCACTGTCCGCTCTCCAGCCTAGCGATCTACGGGGTTTTCACAAGGTGGGATTGCGAGATGGCGGGGGATGGGGGTTATAGCTCGCGCAGGGCCTGGGCCGGGCGGGTGCGCAGCAGCGGCAGCGATCCGCCCAGCGCAAAGCCCAGCACCAGCGCCAGCCCCGCCCCCAGCACGGCCAGGATCCGCCCCCAGCCCGGCAGGAAATCGAAGCCGAACAGCTTGACCACGATCAGCCAGCCCAGCCCCGTGCCCAGCCCCAGCGCCACTGCCGCCAGCAGGGCCGCCAGCGCGCCATATTCCGCCAGCAGCAGCGCCAGCAATTGTCTGCGCCCGGCGCCCAGCACGCGCAGGATGGTGTTGTCGTAGGCGCGGGCCGCGCGGGCGGCGGCCAGCGCTCCCAGCAGCACGGCAATGCCGGCCAGCACGGCCACGCTGGCGGCGGCCAGGATGGCCGTGCTCATCTGCCCCAGCAGGCCGCGCGCATCGCGCAGCAGCGGCCCCACCTCGATGACAGAAGCGGTGGGAAAGGCGCGGGTGAGCGCGCGCAGCAGCGGGCCATTGGCCTGGCCGCCGGGCAGGCTGATGGTGGCCGCCAGCTTGAACGGCGCGCCCGCCAGCGCATTGGGCGAGAACACCAGCACATAGTTGAAGCCGAAACTGTCCCAGTCGATCCGCCGCAGCGAGGCGATGCGGGCGGTGCGCTCCACCCCCAGCAGGCCCACGGTGAGGCTGTCGCCCACATGCAGGCCAATGCTGCGGGCCAGCTTCTCGTCCACCGAGACCAGCGGCTCGCCGGCATAATCGGCCGGCCACCAGGCGCCATCGGTCAGCACATTGCCCTCGGGGATCTGGCTGGCGAAGGTCAGCCCGCGCTCGCCCTTCAGCTGCCAGGCATCCTCGGGAATGTCCTTCATGTCGGCCACGCGCGCCTGCCGGCCGGGCGGGCCATAGGCCAGGATCGCCCCGCGCAGGGTGGGCACCGCGCGCACCCTTGCGGCAGGGGCCAGGCCGGCCACGGTGGCGCGCAGGGTCGCCTCGTCGGCCGGTTGCAGGTCCACCACGAAATAGTCGGGCGCCTTTTGCGGCACACGGGCGCGGATATTGGCATCAAGGCTGGTCTGCACCACGGCCAGCACCACAAAGGCGGTGAGGCCAAAGCCCAGCGCGGTTACCAGCCGCGCCGTCTGCGCGCCGGGGCGGTGGAGGTTGGCCAGCGCCATCCGCGCGATCGTGCCGCGCGGGCGAGGGAGGGCGCGGGCGGCGCGGCGGATCGCCAGCCCCAGCCCCGCCAGCAGCAGCAGGATCGCCGCCGCCCCGCCCAGGAACAGCGCCGTGACCCGCGGCGCGCCGCCACCGAGGAACGCCAGGCCGACAATCCCCGCCAGCCCGCCTGCCACCCACTGCCAGCCCCCCCTGCCAGACACCGGCGCCACCCGCGCGCGCAGCAGCGCCATCGCCGGAAAGCTGCGCGCGGCGGCCAGCGGCGGGGCGGCAAACACCAGCGCCACCAGCAGCCCCCACAGGCCCGCCCGCGCCAGCGGCCAGGGCGCCAGCACAAAGCCGTCTGCCACCGGCAGCACGCCGGCCAGCGCACGGGTGATCAGCGGCAAGGCGATAACGCCCGCCACCAGCCCGGCCAGCGCACCCACCAGCGCGGCAGCGGTGATCTGCAGCAGATAGATCCGGGCGATATCGCCGCTGGTGGCGCCCAGCACCTTCAGCGTGGCGATCACCCCCCGCCGCGCCTCCAGATAGGAAGCCGTGCCGCCGCCAATGCCGATGCCGGCAATCAGCAGCGCCGAAAGGCCCACCAGCACGAGGAAATCGCCCATCCGTGCGAGGAAGGTCTCGGTGCCGGGGGCGGCCTTGTCGCGCGTGCGGATATCCAGCCCGGCATCGGGGAAACGATGGGCCAGATCATCGGCCATGGCCGCCGCATCGCAGCTTTGCGCGCAGGCCAGCCGCAGCCGGCTGCGGAACATGGCGCCCGGCTGGATCAGCCCCGCGCGGCCCGGAAAATCCAGCGGCACGATCACCGTGGGCCCCAGCGCAAAGCCTTCGCCCAGCCCGTCGGGCTCGGTGCCGATCAGGCCGGCCACGCGCAAGGGGTGGCCGGCGATGGTGAAACTGTCGCCGGGTTTGAGCCCCAGCCGCGCCGCCGCGCCCGCCGCGATCCACGCGCTGCCGGGTGCCGGCGCGCCCACCTGGCGCCCATCGGCCAGCTGAAGGCGGCCCACCAGCGGCCAGGCGCTGTCCACCGCTTTCAGCTGCACGGGCGCGGCAGTGTCGCCGGCGCTGGCCATTGCCTGCAGGCGCAGTCCGTCAGACAGGCGGCCATGGGCGGCCAGTGCTGCCCTTTCGGCCGGCGTGAAGGCGCGCTGCCACACGGTGATCTGCACATCACCGCCCAGGATCAGCCGGCCCTTGGCCGCCAGCCCCGCCGAGATCGCGCTGGTGAGCGAGCCGATCGCCGCCAGCGCGCCCACCCCCAGGAACAGGCAGGCCAGCAGCAGCCGCAAG
>DASRYE010000293.1:0-9506 GCA_035653915.1 Novosphingobium sp. | reverse complement strand
GGTGGCAAAGCGCGCCACATAGGCCAGCGCCAGCTGCTCCAGCCGCTCTGCCTCCAGCGCCACGGGGGGGCGCCGCTCCTTATGGTTAAAACCAGCCATCGGCCTTATTCGTGCCACACTCACCGCGCAAAGGGCAACAATCGACAGCCTGCCCTTGCGGCAGGGGTTCGCGTTCATGCCCGGCTCATCCGGGTGTGTGCCCGATAAGAAGCGCCAAAACAACAGCACGCTGGCCCCGCCAGCCCGCCAGGATGGACCGAGCAACCCGATGACCGAGACCCCCGTGCTGGATCGCACCGACGCGCCGCAAATGCCGATCCCCACGCCCAACGCCTGCCTGCTGCCGCGCCGCCTGGCCGATTTTTCCTCCTTTACCGAAGCGCTGGATTATGCCGCCAAGGGTGTGCGGGGCCTCAACTTCCACGATGCGCGCGGCAATCTGGCGCTGGCCTATCCCTATGCCCGGCTGCGCGCCGATGCGCTGGCGATGGCCTACCGGCTGATCGCCCGCGGCGTGCGCCCGGGCGACCGGATTGCCCTGGTCGCTGAAACCGGCACCGAATTTGCCGCCCTCTTCTGCGGCGCCATCTATGCCGGCGCTTGGCCGGTGCCGCTGCCGCTGCCCACCAGCTTTGGCGGCAAGGACAATTACATCGACCAGCTGGCCGTGCAGCTGGGCAGCTCTGATCCGGCGCTGTTCTTCTATCCGCCCGAAATCGCCACCATGGGCGCGGGCGCGGCTGCCGCGCACAACGCCAAGGGCGGCGGCTGCCTGGCCCTGTCGTGGGATGTGCTGGCGGCCGAGGAAGCAACGCCGGCCGTGCTGCCGCAGCTGGCCGGCGATGATATCTGCTATCTGCAATATTCCTCGGGCTCCACGCGCTTTCCGCATGGCGTGGCGGTTACCCATGCCTCGCTGCTGAACAATCTGGCCGGCCAGGGCGAAGGGCTGCAAATGTGCCGGCACCCGGAAGACCGGGTGGTGAGCTGGCTGCCCTGGTATCACGACATGGGGCTGGTCGGCTGCTTCCTCTCGCCGATCGCCAACCAGATCTCGGTCGACTACATGAAGACCGAGGATTTCGCCCGGCGCCCGCTCGCCTGGCTCGACATGATCAGCCGCAACCCGGGCGAATCGATCAGCTATTCGCCCACTTTCGGCTATGACATCTGCGCCCGCCGCATCTCCAGCCAGACCAACGTGGCCGAACGCTTCGACCTGTCGCGCTGGCGCGTGGCGGGCAATGGCGCCGACATGATCCGCCCCGATGTGATGCAGGGCTTTGTCAACGTGTTTGCCGCGGCCGGCTTCAGGGCCGCGGCCTTCCTGCCCTCCTATGGCCTGGCCGAGGCGACCCTGTCGGTGACGCTGATGCCGGTGGGCGAAGGCATCCGGGTGGAGCTGGTGGAGGAAGAGCGCCTGTCGGGCACGCCGCGCGATCTGTCGCGCCCGGCGCGCTATCGGGCCATTGTCAATTGCGGCAAGCCGGTGAAGGACATGGCGCTGGAAATCCGCGATGGCGCCGGCAAGCTGCTGGCCGACCATCAGATCGGCAAGGTGTGGTGCAAGGGCCCCAGCATCATGCATTCCTACTTCCGCGACCCGGAATCGACTGCCGACTGCCTGGTCGATGGCTGGCTCGACACCGGCGACATGGGCTATACCGTGGATGGCTATCTGTTCATCGTCGGCCGGGCGAAGGACATGATCATCATCAACGGCAAGAACCACTGGCCGCAGGATATCGAATGGGCGGTGGAACAGCTGCCCGGCTTCCACCAGGGCGATATCGCCGCCTTCAGCCTGCAGACGGAAACCGGCGAGGAAACCGCGGCCGTGCTGGTGCACTGCCGCGTGGCCGATCCGGCCGAGCGGCTACGCCTGCGCGATGCGGTGGCCGACAAGGTGCGCTCGGTGCTGGGGATGAGCGCGGTGGTGGAACTGGTGCCGCCGCGCACCCTGCCGCGCACCAGCTCGGGCAAGCTCAGCCGCGCCAAGGCCAAGCGGCTGTATCTCTCGGGCGAGATCGCCCCGCTGCAGCTGGCGGCCTGAAAACGCCGCAGCGAAAAAAGGGGGCGAGGGTGAAAACCCCCGCCCCTTTTTTCATTCCAGCTCGCGGTGGCGCTCCAGATAGTCTTCCGGGATGCGCAGCAGATCGGCGGCCAGCCGCGTCTCGCGCAGGAACAGCGTGAGGCCCCACATCAGCAGCGCCACCGCCACCAGGAAGAAACACGCCGCCACCCGCTCCAGCGGCACGCTGACGACTTCCTCGACGAAGAGGATCGACACCGTGATGCCGATCGACAGGCCCGACATCACCAGCACATGGATGGCCCGCGAATTGAGCAGGATGCGCTGATCGACCGCGCGCATTTCCACCACCACCAGATCGTGCCGCAGCCCTTGCGTCTCGTGATACATCAGCTGCAGCTGGCGGGCGCGATCGACGATGCGCCCCAGCCGGGTGGACAGGATGTTCATGATATTGCCAATGGCCACCAGCACGAAGACCGGGGCCAGCGCCAGCTGGATGGTATGAGCGATCATGCCCCGGCTTCTAGGCGAAGGCGCGCCGGCATGCCAGCGGGCCTTCGCAACCAGGGCCGGTATCAGGCCGGCTGCCAGTCGAACACCAGCTCGCCCTCGCGGAAGGCGAAGCGGTTGAGGTGTTCGGCCACCACCTGCTGCAGCCGCTCGATATCGCCGCCCTCGGCCACTTCGCAAGTCACCGTCAGGGCCGCCGCATCGGCCAGCATCGTCACCGGGCCCAGCGGCAGCGGGAAGCTGGCGCGGGTGGCATCGAAGCTGACCGGGAACTTGTGGCTCCAGTGCTTGGCCAGCTGCTGCATATAACGGCTGGCGCTGGCGGTGGGCACGATGGCTTGCGAAAGGGGCATGGTCTTCTCCTGCGAGGCCCTCACAGGCGCTCGATCTTCTGGGCGGCCTCATCGATGATGGCGGCCACGGCAAAGGCGGTTTCCTCGGCGGTGCCGGCGCGGCCCAGCCGCTCCATGATCGCCGCGCGCAGATTATGCACCGCCCGGCGCACCGGCGCACCATCAATGCGGCCAGCCTGTTCGGCCAGCGCGGCCAGCCGTGCCCGCAGCTGGGCCAGGCGCTCTGCATTGGCGGCCAGTTCGGCGCGGCCGGCCTCGGTCAGCTCGTAGCGGCGGCGGGTGGAGCCTTCCTGCCCCTCCGCCTCGGCCACCAGGCCCATCTCGGCCAGCATGGTGAGCAGCGGATAAAGCACGCCGGGGCTGGGCTGATAGGCATCGGCGCTCTTTTCGGCCAGCGCGCGGATCAGCTGATAGCCATGGCGCGGTTCCTCGCCCAGCTCGCCCAGCACCAGCAGCCGCAGCTCCTCGCTGTCGAACCGCTTGGCCCGGCGGCCACCGCCACCGCCGCCGCGCCCGCCCCGGCCGCCGCCAAACTCATCGCCAAACGGCCCGCCGCCGAAGGGGCCACCGCCAAACGGGCCGCCACCGCCGAAAAAGCCGCCGCGCATGGCCAACAGGCCCCGGCGCCCACGGCCACCGCCGCATCCCCGGCCTTCGCCGCCGCGATCGCCACCACGATCCGGGCCGCCCCTGCGGCCCTTGTCATATCCAAACATGATTCGAAACTCCTTGCATCTCTTGGATGCGAGGAGAGATAACATTCTTCAAAATGTTTTCAAGATATATCTTGAGTGATTTTCAGAAACTCATTTGCGCGGTTCCCCCGCCACCACGCCAGCCCCCAGCGCCTGATACAGCGCCACCGTATCGGCCAACCGCGCCGCCTTGGCCTGGGCATAGGTTTGCGCGGCCTGCGCGCGGGCCACCTCGGCGTTGCGCAGATCAAACACGCCCACCCCGCCCAGCTGGTTCTGCCGCAAGGTATAGGCCAGGCTGCGCGCCGCCGCGCCATCGCCGCGCGCCGCCGCATCCAGCGCCGCCGCATCGGTGGACAGCCCTTCCAGCGCATCCGACACATCGACAAAGGCCTGCAGCGCGCTGGCGCGATATTGCGCCTTGGCCGCCACGAAAGCGGCATCGGCGGCGTGCTTCTGCTTCAACAGCTGGCCGCCATCGAAGATCGGCTGCGCCACCTCGCCCAGCACCTGCCAGAAGAGGTTACCATCGGCGAACATCTCGCCAAATTTGAGCGCGCTGCCGCCCACATTGCCGCTGATCTGGAAGGCGGGCAGGCGCGCGGCAATCGCCGCGCCCACATCGGCCGCCGCGCCCTTCATCTGGGCGGCAGCGGCGCGCACATCGGGCCGCTCTGCCACCAGCTGCGAGGGCACGGCCACCGGCAGCTCGGCCGGCAGGTGCAGATCGGCAAGCGTTGGCAGAGGCGGCAACGGCGTGCCCGGCGCCACGCCGATGAAGGCGGCGATCAACGCCTGCTGGTGCAGCGCTGTGCGCTCCAGCCCCGGCACGCTGGCTTCCAGCGCGGCGAGCGTCGCTTCCTGCGCGGCGACATCGGCATCGCCCGCCGCGCCCAGCTCGCGCCGGCGTTGCAGCAGGGCCAGCAGATCACGGCCGGCGGCCATCGCCTGGCGGGCGGCGGCCAGCTGCTCCTGCACCTGCGCGTGCTGGATCACCGCCAGCACCAGATTGGCCACCACCGTGGTGCGCGCCGCGCGCGTGCGGAAATCCTGCGCCTCGGCCGCGGCGCGGGCCGAGCGGATCTTCGCCCGCCCGCCGCCGAACACATCGAGCGGATAGGTGACGGACAATTGCGCCGTGTGCAGCGTGTAGAGCGTGTCGTTGGGATCGGCCAGCGGCGGCGAGACGATGTCCGACGCCTTGGCGCGCTGGGCGGAATAGCCCGCCGTGACCTGCGGCAGGGCGCCGGCCGCCGTCGCCCCGGCCAGCGACCGGGCCTGGCGCAGGGCGGCATCGGCAGCGGCGATGTCGTTGTTGCCAGCCAGCGCCTGTTCCACCAGCGCATCGAGCGCGGGGCTGGCAAAGCCCTGCCACCAGCGCGCCGGCACATGGCCGCCTTCCACGAAAACCTGCGCCGGGCCATGTTCGGGCCGGATGGGGGCAATGGCGGCATTGCCCGCAGCGGCCGGGGCCAGCGGCAGGGTCGTTTCAGCCCTGGGGCCGGGCGTGATGCAGCCGGCCAGCGGCAACAGCAGGGCAAGAGCGCCGAATTTACGCATCATTCCTCTCCCTCCACCGGGCGGCGCATGCGGTTTTCCTCGGCCCGGCGATGGCGCGAGAACATCTCCACCAGCACCGGCAGCACCAGCAGGATCAGCAGCGGGGCCAGCGTCATGCCGCCCACCACCACCAGCGCCAGCGGCTTTTGCACCTGGCTGCCGATGCCGGTGGAAACCGCTGCCGGCAGCAGGCCGATCGCCGCCACAAGGCAGGTCATCGCCACCGGGCGCAGGCAGTTCTTGAGGATGATATGGCGCGCCTCGGCCCGGCTGGAGCCTTCGTTGAGCGCCTGGTTAAAAGTGGAGACGACCAGAATGCCATCCATCACCGCAATGCCGAACAGCGCCACAAAGCCGATCGCCGCCGAGATGGAGAAGGCCGTGCCGCTGATCGCCAGCGCCAGCACGCCGCCGATGATCGCCATGGGGATCACGCTGAAGGCCAGCAGACTGTCTCGCAGGGAGCGGAAATTGGCCATCAGCAGGCCGAAGATCAGCACCAAGCTGATCGGCACCACCACTTCCAGCCGCGCCACCGCATCGGTGAGATTGCCCATCTCGCCCGCCCATTCCAGATGATAGCCGGGCGGCAGCACCACATTGCGGGCGATGCGCGCCTGCGCCTCTTCCACCGCGCCGCCCAGATCCCGATCACGCACCGAAAACTTGATCGGCACATAGCGTTCCTGATGTTCGCGGTAGATGAAGCTGGCGCCGGTGGTCAGCTTCACCTCGGCCACCTCGCCCAGCGGCACCTGAATCGTGCCGCCGCTGGCCGAAGGCGCGCCGATGGGGATCTGCTTCACCGCTTCCACACTGTCGCGCTGGCCCGGTTGCAGGCGCACGAAGATCGGGAAGTGGCGATCGGTGCCCTTCTCGTAGAGATCGCCGGGCGACTGGCCGCCGATCGCGGCCTGCACCACCGCATTCACATCATCGGGCTGCAGGCCATAGCGGGCAGCCCGGGCGCGATCGACATCGATGCGCACGGTGGGCTGACCCAGCGACTGGAAGACGCCGAGATCGGTGATACCGCGCACCCGGCCCATCTCGTCCTTGATCTGGCCGGCAATGCGCTCCAGCGTGGCAAGATCGGGGCCGAACACCTTGACCGAATTGGCCCCCTTCACGCCGCTCGCCGCTTCCTCGACATTGTCCTCGATATACTGGCTGAAGTTGAACGCCACCCCCGGGAAGCGGGCGGTGAGGTCCTTGTTCATCTGCTCGGTCAGCTGTTCCTTGGTGATGCCCTTGGGCCACTGGCCGGCCGGCTTCAGCGGCACGAAGAATTCGGCGTTGAAGAAGCCGGTGGCATCGGTGCCATCATCCGGCCGGCCCTGCTGCGAGAGCACGCTTTCGGCCTCCGGATAGCGGGCGATGGCGCGGCGGATGGCATTCACCGTGGGCTGGCCGGATTCCAGGCTGATGGAAGCGGGCATTTCGGCCCGGATATACATGTTGCCCTCTTCCAGATGCGGCAGGAATTCCACCCCCAGCCGGCTCATGCCGAACAGGGCCACCACAAACAGCATCCCCGCCCCGCCCAGCGTGAGCAGCCGGTTGGCCAGGGCAAAGCGCGCGGCCGGCTCATACAGGCGGCGCATGCGGCCCACCAGCCAGGTATCCACCTCTTCCAGCCGGTCGGGCAGCAGCATGGTGGAAAGCACCGGCGCCACGGTGAAAGTGGCGATCAGCCCGCCGAGGATGGCATAGGCATAGGTCTTGGCCATGGGGCCGAAGATGTGGCCTTCCACACCTGTCAGCGTGAACAGCGGCAGGAAGCTGGCGATGATGATGGCGGCGGCAAAGAAGATGCCCCGGCTCACTTCGCTGGCCGCATGCATCACCGCCGACAGGCGCGTGGCCAGCGAATAATGGCCATGGCCGCCTTCCACATGCGAGGATCTTTCGGCCATGTGGCGGAAGATGTTCTCCACCATGATAACCGTCGCATCCACCACCAGGCCGAAATCGAGCGCGCCCACCGAAAGCAGATTGGCCGATTCGCCCTGCAGCACGATGATCAGCAGCGCCACCGAAAGGGCAAAGGGGATCGTCATCGCCACGATGAAGGCGCTGCGCAGATTGCCCAGGAACAGCCATTGCAGGGCAAAGATCAGCACCACGCCAGCCACCAGATTCTCGATCACCGTGCTGGTGGTGTGGTTGATGAGGTCGGAGCGGTCGTAGATGCGTTCCAGATGCACGCCCGGCGGCAGGATGCCGCTGGCATTGACGCGGTCCACCTCGGCCTTCACCGCCTCGATCGTCGGCATGCTCTTGGCGCCGCGCTGCATCAGCACCACGCCCTGGATCACGTCGTCGTCGTTGCCAAGGCCGGCGATGCCCAGGCGCGGCTGGTTGCCGATCTTCACCTCGGCCACATCCTTCACCAGCACCGGCACGCCATTGTTCACCGTTACCAGCGAATCGCCGATCTGGCTGACCTGGTGGATCAGCCCCACGCCCCGCACGATCGCGGCCTGCGCGCCGAAGTTGATGGTCTGCCCGCCGACATTGGTGTCGCTGCGGGAAATCGCCTGCAGCACCTGCGCCACGGTGGCGTTATGGGCATTCAGCCGCGCGGTATCGAGCACCACGTCATAGCTGCGCAGCTTGCCGCCCCAGCCGGTCACGTCGATCACGCCGGGAATGGCCTTGAAGCGGCGTTCCAGCACCCAGTCCTGGATGGTCTTGAGATCCATCGGCGAATAGCCGGCGGGCCCTGCCACACGGTAGCGATAGACTTCGCCGATCGGGCTGGTGGGCGAAATCTGCGGCTGCGCGCCGCCGGCCAGGCTGCCCATCTGCGCCAGCCGGTTGATCACCTGCTGCTGGGCCTGATCGAAGGTGTAGTCGTAGGTAAACTGGATCTTCACATCCGACAGGCCGAACAGCGAAATGCCGCGGATCGTCTTGATGTGGGGAATGCCCGCCATCTGCACCTCGATCGGCACGGTGACGTTGCGTTCCATCTCCTCGGCCGAAAGGCCCGAGGTCTGCGTGACGATCTCGACCATCGGCGGCACCGGATCGGGATAGGCCTCGATGTTCAGCTGGGAAAAGGCGATGCCGCCAGCCACCAGCAGCGCAATGAGAAAGCCCACCACCAGCAGGCGGTTGCGCAGGGCAAGGCGGATAATGTCGTTCATGCCTGCCCCCCGGCCCGGCTATCGGCCCGCGCCGCCAGGCTCACTGGCCCAGCCCGGCTTCGTTGACGAAAATGGCGCCGGTGCTGGCCACCTGCTCGCCGGCTTTGAGACCGGCGGTGATGCGCACCTCGCCATCGGCCGCGCCGCCCACGGCCACCGCGCGCGATTGCAGCCGCCCGGGCCCCACCAGCACCCACACGCGGGCCGCATCGCCCTCGTGGATCACCGCGCTGGCGGGCACGGCAACGCCGGCCTGCGCCTGCTTTTCCGGGTGATGGATGATGAAGCTGGCAAACATCTGCGGCTTCAGCGCCCCATCGGCATTGGCCAGCGTGGCGCGCACGGCCAGCCGGTGCGACACCGGATCGACCTGGGCGGCCACATTATCGACCACCGCCTGCAACTGGCGCCCGCCCAGCGCCGGCACCAGCACATCCAGCCGATCGCCCAGATGGACATGGGCGGCATCCGATTCGCCCAGCTGCGCCACCATCCACACCCGCGCAGGGTTGGTGATGGTGAGCTGCGGGCTGGCCGCGCCCGCCTGCACATATTGCCCCGGCGCCACGCTGCGCTGGGCGATAACCCCGGCCACCGGCGCGCGGAACACCGTTTCGGCACGCAGGCCCGCCGGATCGCGCGCGGCCTCCAGCCGGCTCACCTCGGCCCCGCTCTTGCCAAACACCATCAGCTTGTCGCGCGCGGCGCCCAGCGCGCTTTCGGCGCTGCGCAGGGCCGATTGGGTGGCCAGCGCATCGCTTTGCGCCTGCTGGTAATCCTTCAGCGCGCCGCCGGCGGTTTTATACACCTGCTCGGCGCGGGCGAGGTTGGCTGCGGCCAGCTTCGCCTGGGCCTGGGCGGCGCTGCGCTGGGCCTGGGCGGCGATCAGCGCGTTGCGCGCATCCACCACATCGCCGGTGCGGATAGCGAGCAGCGGCTGGCCGGCGGCCACCTTGTCGCCCGCCTGCACGAAAACCTGGGTGACCTGGCCGCTGAACGGCAGGTAGACAGGGGTGGAGAGCGTGTCGTCGGCGGCGATCTGGCCGCTGGCCTCGGTGCGCTCGGCCGCCTCGCCAGCGCCTGCGCGCACGATCGTCACGCCGCTCATCTGGCTGGCGGAAAGCTGCACCACGCCCGGCGGCAGCGGCTGATCGGCCGGCGGCTCCTTGTGCAGCAGCCAGTGGCCCAGCGCCGAGGCCCC
>DASRYE010000292.1:0-14547 GCA_035653915.1 Novosphingobium sp. | reverse complement strand
GGTGACCCTGCCGATCGCCGCCAATGCCGACAGCCTGGCCACCTGGTTGCCCGATGCCATCGCCGCCTTTGCCAGCGCCAGCGGCTGTTTCATCGAACTCGCGCTGGACGATGAGGCCCACACCGCCGAGCGCCTGCGCAGCGGCGAGGTGATGGCCGTGGTCAGCTCCGACCCCGCCCCGGTGCCCGGCTGCAAGACCAGCCCGCTGGGCACGCTGCGCTATATCGCCTGCGCCAGCCCGGATTTCGTGGCGCGCCATTTTCCGCAAGGCCCCGGCCCCGAGGCCCTCGCCACCGCCCCCCACATGCGCTTCGACCGGCGCGACGGGCTGCAGGCCAGCTGGGCGCAGAGGCGCGGCACAGGGCCGCTGTCGGGCACTACCCATTGGGTGCCTTCCACCCATGCCTTCCTCGATCTGGGCCTGCGCGGGCTGGGCTGGGCGATGCAGCCAGAGGCGCTGGCCCGCCCGCATATCGCGGCCGGCCGGCTGGTGGAACTGGTGCCCGATGCCCCGCTCGACGTGCCGCTCTACTGGACGGTGGCGCGCCTGCACGCAGGGCCCCTGCGCGCGCTGAGCGAGGCCGTGGGCCGCGCCGCGCGCGCGCAGTTGCGCCGCTGAGCCCTAGTGGCCGAACACATCGGCATCCATCATATCGGGATCCGCCCGGCCCAGCCCGCCCAGCACGGCCATCTCCTCAGCGCTCAGGGCAAAATCGAACAGCGCGAGATTGGCCGCCTGCCGCCCGGCATCAGCGGATTTGGGGGTGGGGATGAAGCCCTGCTGCACCTGCCAGCGCAGCACGATCTGCGCCGGGCTGCGGCCATGATCGGCCGCGATGCGCAGGATCGCCGGATCGGCCAGCAGGGCATTGCCCCGGCCGATCGGGCTCCAGCTTTCGGTAACGATGCCATGGGCCTGGTGGATCGCCACGATATCGGCGCGCGGGTGATAGGGATCGAGCTGGATCTGGTTCACCTGCGGCACCAGCCCGGCATCCAGCAGCCGCGCCAGATGCGCCGGCTTGAAATTGGAAACGCCGATCGCCCGCACCAGCCCCGCCTCGGCCACCCGCTGCAGGCCGTGGAATGCATCGAGATAGCGATCCTGATCGGGGTTGGGCCAGTGGATCAGGTAGAGGTCGATGTAATCCATGCCCAGGCGCTTCAGGCTGGCCTCGCAGGCCTCGCGCACGCCGGCCACGCTGTGCCATGCGCGGTTGAACTTGGTGGTGAGGAAGATCTCCTCGCGCGCCACGCCCGAGGCGCGCACGCCGGCGCCCACGCCCGCCTCGTTCCCGTAATTCTGCGCCGTGTCGATCAGGCGATAGCCACGGCCGATAGCCCGGGCCACAGCGCCAGCCGCCTCGGCATCATCCATCGGCCAGGTGCCAAGGCCGATGGCGGGCATGGCCACGCCGTTGGCCAGGGAAACGGTGGGGGCCAGGGCATCCACCTGGCCACTCGGCGCCAGTTCCACCACCCGTTTGCCTTGCCATGCCATGCCGCAGAATCCTTTGCCGGTGCCGCTCCTCCCTGCGCACGACAGCCGGCGGAGGGAGGAGCGGATTGATTAGAATACCATACAGTATATAAATACCTTTGGGTATTTCAACCCGTGCCCGTCAAAAACCCTCGACGGCGCCGGCGCCCGGCAACATAGAGCGCCCAAGGGAGGGCCTTCATGTCGCGATTGACGCGTAGCCAGAGCCAGGAGCAAACCCGCCAGCGGCTGATCGATGCCGCGCGCGAGCTGTTTCGCCGCGACGGCTTTGCCGCCACCTCGATCGACCGCATCGCCGAGGCGGCCGGCTATTCGAAAGGCGCGGTCTATTCAAACTTCGCCTGCAAGGAGGAGATCTTCCTGGCCGCGCTGCAGGCCGAAGGGGCGCAATCCATGGCCAAGCTGCTGGAAGCGCTGCACGCCGCGCCCGACACCGCCACGCTGATCGACCTGCTGGCCGATTGGGCCGATGCGCGCGCCGGATCGGGCAATTGGGCGCTGACCATCATGGAATATGCCCGCCAGGCCGAGAACAATGCCGAGGCCCTGTGCCAGCAGGAGAAGATCCTGCGCGCCTGCTGGCAGCAACTGGGCGCGTGCCTGCTGCCGCGCCTGCCCGATCTGGCCCGGCGCGCGGGCCATGATGCCCAGATGGTGGGCGCGCTGCTGTTCGAGCTGGCCCATGCGCCCGCCCTCGCCCATGTGGACAGCCCCCGCCCCGGCGCGCTGGTGCGGCTGGTGCTGGGCGCAGCCCCCGCCGCCGAACAGGGCTGAAAAACGGGCGCGCCCGGCCGGGCGAAGGCGGCGCCGGTGAAGCGCCGCTCACGCCCGCCAGCCCATAGCCATTCCTGACCCTGACGATCCGGCAGGCCTGCGTGGTTCTGCCGGATCCTCGCCTTGCGCAAGGGGCATGCCGATCGACGGGCAGAAACCTTTTGCCATCTGCGCCTTGCCCCTCCGGCCAAGCGGGGCTTGTCAGTGGAATGATGTTCCACTATGGCCTGTCATTCAGATCAGATCCCATGATCGCACCCCAGACAGGTCGGAGAGGAACAGCCTGCCCATGCCCTGCTTCAAGCCCTTCCCGGCGCAAGGCTGACGCCATGCCCGACCTGCCCGTTCTGCATGATTGCGATGTCCTGATCGTCGGCTCTGGCGCGGCCGGGATGGCGGCCGCGGTCACGGCGGCAGACCTTGGCCTCGATGTCATCGTCGCCGAGAAAGCGCCGCTGCTGGGTGGCACGACAGCCATTTCCGGCGGATGGTTGTGGATCCCCCATTCGCCCGAGGCGCGCGCAGCCGGATTTTCCGAACCACGCGAAGCCCCGGTCCGCTACCTTCGCGCCCTCCTTGGCGCGCGTTATGACGACACCCTGATCCAGGCCTTTCTCGATGCCGGCCCCCAAATGCTGGCCTTTTTCGAGAGGCACACACAGGTCCATTTCCAGCCAGGGCTGACCACACCCGATTTTCACGGCGAGATCGACCAGGCCGCCACCGGCGGACGCTCCCTTGTGGCAGAACCCTATGACGGCAGGCAGCTGGGCCCGCTGCTGGCGCAACTGGCCCCGCCGCTGGCCGAAACCACGCTGATGGGCATGGCCATTGCCCCGGGCCCTGATCTGCGCGCCTTTCTCACCGCCTTTCGGTCGGCGGCCTCGATGCTGCATGTGCTGCGGCGGCTGGGCCGCCACCTGATCGATCTGCTGGGCCATGGCCGCGCGATGCAGCTGGTGAACGGCAATGCCCTGACCGCCCGCCTGTTACGATCGGCGGCCGACCGCAACGTCCCGCTCCTCACCCAGACATGCGTCGAGGCGCTGGAAAGCGATGGCCGGCGCGTTACCGGGGCCCGGGTGCGCACGGCCGGCGGCGTCGGCCTCATCCGGGCCAGGCGCGCGGTGGTGCTGGCCTGCGGCGGCTTTCCCCATGACCGGCAACGCCAGAGCCTGCTCCTTCCCCATGTCGCCGAGGGCTTTGCCCATCACAGCGCCGCCCCCGCCAGCAACACCGGCGACGGCTTGCGCCTGGCCGAGGCACTGGGGGCGCTGGTCGATACAGGTCAGGTCGATCCTGTCGCCTGGGCGCCGGTTTCGCTGGTGCCGGGGAAAAACGGCCAGCCCACCCGCTTTCCCCACCTGGTCGAGCGCGGCAAACCGGGCCTCATCGCCGTAACCCGCGCCGGCCGGCGTTTCGTCAATGAGGGCGGGTCCTATCACGGCTATATGCGCGCGCTTTTCGCCGCTACGCCGGCAGGGCAGGAGCCGGCCTCGTGGCTGATCTGCGACCGGCGCTTTCTGCGGCGTTATGGGCTGGGCGCGGTCAAGCCCTTTCCCGTCCCGATCGGGCGGTGGCTGCGCAACGGCTACCTGCTGCAGGGCCGCAGCCTGCGCGAACTGGCAGAGGCCTGCGGCATCGATCCCGATGGGCTGGCCGCCACGATCGCGGCGTGGAACGCGCAGGCCCGATCCGGCAGCGACCCCGCCTTCGGCCGGGGCACAACCCCCTATCACCGCGCCCAGGGCGATCCCGATCATCGGCCCAACCCCTGCATCGCGCCGATCGAGGCCGGGCCGTTTTACGCGGTGCGGATCGTGCCCGGCAGCCTTGGCACCTTCGCCGGCCTGAAAACCGATGCCCATGCCCGCGTGCTGGACCGGGAAGGCGCGCCGATCGCCGGGCTTTATGCCGCGGGCAACGACATGAACAGCATCATGGGCGGGCATTATCCGGGCGGCGGCATCACGCTGGGCCCGGCGATGACCTTCGGATGGATCGCGGCGCGCCATATCGCCGCACAGACACAAGCACAGACACAAGCACAATCACAGGCACAATCAGAGGAAGCCCATGCAAACCCGCCCCATGTCCCCGCCTGACAGCTGCGTGCCCGCCGAAGAGGTGGATCTCCTGGTCTTTGGCGCCGGCGCCGGCGGGATGACGGCCGCGCTCGTCGCCTCGCTGGAAGGGCTGAACGTCCTCCTGTGCGAGAAGACCGGGCAAGTGGGCGGCATCACCGCCACATCGGGCGGAACCGCCTGGGTGCCGGGCACGGATCTGAGCATCCGCGCGGGCGTGCCCGATTCCACCGCCGATGCGGCAGCCTTCCTGGCCTCTGTGGTGGGCAATCGCGGGGGCGATGCCCTGCGCCAGGCCTTTCTGGATTCCGGCCCCGCGGCGATCCGCGAGCTGGACGAGCAGACCGATGCCAAATTCGTGGCGGCCAGCGCGCACCCCGATTATCTGGGCAACCACCCGGGCGCTGCCTTTGGCGGGCGGGCGCTGGCACCGCTGCCTTTCGACGGGCGGCTGCTGGGCCGGGATTTCGCCCGCATCCGGCCGCCACGGCCAGAGTTCATGGGCCCCACCGGCATGATGGTGGCGCGCAACGAACTGGATGCGCTGCTGCGCCCGTTCGCCAGCCTGGCCCATTTCAAGGCGGCCGCGGGCCTGCTGCTGCGCCAGGCGGCAGACCGGCTGCGCTATCCGCGCGGCACCCGGCTGGTGATGGGCAATGCGCTGGTCGCCCGGCTTTTCTACAGCCTGCGCCAGCGCAAGGTTCCGGTCCGCTTCGATACCGCGCTGCGCGATCTCATCGTTGAACAGGGGCGCGTGGTGGGCGCGCGGGTGGATGGCCCTGCCGGGCCGGCCACCTTGCGCGCGCGCTATGGCGTGGTGCTGGCCACCGGCGGCATCGCCCACAACCCTGCCCTGCGCGCACGCCTGTTCCCCCAAAGCGCCACCCGATCCCTGGCGCCCGATGGCAACACCGGCGACGGCGTGAGCGCGGCCTCCCGGATTGGCGCGCCGGTGGATGCGGGCGGAGACAGCCCGGCGCTGTGGATGCCGACATCGGTTCTGAACAAACCGCAAGGCGCAGAGGCGCTCTGGCCGCACATCCTGCTCGATCGCGCCAAGCCGGGCCTGATCGCGGTGAATGCCGCCGGCCGCCGCTTCGTCAACGAAAGCGATTCCTACCATGATTTCGTGATGGGCATGCTGCGCGCCCACGAAACGGCGCCCTCGGTGCCGGCCCATCTGATCTGCGATGCGGCCTTCCTGCAGCAATATGGCCTTGGCCTTGCCCTGCCCGGAGCCAAGGGGCGCCGGCGGCTGGTGAAGGCCGGCTATCTGATCGAGGCGCCCGACCTGCCGACGCTGGCCGCCCGCATCGGCGTGGATGCCGCCGCATTGCAGCGCACCGTCGAGCGCCACAATGGATTTGCCCAAACCGGCGTGGACGCGGATTTCGGGCGCGGCACCAGCCCGATGAACCGCTTCAACGGCGATCCGGCCCACACGCCCAATCCCTGCATGCGCCCGATCGCCACCGCGCCCTATTATGCGGTGGCAGTGTGGCCGGCCGATCTGGCCGCCAGCGCCGGGCTGCAGGGCGATGTCGATGGCCGGGTGCTTGATGAAAGCGGCGCGCCGATCGCGGGCCTCTTCGCCTGCGGCAACGATCTGGCCTCCATCTTCCGCGGCACCTATCCCGGCCCCGGCACCACCATTGGCCCTGCCATGGTGTTTGGCTGGCGCATCGCCAAGGCCGCCGCCAAAGCCGCCCACCTCCCTTCCTGAAGCGTTCAAAGGACATATCTCATGCAGCGCTATGAAATCGCCACGCTCACCACAACGCTGGGGGCCGCCGCCAAGGCAGCGCCGGCCATCGTCGATTTTGCCGCCGGCCCCGATGCAAAGGGCCAGCTTCTGGGCCTGTGGGCAACCGACATCGGGCCGCTGAACCAGGTCATCGTCCTGCGCGGGTTTGACGAGGCGGCTGATCTGCAACAGGAACGCGAACGCACGCTGCGCTCTGCCAATCCCTTTGGCGCGGCCCCGTGGCTGGTCGGCCTGTCGCTCGACAGCTATGCCCCCTTTCCCTTCATGCCGCCGGTCGCCAGCGGCACATTCGGGCCGATCTACGAGATCCGCACCTATGTGCTGAAGCATGGCGGCGTGGAGCCCACGATCGCCGCATGGGAAGCGGCGATGCCGCGCCGGTCGGCCTATTCCCCGCTGCTGGCCGCGTTCTATTCGCTGGATGGCCCGCCGCGCATCACCCACATCTGGCCCTATGCCGATCTGGCCCAGCGCACCGAAGCCAGGACCAGGTCCGTCGTCGAAGGCGCATGGCCGCCCAAGGGCGGGCCCGACTGGCTGACCAGCGACATGCAATCGGCCATCGCCCTGCCGCTGGCCGACTCTGCCCTGCGCTGAGGCATGCGGGCAAGGCCGCCGGCGCCCTGCTGTGGTGCCCCGGCGGCCTTGCGCCCCCCGTTCAGTCGGCCTCGTCGATCCGCGTCAGGGCATGCGGCTCGGCGCGCGAGCGGCTGCGCCGCAGCAGCGGCGAGGCATCGGCCGTGGCCGCCAGTTCCTCCGCGGCGCGCAGCAATTCATCGCCCAGCGCCACCATCCTCGCTTCCGTGAGCCTGACATGCGGCCCTGCCACACTAATCGCACCGATAGGAGCCTGCCCCCGACGGCGGACCGGCGCCGCCATGGCGGCCATGCCGGGCGTGAAGGTTTCGATCGTGATGCTGAAGCCCCGCTTGCGCGCGGCCTTCAGCGCCTTGAGCAGCGCCGTGGGGGTGGTGGGCGCATTGGGCCCATAATCAGCCACCTTGCCGAAACCCTGCCGCCCCACCACCAGCAGCGCCTCGTCATCGGTCATGGTCTGCAGGATGGCATGGCCCGATGCCGTGCAGGAAAAGGCGGCCGCCGCACCCATTTCCGGATCATAGCGCAATCCCGCGCGCGAACCTTGCGACCGGGCAACCCAGGTCAGCCGGTCGCCATCCAGAATGGAGAGGCGCACGAATTCGCCCGACACCTGCGCCAGCCGGTCGAGGATCGGCTGGGCAATGTCGATGATGCCGGAAGAGCCCAGAAAGCTCAGCCCCATCGCCACCAGCTTGGTGGTCAGCGCATAGACGCCATGATCCACCGGCTGGCGCAGATAGCCATAATGGACGAGTTCGTTGAGCAGCCGGTGCGTGGCGCTGCGCGGCAACCCCAGGCGCTCGGCCACCACGCCCAGCGCCAGCCCCTCGGGCTCGGCCGACAGCAGTTCGAGGATGGCCAGGCTTCTCTGAAGCACTCCGGACAGCGGCACTTGCGACATAAGTCTCCTATCGGTTTTGCACCTTCGCGCTGCCCCTTCCCTAGCACTGCCCCTGCTTTCTTTGAAGAGCATTCCAAAGTGGAACAGCTCAATTTACATCCGGGAGATCAGAATGACCCTCTTGCTTGATGGCGCCACCCGCCTCCATTTCATCGTTGGCGATCCCATTGCCCAGGTGAAATCCCCCGGCGGCGTTTCGCAGATGCTGCAGGATGGCGGGCACAATGCGCTTGTCGTGCCGGCCCATGTGGCGCCTGCCGATCTGGCCGCTTTCGTGCAGGGCGCCACCCTCACCCGCAATGTGGACGGGATCATCGTTACCGTGCCGCACAAGATCGCCATGACGGCCCAGTGCGCAAGCCTGTCAGACAGGGCCGCTTTTCTCGGCGCGGTCAACACCTTGCGGCGCAATGCGGACGGCACATGGCACGGCGATATGTTCGACGGGCTGGGCTATGTCGCCGCGCTGGAGGAAAAGGGGGTGTCGCTGGCCGGTCGCAGCGTTTTGCTGGCAGGGGCTGGCGGTGCGGGTTCGGCCATCGCCCATGCCCTTGTCGAGGCCGGCGTGGCCCGGCTGGCCATCCATGAGCAGGACCACGCAAGGCGCGACGCGCTGATCGCGCGCCTCGCCCGGCTCGGCAAGGCCGATGTGCAGGCCGGCAGCCCCGACCCTGCCGGCTTTGACATAGCGATCAACGCCACCCCCACCGGCATGCGGGCAAGCGATCCCCTCCCCTTCGACATCGCATCGCTGAGCGCCGCGCATATCGTCGGCGATGTCATCACCCAGCCGCTGGTGACTCCGCTGATCGAGGCCGCGCGGGCGCGCGGCTGCCTCACGGTCATCGGCACCGACATGTTCGCGAAGGTACGCGACCTGATGGTCGCATACCTTCTGGCCCATCCGGCCGGTTAGGCCGGGGCGCTTTCGGCATGCATCAGAACGCGGCGGGCAGAGGCCATGGCCCGCCGGCCGCGTTCCAGCAGGCTCATGCCCTGAAACAGGCCGGTGTTGATCACCTCGACGCTCAGGGGAATGTCACCGGGCAGGGCACGAACGAGGCCTGTCAGGTCTATGCCCCCCTCGCCCGGGAACAGGCGCCCGCCCCGCGCCACCGCGATCAGCCCTTCGTCGGTGGGGTCGAAATCGGCGGGGGCATCGCACAGCTGGGCATAGTGCAGGCGCGATGGCGGCAGCTGCCGCACATCCTCCAGCGTAGTGGCAGACCGGTCGAAATGCAGCGCATCGACGAGAATGCCGCCATTGGCCGCCCCGGCCGCCGCTACAATGGCCTGTGCGGAACGCGCGCATTTCACTGCCGTCCACGGCATGAATTCCAGATCGACCGTCAACGCGCGCTCCTGCGCCAGCGCGCAGAACCGGGCAAAGGTGTCTGTAAGGCGCGAGGGATCGGGATCATCGCCCGCCGTCAGCACATGGCGGGCGCCCAGCGCCGCGGCCCGGTCAAGCAGGGGGAGAAGGCGCTCCACATCGCCCTCCGCGCCCAGCCGGGCGATCTCCACATCGGCGATGGTAACCGGGCTGTCGGCCAGGCGGGCCAGCACGTCCGACAGACACTGGCGATCATGCAGCAGCGGGTAATCCGGCTCTCCCGCAGCGGCCGGCAACAGCCGCAGCCCGACATGATCGAAACCGCATTGTTCGGCGATATCGATAGCTTCCACCGGCGAGGCCGGCGCCAGGGTGAGAAAGGCAAGAGACAGTTTGTGGGCCAAGAGCGTGCTCCGAAATGCGATGCGAATTTGTGGAATGATATTCCTATATAGACTCTAAGTCCATTTTTGTTGTAGAGCCGGCAGGCAAGAGCGAAACGGATAATCCGCTCGGTCAAGGAGAGGCGCATGATGAAAGGTCCACACCCCTGTTCGGCCATGGGCAAGCGGCCATGAACGCCCCTGCCCCTTCCGCATCGCGCCCCGCCAGCGCCGGTTTCGCGCAGGAGGCCGGGCCCGGCCATCATGGCATGGCCGCCGCCAGCAGCGCCGCCCTCCATGCCGAGCGGTGGAGCGCCCTGCGCCTGCTGGTGCTGGCGCTGTGCTGCATGCTCAATGCCCTTGATGGCATGGACATCGTCATCTTCTCCTATATCGCGCCGGTCCTGATCGCGAACTGGCACCTCAGCCCCGGCACGATGGGCATCATCTTCAGCGCCAGCCTGTGGGGCATGATGATCGGCTGCCTGTTCATCGCGCCGCTGGCAGACCGCTTCGGCCGCCGCCGCCTCATGCTCTGCATGCTGGCGATCATCGGCGGCGCGATGATTGCCAGCGGGCTGGCGCGCACGGTGCCGCAACTGCTGGCCGCGCGCTTTGCCATTGGCATCGGCATTGGCGCCATCCTGGCCAGCATGGCCGCGCTGGTGTCCGAATATGCGCCGGCCAACCAGGCCGGGCTGGCCGTGTCGATCGAGAATGCGGGCTATCCGCTGGGCGCTGTGGCAACCGGCCTCATGACCGCGAAACTGCTGCCGATCTATGGCTGGCAGAACATCCTGCTGGGCGCGGGCGCGCTTTCGCTGCTGGCGCTGGCGATAACGGCGGCCCTGCTGCCCGAATCGGTCGATTTCCTGTTGAGCGCGCAGCCGCGCGGCGCCCTTGCCCGCGCCAACCGGATCATCGCCAGGCTGGGCGGCGCCCCGGTGCCCGCGCTGCCCCCCAAGCCCGCCGCGGCCGGCAAATTCCCGGTGAGGGCGGTGTTCGAACAGGGGCGCGCGGGCGGCACCTTCGCGCTGTGGATCGGCGTGCTCACCGCCTTCATGTCGCTCTATTTCACCATTTCCTGGTTCACCAGGCTGGCGGCCCAAGCCGGCCTCGCGCTCGACAACGCGATCTATCTCGGCGCCGTGCTCAATCTGGGCGCCTTTGTCGGCACGATCGCCATGGGCGGGTTGGGGCGCATTCTGGGCGAGCGCCGGGTCAGCACCGGTTTCCTTGTCCTCGCCGCGTTTTTCCTGGTCCTGTTCGGCACCATGCACTGGCCGTTTGCCGGCGCCATGGCCATCGCCTTTCTGCTCGGCACAGCCATCTATGGAGGGTTCAATTCCTTCTACGCGCTGGCGGTGCACTTCTATCCTTCGGCCATCCGCAGCACCGGCATCGGCTGGGCGATGGGGATCGGGCGGATCGGCGCGGCCCTTGGCCCGATGCTGGGCGGCCTGCTGCTCAACCAGGGGTTTTCGCTGGCATCGATCATGTATGTCTTTGCCCTGCCCCTGCTGATCGCCGCCTGCAGCGCCCCCTTCGTGCGCCTCAAGCGCGCCTAGACACACCCCCTCCAGCCGCCCCCGCGCCATGCCCCCGCACCCGGCCCCGCCGGGCGCGCAGGGAGCGGTGCGCCCGGCGGCCAGAGCCGAAGAGCCGGAGAACGCCCATGCTTTCCCTTGCCGACACCCCGCCCGCGATCATCGCCCCGGCCGTCCAGACTGCCCCTGCCGCCGCACCGAAGCCCGCGCCCGGGCGGCCCGCCGCCGCAACCGACACGACCCGCCAGATCGCCTCCATCATCGTCACGGCCGAACAGCTCGACATTCCCCCGAGCATCAAGCCCTATCTCCTGCCCAACCCCGCCACACCGATCCAGCCCGGCGTTGCCGGCAGCTACTGGCCCACGCCGCATCTGCTGGGCGATTGGCTGGGGGCCAGGCACTGGCTTGCCGATCGGGGGATCACGCCAAGCATCAACTATGTGGGCGAGGTAAGCTCCAACCTCAGTGATGGCACATCGCGCAAGGCCCGCTATGCCGACCAATGGGCCTTCGGCCTGAAGGTGGCCACGCCCAACATCTTCGGCGGCGCGCCGGCCATGACCCAGGTCACCATCACCCGCCGCAGCGGCGAGGGGATCAACACCGCCAACGGGGTTCAGACCCTGCAATTGCCCGCCGAGATCTTCGGCCGCGGCGACATCTGGCGCCTCACGCAAGCCTCCTATCGCGCCAGCATCGGCACGCTGGAAGTGAAGCTGGGGCGCATTCCGGTGGGCGATGATTTTGCCAGCGCCGGCTGCGAATTCCAGACGCTCTATGCCTGTGGCGCCACCCCGGGGCAGATCTCGCCCGATTACTGGCACAACTATCCCGTTGCGCCCTGGGCCATCCGCTTCAAGCAGACATTCAGCAAGGCCCTGTTCGCGCAGGTCGGCGTCTATCAGGTCAGCCCCGCCAACATCGACACCACCAACGGCTTCCGGCTGGGCCTGGACAACACCAGCGGCGTGCTGATCCCCACCGAAATCGACTGGACCCCGAAATTCCGCAACGGCCTGGCCGGCATCTACAAGGCCGGCGTCTGGTTCACCACCGCCAACCATGCCGATGTCGTGCTCAACACCCGGGGCCAGCTGCTGCCCATCGCCGGGGGAACGCCGCTCATGCGCGGCGGCATGGTGGGCTTTTACGCCAGCCTGCGCCAGCAACTGATCAAACCGCGCGCAGACGGCACGGGCGGCCTGGTGCTGTTCGCCAATGCCGCCATCAATGACAAGCGCACGACGAAACTGGATCGCAAATTCGTGCTGGGCTTCCTGGCCTCCAGCCCGCTGCCGGGGCGGCGCCAGGATGAAATCGGCTTTACCATCGGCACCGTCCATGTGAACAACCGGCTGACGCGGGCCTATGAGCAGCTGAGCAGCCAGAGCGCGGGCGTGGAAGTGCCCCGCGCGGAGCTGGCCGGGGAATTGTTCTACGGCATCTCCCTTTTGCCGGGCATCATCGTGCGCCCCAACATCCAGCTCTATCACCATCCCGGCGGCTATGCCGATCGCCGCGACGTGGTGTTTCTGGGCACCAAGACGGTGGTCAACTTCTGAGCGCCCCCTTCCCGCCCCCGGGCGCCCGCCTTGACGCCCGGGGAATGAAATGGAATATAATTCCTTTTCAGAACATATTTCCATAATAACATCCCACCGGAGACCACCATGCCCACGCCCGACACGGATTTGCCCGCAACCGAATGGGACCTGGTAGTGGTCGGATCGGGCGCATCAGGCCTTTGCGCCGCGGTCACCGCCGCCTGGCACGGGCTGCGCGTGCTGGTGCTGGAAAAGGCCCCCGTGCTGGGCGGGGCCACGGCCTGGTCGGGCGGGTGGATGTGGATTCCGGGCAATCCGCTGGCCAGGCGCGCCGGCATCGAGGAAGACCCCCGCGCGCCGCGCACATACCTCGCCCACACGCTGGGGCGCCATTACAACGCCGAACTGATCGACGCCTTCCTCGACAATGGCCCGGCGATGGTCTCCTTTCTGGAAGGCAACACCGCCGTGCAGTTCACCGCCGGCAACGCCATCCCCGATGTTTATGGCCACACGCCCGGCGCGGCGGCCGGGGGCCACCAGATCATCGCCCGGGCGTTCGATGCCAGAACCATTCCCCATCTGCTGCCGCGCCTGCGCAAGACCATGCGGGAAACCGCCTTCTTCGGCATGCCCATCGCCGCCGGGCCAGACCTTGCCGCCTTTCTCAGCCTGACGCGATCGTGGCGATCGTTCCTGCATGTCGTCAAACGGCTGTCGCGCCACGCGCTCGACATGGCGCGCCATGGCCGGGCCACGCATCTGGTGAACGGCGTGGCCCTGATCGCCCGCCTGGCCAAATCCGCCAGCGATCTGGGCGTCACCATGGCCACGGACATGGCGGTGGCCGGGCTGGAAAGCGATGGTGGCAAGATCACCGGCGTCCGGATCAGCACCGCACAGGGAACCACCACGATCAGGGCCCGCCGGGGCGTCGTCCTTGCCTGCGGCGGGTTTCCCAACGATATCGCCCGGCGCCAGGCGCTCTTCCCGCGCACCCCCACCGGCCGGGAACACCTCGCCCTGCCGCCCGCCTCCTGCGCGGGCGATGGCATCTCGCTGGGGGAACAGGCCGGCGGCCATCTCGTCACGGATCTGGCCTCGCCGGTCGCATGGGCGCCGGTATCGCTGCTGCGCCACGCCGATGGCAGCAGCGGCCATTTCCCGCATATCATCGATCGCGGCAAGCCCGGCATTATCGGCGTTCTGCAGACGGGCAAGCGGTTCTGCAACGAGGCGGACGGCTATTACGACTATACCGCCGCGATGGTGGCACAGGCGCCCCAAGGCGCAGAAGTCGCTTCCTGGCTGATCTGCGACCAGCGCTTCCAGCGCCGCTATGGGCTGGGCCATTCGCGCCCGTTTCCGGTTCCCGTTGGCCCCTGGGTGCGCCGCGGCTATCTCGAACGCGCGCCCTCCATCGCCGCGCTGGCCCGCCAATGCGGCATCGACCCCGCCGCGCTGACCGCCACGGTGGAGCGCTTCAACAGCTTTGCGCGCCAGGGCGAAGACCCCGATTTCGGCCGCGGCGGCACGGCCTACAACCGCAGGAACGGCGATCCGCTGCATGATGGCCCCAACCCCTGCGTCGCCCCGATCGAGAAGGGGCCGTTTTATGCCGTCAAGGTGCAGCCGGGCTGCTTTGCCACCTTCTCGGGCCTGCGCACCAACGGCGCGGCCCAGGTGCTGGACGAAAAGGCCGCGCCCATCCCCGGCCTCTATGCCGTCGGCGCGGATATGGCGAGCGTGATGGGGGGCTGCTACCCGTCAGGCGGCATCAACCTTGGCCCGGCCATGACCTTCGGCTTCATCGCCGGCCGGCACGCCGCGCAAGCAGAAGCCGCCAACGCAGAGCCCGAAGCCATGACCCTGGATGAACACTTCGCCATCTGATGGCGGGAAGCGGCCGCGCACACAGTTCCGGGCCGTCCCCTTTTCCGCCCGGCCCTCAGGCCATGATCGGTGTGGCGGTTGGCGCGTGCAGCCTCATCAGGGCATCCAGCGCAACCACTCCCTGCGGATGCAGGATAACGGGGTTGAGATCCATTTCGGCAATGGCAGGTTCGGCAAGCAGCACCGCGCCGATCTGGCGGATCAGCCTTGCCAGCGCCG
>DASRYE010000291.1:0-11731 GCA_035653915.1 Novosphingobium sp. | reverse complement strand
CATCGGCCAGGGTGGCGGCGCTGCCATCGTGCCAATAGGGCGCGGTGACGGCCAGATTGCGCAAGGGCGCGGTGCGGAAGCGGGCCCGGTCGCGCCTGCGCCCGGTCACTTCGAACAGGCCCTGATCGGCGGCGGTGGGGTCTGCCGGGGCCAGCCGGTGATAGGTCATGTCGGTGAAATCCGGCCCCTTGTGGCAGGCGGCGCAGTCTCTGGCGAACAGCGCCGCGCCGGCCCGCGCCGCGGCAGGCAGCCGGCCGCGATCATAGGGGCTGGCGCGCGAGACGAGCTGGCGCTCGAAGCTGGCAAGGGCGCTGGCGGCGTGGGCAAAGCTGATCGGCCTGCCGCTGCCGGGGAAGGCGGCGGCAAACATCTGCGCATAGCACGGATCGCGCCCCAGCCGCCGGGGGATGGCATCGGCCATGCCGGCCATGCCCATTTCCACCGGATGCGTGCCCAGCACCGGCACCGCCACTTGCCGCGCCAGCGCTGTCTGGCGTGGATCGGCCCAGGTCAGCCGGGTGAAGCGGCCAACATTGGCAAGGCCGGGCACATTGCGCCGACCGGGCTCGTCGGTCACGCCCGGGTGGGTGCGGTTGCCATCGGCAAAGCCGTGGCGCTGTTCGTGGCAGGTGGCGCAGGCCATCGTGCCATCGCGCGAGAGGTCGGCGTCGTAGAACAGCCGGCGGCCCAGTTCGATGCGGGCCTTCGCGGGGGTTTGCCCGGCAGCGGCGGGCGCCAGCACGGGCAGGAGGGCCGCCAGCGCCGCCAGCGCGCCCCTCACGGCAGCGCCAGCGCCATCACGGTAAGGGCGGGCGTGCCATTGGCCGAGATCTGCAGCAGGTAGCGCCCCGGCTCCAGCGTGAAATCGACCAGCTTGCGGATGCCGGTGCAATCGGGCCCGTGGCCATGGGCGATGGACGGCAGCGCGCCCCCCTTGCCGATCACATCGAGCCAGGCGGCAGAGCCCAGCGCGATGCGATAGGTGCCAGCGCTGGCCACCTCCAGCGCCACCAGCCCGCCATAGCTGACCGAGCCGCCCGGCTTTTCCGGGCGCAGCGCATAGCGCACCTGCGGCGTGGGCGCGAGGCTGAGCCGGGCCGCGCTGCCCGGCTTCAGCAGGGGCGCGCCATCGGCGGCCTGGCCGGCGGCGAGCGGCGCGGGCTGGGCCCAGGGGGCATAGGCGCCGGCAGGGGCAACCGGCGCCGGGCAGGCGGGCGGCGCGGGCATGTCGGCGGTGCTGGCAAAGGCTGGGGCAAAGGCCGGGGCAATGGCCGGCACCAGGCTGGCCGCGATCAGCCACAGGAAGCGGGCAGGCGCCATCAACATCTCCTCGGCGTTGCAATCTATATTCACAGGAATATAGATGATGCCCACAATCACAAGGCACAACAAGTGCCCACATGAGGGAATTTCAACGATGCATTTCAGCAAATGCCTGCCATTCGTCATGGCGGGCGTCATGGCGACGCCTGCCTTCGCGCAAGATCAGCAAGCCAGTTTCGGCCTCGGCGAGATTGTCGTCAGCGGCAAGCCGGCGCCCGATATCGAGATCACCAGCCAAACCCTCAGCGCCAAGGCGATTGCCCTGTTCGGCCGCGTCACGCTGGATGATGCGGTGGCGCTGGCGCCGGGGGTTTCGGCCGGCAACAGCGGCGGCAGCCGCAACGAGCGGCTGATCTTCGTGCGCGGCTTCAACCGCTTCGAGGTGCCGCTGACGATCGATGGCATCCGCGTCTACCTGCCGGCCGACAACCGCCTCGATTTCGCCCGCTTCCTCACCAACGACATCGCCGAGGTGCAGATCGCCAAGGGCTATGTCTCGGTGCTCAATGGCCCGGATGGCATGGGCGGGGCGATCAACCTTGTCACCGCGCGCCCGACGAAGCCGCTGGAGGCCCGGCTGGATGCCGCGCTCGATCTGGGGCGGCAGGGCGAATATGGCGGCTATGCTCTCGATGCGCAGATCGGCACGCGGCACGACAAATGGTATGCCCAGGCCTCCTTCGGCCGCCATTTCACCGATCACTGGGATCTGCCCGGCAGCTATGTGAGCACCACCAACCAGGCCGCCGGCCACCGCGATTTCTCGCGCAGCGCCGATTGGCGGGTGAATGTGAAGGCCGGCTACACCCCCAATGCCACCGATGAATATGCCATCAGCTATACCAGGCAGGAGGGCGAGAAGGGCGCGCCGCTGCACATCACCGATCCGGTCTCTGCGCAGAAATTCTGGAGCTGGCCGGCCTGGAACACCGACAGCCTCTATTTCCTGTCGACCACGGCGCTGGGCGAACAGGCCACGCTGAAGACCCGGCTCTATCGCAACACCTTCTACAACCTGCTGCGCGCCTACGACAATCGCTATGAAAACAGCCAGACGCTGGGCCGCTCGTTCAACAGCCCCTATTGGGACGAGGCGCTGGGCGGTTCGGCCGAACTGGCGCTGCACCCTTCAGCCCGCGGGCGCCTCAGCATCGCGGCGCAGATCCGCTCTGATCGGCACGAGGAGGCGCAGACCAGCTTCCCCAGCGGATCGACCGAGCCGCTGCAGACGGATCTGGAGAACACCTACAGCCTGGCCGCCGAATATGCCTATCACATCACGCCCGCGCTCAGCATCACCTTGGGCGGCGGCTATGACTGGCGCGATCTGAAGCGGGCGGAGGATTATGGCGCCCCGCTTGGCACATCGGGGGCCAGCGTGCTGTTCAACTATCCCATGCGCAACAGCAGCGCCTGGAGCGGGCAGGGCCGCATCGACTGGGCCGCCAGCGATGTCACCCGCCTCCATGTCAGCCTCTCCTCGCGCGCCCGCTTCCCGACGATCTTCGAGCGCTTCAGCCAGAAATTCGGCACCTCCATCCCCAACCCCGCCCTGCAGCCCGAACGCGCCCGCCAGATCGAGCTGGGCGGCGCCACGCGGCTGGGCGCGCTCTCGCTGGAAGCGGCGGTCTTCCATGCGCTGGTGACGAACGCCATCGTCTCGGAAAGCGTGCTGGGCTATGCCTGCACCGCCAGCACCACGCCGGGCCCCTGCGCGCAAACGGTGATGACGCAATCGCGCAACCTTGCCCGCGGCCGGTTCTATGGCGTGGAGCTGAGCGCCAGCGCGCAGCTGGCCCGCGGGCTGAGCCTGGGCGCCAACTACACCTGGCTGCACCGCGATCTGGTGGACCCCGGCAATGCCGCCTTTCACCCGACCGACGTGCCCACCCACAAGGCCTTCGTCTATGCCGACTGGGCGGTGCTGCGCCGCCTGCACCTCATCCCCAGCGCCGACATCGCCTCCAGCCGCTGGACAGTGACGAGCGCCACGCCGATCACCTATTACCGCACCGGCGCCTATGTGAATGCCGCGCTGAAGGCGGAATATGATCTGCGCAAGGGGATCAGCCTCAGCGCCTCGGTGCGCAACCTGCTCGACGAGAACTACCAGCTGGTCGACGGCTTCCCCGAGGCCGGGCGCAGCTATCAGCTGGCGATCCGGGCGGCCTATTGAAGCAAAGGGGTGGGGGCCGGCACCGGCCTCCGCCACCTGAAGCGGCAAGCCCTGACGTGCATAAGCGTCGTGCATAAGCGGGGAGAAAATGGTGCACCCGACAGGATTCGAACCTGTGACCCCTGCCTTCGGAGGGCGGGGATTTGCAGCAAACAGGTATGCCGAGGCACATTAAAAATATTATAAATCAATATCTATCGTCCGCACTTGCTCCTGTTTGTCCCCCCATGTATTCCGTACTCATTCCGTACGTTCCGTACAGGACGAGAGCAAGGCGCGATGGCATTGGACCTGAGCAAGGTGGGTGAGCGGGAGCGGTTGCGGGTGCAGCGCGAGCCACATTGGCAGCGGCTGCATGCCGGGTGCTTCATTGGCTATCGTCCTTCGCAACGCGGCGATATCGGCACATGGATCGCTCGCGCCTATGATGAAGACGCCAATAAATACCGGCTGAAGTCCCTTGGTGATTTTGGCGCATTGCCCGGCAATGCAAGGTTTGCGGCGGCAAAGAAGGAAGCTGAGGCGCACGCTGTGCTGGTGGAGGCGGGCGGCGAGGTGCGGGCCAAGATCGAAACCGTTGGCGATGCCTGCAGGGAATATGGGAAAAGCAATCCCGAAGCCGAGAAGCGTTTTGGCCGCTATGTTTATGGCACCGCCCTTGCCAAGGTGAAGCTGGCCAAGCTGCGCCGTCGTCATGTTCAGGAGTGGCGCAGGCAACTGGAGTCCTCGCCTGCGCTGGTGACCCGCTGCAAGGGGGACGAGAAAGCCTATCGGCCGCGTGCGGCCTCTACCGTCAATCGGGATATGACAGCTTTACGGGCTGCGTTGTCCAAGGTGCTTTCCCCAGGCGCGCCTAACAGCGAGGCTGCCTGGCAGGAAGCGTTGAAGGCTGTGCGCAACGCTGATCGGCCACGCACCCTTTATCTGGACCGTGAGCAGCGCCGCAAGCTGTTGAAGGCCATGGCAGCCGAGGCAGAGCCCTTTGTTCGTGCTTTATGCCTTATGCCCTTGCGGTCGGGCGCGATAGCCGGGTTGCGCGTTGGTGATTTCGACAAGCGCACGAAAGAACTAACCATAGGGAAGGATAAGGCTGGCGAACTCCGCCGGATCACTGTGCCCGATGAGTTTGCGGTGTTGTTGGCAGAGCAGGCGGTTAATAAACTGCCTTCCGCGCCTTTGTTTATGCGGGCCAATGGCAAACCGTGGGACAAATCCAGCTGGAAGCTGCCCATCAAGGCAGCGGTGCAAGCGGCTGGCCTGCCGGATGGCACTTCAGCCTACACGCTGCGCCATAGCACGATCACCGACCTTGTTGCGACAAAGCTTCCCTTGCTGACCATCGCGCAAATATCAGGCACCAGCGCCGAAATGATCGAACGCCATTACGGGCACTTGATTAGCGATGCGGCGCTTGAGGCACTGAGCAGGTTGGAGCTCTTAACGCCGGCAGGAGCCCCGCCGCGCTGATCACGGGCAGGTGATGCTGCTTAGAGGGGGGGGCATGCGGCTGGAAGATGCTTTGCCGATTCGCTAAGCCGGGCGTGCACGCCTTTCCGATACTAAGGTGCTGGAACCCCAAGCGGATGGGGGCAATCCTTTCCGGGCCCTTTGCTTGATACGGAAAAGGCAGAAATCTGCGATTTGCAGGGCAGCGGTTGGCTGTGGATATGCCCTGACCACGACCCTTGCGGGCAAAGGGGTGCCCAGAGTATTAAGGGAATCGCAGTAAACGTACAGAAATTATCTGGTGCATCAAGAGAATTATTCGATGGGGATGGTATGCCCTGTCGATAAGGCTTTCGTGCGCATATGTACGTTTTGGTCCTTCGCCGTGTTGGCGAAGATTACTGCAAAACGGAGATTATCAATACATGAAGCTTCTCTCGATCAAGCACTTTTGCGAAATCTACCATGTATCGCGCAGCACGGTCTATCGCCTCAAGGCCCAGGGTGTGCTTCCGTTTGTCTATATCGGCCGCGCTGTGCGTATCCGCGTGGAAGATGCAGAGGCGTGGGCCAACTCGCTGAGGGGCGAGGTTAGCAACGATAACGAATAATGGCTGTCGATGAAAGCAGCAGCGCCGATGAGGCTGGAACCCTCACCGACGCTTACACCCTGATCGCTCCTCGCAACGGGATGTAGCTTTCTAACCGGAAAATGCCGTGCAGTCATCTGCAAAAGCGGCATGGCAAGAGGGGGCGGGAATTGAGGCAATGCCGATTCCCGCCGCCTTTTTGTGTGCCTGGTGCCCCTTTGTGTGCCTGGTGCCCCGACGTGCCCCATTGTCGCTTTGAAACTAGCAGGGTTTTGTGTCTGCAGGCCTCACGCGTATTTTCATAAATAGCTGATATTAAATGAATATACCCATAATTTTGCGAGCGCTCTATATAGAGAGGAGTTCGGATTGACTGTCGCAGCAAGCCAGAGGGGCGTGCGTCTGCTCCCGTGGGGTGGGGCACGAAACCGCAAAGATCGCAAAAGCCTGTGTCTGACAGAGCGCCAAGCCCAACGGTTGATCGATGGCGCCATGAGCGCATGGGGAGACGGCAAGCCTCTTAACCGCTTTATCTCTGGCGCGTGGGAGGTTGGTGGCATTAGCCCGTGCGATAGTGTGGCAGCGACAAGCCGGTTCATCACCCTGGCCCGTGAATGGTTGCGCGAGCGCGGCTATGACATGCCTTGGATATGGGTTCAGGAATGCGGATCACGCAGCGGCGCGCATTGTCATATCTTGATGCATGTCCCTCCCGCGCTGGACCCATTGTTCAGGTCCAAGCCTCGGCAATGGGCCGGCAAGGTGCTGGGCGGCAGCTATGTTCCCAAAGTGATCAATACGCGCCGCCTGCTCTACGCATCATCCAGCGCCTTGATGCGCAGCGCCTACTATGCCGAGTTGATGGGGCGCTTGCACTATATGCTGAAATGCACGCCAGCCGCTCTGGAGGGGCCGCTGGGCATGAATGGCGCCAGCGTGGCGGCCTGGGGGCAGTCGGGGCTTGTTTATGGCAAACGGGCTGCTGTGTGGCAGGGCACGCGCGAATATGCAGAGTGGGCGCGCGATATGCTGCCCGTGCCAGAACAGATTTGCTGATGATTTAGGAATATCCTCGCGGCTGGAGGTGAGAAGGGTACGCTCAGTTTGCGACCCAGCCTTTCGCTTGCAGCCATGCCTGCACCCGTGCGTCCTCACCGTCCCGCGTGCCCGGAACCTCGAGTATTTCCGTCCCATCAGGTTTGATAACCCATGTCGAATCATATGAGCCGATTTCGGGCCCTAGGTTGTACTTATGCTTCTGCACCAGCAAGTAGCCGCGATAAGGCCCGTTGCGGATCACCGCTAGCGAATTGCCCGGAGTGACCTCCTTACGCTTCCCGTCCGACAGCCTGACCTGAATGATATCGTTTGAGGTCGTCCAATGGCAAACCTGCTGATAAACATACCCCCCCATCGAGCGACGCCGTTTGCTTTTCCAGTACCGGGCGATCACAATCTTCTGCATCGGCCGGTCTAGTGCTTGCAGGAATGACCTGGGCCCAATCCTCGCCATCCTTCACCGGATGGGTCTGCCCGGCCGGCAGGGAGAGGAGCGGACCTTGTGCCTGAGGCGGAGCCGCAACTGGCGCCGTGACCGGAGAAGGCTTGTCCTCGAGCAGATCGGCTGGCAGCGCGATCCGAACGAGCTTCCAGGTGATGATGCCCCGCCGCTCGAAGGTCAGTGAGGTGGTGCCTCCACCTTGCTTCGACACCTTGACCCTGAAGTGGTCGATATCCAGAAAATCGCTGCTGCTCTGCGTGAGGGTACCGTCATCCTTGATCGTCCCATCAGAATGGCCTGGGCGCCCCCCTTTCATGATGGCGGCAAGCCCGTCAGGCGTAACGAAGGCATCGATCATCTTGTCCGCGACGGCCGAGACAAAAAGGGCGGCGAGCCCGGTCATGGCGTTGTCAGAGTTCGATCCATTGCTCACGCTCTTCTTGGCTAGAGCAGCGGAAACCTGAGATTTCAGCCCTTCCTTGATGGAAGCCATATCTGCCATGTTGCTGATCTTATCCGCATCGCCGGCTTTGGCTGCGCTCTCGAAACCCGCTGCAGACCAATAGGCCGAACCTAAGTAGATCGCGCCTGCACTAACCACTGCCAGGCCGCCGTAGATCAAAGAGGAATGACGCATTACTACCCTTCTCTGCAGATCTCAGAGTTGTATTACATCGCAAAGGTATTATCTGTCAGCTACAGTCAAGCGCAGGCAAGAATTTAAGCTACGGCATTTCCACGGATTTGAGTAATTCTCGCATTTTCAAGGAGAAGGTAGTAAAATCCCAAATGAACAAAAGCCGGCTATCGAGGTGCTTGTACGGATCGCGGAATGTCGGCTTTTGGGGCGCTATCGATCAAAAAGCGTCTCAGCCCTCGGCAATGTTGAGTAGTTCCGGGAACACGAACGTTGCCGGCGCTCGCCCTGATGGCGGCACCAATTGGGAATACCGGAGAGAACGCCTTCATACCGTGCGATGGCGGCATTGGCAGGTCCGACCAACGGAAACAGTGCGCCCAGATCAAGCGTGGCGGGAGGGAAGCGGCCGTCGTGATAGGCAACAGGCAAGAGTGTCTCCGTCAGATCACCGAGATTGGCAGGCGTGAGTAGCTTGCCGACCTTGATGATAGCCTATCGACAGCTACACCATTTGATGATCGCAAAACAGGGTTTCGCCTACATCAAGCCGGTTTGGTGTTCACAGGCGATCATCAAGGTGTTTGGGAGCGCAGGACTCGCTGTGAATGCACGACAGTTTCCTGCTACGCGATAAGAGCCCCTGAACGGCAGGAATGAAGGCGATAGATCCCTTCATGTGCCTGCTTGCCAAAAAGCAGATTGGCAACAGATAGCCCGAGTGCGACCAACTGGGCCCATCAAAGTTCCCATTTTGTTCCTATTGTGCTATTGTCTTCCCAAAATTTGGCGGGAGATTATGCAGCCATGGGTGGCTACGGTTCCGGGCGGCAAGGGGGCAGGCCCACGGTTGATGCATCGCGCAAAATCGATCTGGCGTGGCTGCTGCGCACCGGGCGGGCAATAGAAGGGCAGCGCATCGCGGGAGTGCTGCATTGGCACCGTGAGGGCGTGCGATGTGGCTCTATCCGCTATGAAGCGCGGATGGATGAGCCCGGGCAGGAGCGGCTTGAACTGTTTTTCACATGCGGCACAGGCGCCGGGCGTGAAGCGATACACCAGAGCATCCGCCTGACTTTCACCGAGCCGCACTATGGGGGCAAGCGTTGGTGGATGATCTGCCCGTTTAGCGGGCTGCGGTCGGGTAAGCTCTATTTGCCTGACAGCCGCACTCGCTTCGCCAGCCGCAAGGCATGGGGCCTTGGCTATCAATCACAGCGGATCGCTGCGGGCGAGCGCCCGCGTGAAGCCCTGTTCCGTATGCAGGGGCGGCTGGGCTGTCCATTGGGGGTGGGCAATTGGCCTGTTCGCCCAAAGGGCATGTGGCAGCGGACATATGATCGGCATTTGGACCGCTACGAGGAATTGGAGCGCAGGGCGGCAGCGGATCTTTTCGGCCATAACGGGAGGGAGCCGGCCTGATCTGTGCTGCCCCGAACGCGGCTTCAAGATTCGCGGCTGGCCTTCGGTGGGGGAATTTAGATTACGCTTCGCGCGCGCGCGTGGGCCGCCCTTTGCAGGGGCGCTGGCACATGTTTTCCGTACTCATTCCGTACGGAGTGCTGCCAACTTGCCTAAGTTATTGAAAAATGGTGCACCCGACAGGATTCGAACCTGTGACCCCTGCCTTCGGAGGGCAGTACTCTATCCAGCTGAGCTACGGATGCGTTGAAGCGCCCGGTTAGCAGCGCCCGCGCGTGAATGCCAGTGGCTTTTTTGCATGGGGGCCATGGGGCCGGCCGGGCCCCGTATCCCTGCGGGCGGATGGCTTAGGGTTTTGGCAAGTATCGCCGGTTAGACATAGCCTGCCATGACTGCGACCAACCCGGAACGCCCCTTTGCCCTGCCCGGCACCGCCGCCCCTGCCATCGCGCTGGAGGCGCGCTGGGCGGCGTTGCGGCAGGCGGCGCTGGCGGCGGTGGCGTTGGCGGGCCCTGTGGCCCATGCCCAGGCGGCCGGCGAGGTGGAGTTTCCGCCGGCTTTGCGCACGGTGACGGGCGCCCGGCGGGGCCTGCTTGAACAGGGGCTGGATGATCTGGTGGCGGTGATGGAAGCGGGGCTGACAGCGCTGCTCGAAGTGCATGCGCGCGGTGGCAATGCCACGGTGCCGGCCAGCGCCCTGTGGGAGGAATTCGTGCTGGCGCGCAAGGCGCTGCTGGCGCTGGTGCCGGCTGTGACGCTGGCCAGCCGGCCGGGCTGATTCGCTGAGGCGGCTTGTATGTTCGCCATTCGTTCCTAAAATGGCAGCCATGTCCGCTGCCGATTCGCCCTCGCTTGCCTCTGCCCCCCTGGTTGCCGCGGATGTGGCCCGGGGGATCACCCGGCTGTTTGCCCGCAACGATATCTGGTGCCTGGGCGAAATGCCGCTGCGCTCTGGCCGGCGGGCGGATCTGATGGGAGTGGATGCCAAGGGGCAGGTGGTGATCGTGGAGATCAAGGTGTCGCGGGCGGATCTGCTGGGCGATGCCAAATGGACTGATTACCTCGATCATTGCGACCGTTTCTACTGGGGCCTGGCCGGCGGGCTGGATATCGCCTGCATGGGCGGCGAGGCGTTCCTGCCCGAACGCACCGGGCTGATCGTGGCCGATGGCTATGACGCCGAGATCCTGCGCCCGGCCGCGCTGGTGCCGCTGGCGGCGGCCCGCCGCAAGGTGGAGGTGGAGCGGCTGGCGCGCACGGCCCTGCGCCGGCAGGCGGTGGCAGCCGACAGCGAGATTCACCGCTGGGCCGGCGGCAGTTGATCTGCCCCATTTGCGCGCTGGGCCTGGCGCGCTAGGCTGCGGCCATGGTTTTTTCTCCCAGCCAGGGTGGGCTTGCCGGCGCCGCGCTGTCCGCTCTTGTCATGAGCGGGATTGTCGCGCTGCGCTATCTGGCCAGCAGCGGCGGCTTTGCACTGGCCACGCGGCTGCGCCGGCCGGGCCTGCATGCGGGGCAGGGGCGGCAGATCCGCCGCGAGATCGGCTGGTCGCTCCTCTCCTGCGGGTTGTTCGGCGTGCCGGCGGGGATTGTCGCCTGGGGCTGGCGCCAGCATGGCTGGACGGTGATCTACAGCGATATCCATGCCCGCCCCTGGTGGTGGCTGCCGGCCTCGCTGGCGATCTACCTCCTCGCGCATGACAGCTGGTTCTACTGGACCCACCGCTGGATGCATGCCCCGCGCCTGTTCCGCATCATGCATGCCGTGCACCATGCCAGCCGCCCGCCCACCGCCTGGGCGGCCATGAGCTTCCACCCCACCGAGGCACTGACGGGCGCGGTGGTGATCCCGGCGCTGGTGTTTGTGGTGCCCATCCATGTGGGCGTGCTGGCGCTGGTGCTCACGGTGATGACGGTGATGGGGGTGACCAACCACATGGGCTGGGAGATCTTCCCGCGCTGGCTGGTGCGCGGGCCGCTGGGCGCCTGGCTGATCACCGCCAGCCACCACCAGCGCCACCACACGGATTATCGCAGCAACTATGGCCTGTATTTCCGCTTCTGGGACAAGGCCTGCGGCACCGACCGGGGCCTGGCGGAGGCCTGATTGGCGGCGCCCGGTGGCGGCGGTTAACGGATCCAATCGTTAATGGGCCATTTACCCGCCGTGCCCACAGTGCCCGGCCAAGGATAACACGTGCGACGGGTTGCGACGATGGATATGGGCCAGGGCCGCTTTGGCGGTGCAATCAGCAGCGAAATGCGCGCGCAGCGCCGCCGGCAGGTTTCTGCCGCCAGCATGGCCGCTGGCGGGCCCGCAGCTGCGTTCGATCTGCCGCCGCTGGTGGATGCGCGCGAGCGGCGGCGGCCGCGCCGGGCCCATGGCTGGTGGGCGCAGCTGGCCCGGCCGGGCGGCGTGCCGGCGCTGGCCGATCTCGATCTGGCCGCGCTGGCGGGCGATGCGGCCCATGCGCTGGTGTTCGCCATGCCCGAGGGGCGGGCGCTGTGGGCCGGATCGGCGCTGGCGGGGCTGGGCGAGGGGGCGCTGATGGCCGATCTTGCCGCTGGCGCCAGGGCAGCGGCGGCGGCCGCGCCGGGCCCATGGCTGGTGGGCGCAGCTGGCCCGGCCGGGCGGCGTG
>DASRYE010000290.1:0-31351 GCA_035653915.1 Novosphingobium sp. | reverse complement strand
TCCTTCCGCTCCCACGTCGATGCCCAGAAGATCAAGGAAAACGCGCTCGCCGCCCGGCAGTTGCTCACCCTGCGCCGCGAGGCCGGCGAGCTGATCGAGATCGAGCGCGCCGAAACCGTCTATTTCGACCTCGCGCGCCAGCAGCGCGATGCATGGATCACCTGGCCCACGCGGGTGGGGCCGATGATCGCCGCCGACCTTGGCGTCGATACGGCCCGGGTGATCGAGGTTCTTACCGTCCATGTCCAGGAACAGCTCGAGGCGATCGGAGAGCCCGAGCCGGACTTCACCGAAACAGATTGATGGGCTCACCCGGCTGCGGCGCGCCTTCGCCCGCGGCTTTCGCCCGCCGCCCCGCATCAGCGTGCCCGAATGGGCCGATGCCAAGCGGGTCAAGCCGCGCGGCACCGGCAGCTCGGCCGGCGCCTGGCGCACGTCGGATGTGGAGATCGCCCGCGGCCCGCTGCTCGCGGTCACCGAACCCGGCGTGCACATCCTCAGCTGCATGGTGGCCACCCAGCTGCTGAAGACCTCGCTGATCGAGAATACCTTCGGCTTCCACGCCGACCTCGATCCCTGCCCGATGATGATCGTCCAGCCCAAGGACGATGCCGCCGAGCAGTTCTCGAAAGAGCGCGTGGCGCCGTTCATCTCGGCAACGCCGGCCCTGCGCAAGCTGGTCGGCACCGGCAAGACCCGCAGCGCCGAGGAGACGATCACCTATAAGGCCTTCCCGGGCGGCTTCCTCGCCCTGGTTGGCGGCGGCAGCCCGGATAACCTGGCCCGCCGCCCGCTGCGCATCATCCTTTACGACGAGATCGACAAATATCCGATCACCCGCGAGGGTTATGCGATCGACATTGGCGACGAGCGCCTGGCGTCCTTCGCCAACTGGCTGTCGATCCGCGTCTGCTCGCCCACCGTCAAGGGCGAGAGCAATATCGAGGCGAGCTGGCTGGAATCGGATCAGCGCCGCGCCAGCATCGCCTGCCCGCATTGCCAGCACCGCCAGTTCCTCGATTTCTTCGAGCACGTCCACTGGGACAAGGCCGACGGCGGGCGCACCCATCTGCCGCACACCGCGCGGATCAATTGCGAGGGCTGCAACAAGGAATGGTCGGATGCCGAACGCCTGCGGGCGCTCGCCACCATCCGCTGGCACCAGACGCGACCCTTTGAATGCTGCGGCGAGCGCCAGCTGCCGCTCGATGCCTATGCCAGCTGCTGGCGCGGCGGCCATGCCGCGCCAGTGGGGCAGATCTGGGATTGGTGGGCCTCCAATCGCTGGGGCGTCTATCGCGCCAGATGCGCCCATTGCGGCGCCTGGGCAGTGTCCAATGAGCACGCCGGCTTCCAGGCCAGCAAGCTTTACAGCCCCTGGTCGAAGGACAATCCCGGCGCCATCGCCAAGAAGTTCCTCGCCGCCCAGGGCAATGAGGACAAGCTGCAGGTCTGGTGGAACACCCAGGCGGCGCTGCCCTACCGGCGCAACACCGGCAAGGACATCAGCCTCGATGCGCTGGCCGCGCGCTGCGAGGTGTGGGATGCGCCCGTGCCTGCCGGCGTTGCCGTGCTCGTCGCCGGCATCGACGTGCAGGACTATCGCATCGAGATCGAGATCGTTGGCTGGGGGCGCAACGAGGAAAGCTGGTCGATCGACTATCACGTGATCGACGGGGAAATTTCGCACCCCGACACACAGGCCGCGCTCGATGCCTATCTGGCCGGCGCGTGGCACCGGGCCGATGGCCGGGCATTCACCCTGCGCGCGGCCTGCATCGATTCGGGCGGCCACCACACGGATGCCGTCTACAATTTCGCCAAGGCGCGCCTGGGTCGCAAGATCTGGGCGATCAAGGGTGAAAGCGCACGCACCGGCTTCACCAATCCGGTCTGGCCGATCAAGCGGCCCAGTTCGCGCAGCAAGAAGTCGTTCCGCCCGATCATCATCGGGGTGAACGCTGGCAAGGATTTCGTCCGCTCCTCGCTGGCGAAGGACAAGCCCGGGCCGGGCTACATGCACTTCAACATCCACACCGATCTGGCCCGCTTTGCCCAGCTCACCTCGGAAGAGATCGTGTGGGAAGGGCATGGCGCCCAGCGCCGGCGCAAGTGGGTGCCCAAGGCCGGCCGGGCCAATGAGGCGCTCGATTGCCGGGTCTATGCCTATGCCGCGCTCCACGGCCTCATGCACATGGGGCTGAAGCTCAACCGGGAGGCCGACGCCGTCGGCGCCGAATTCACCGCCATGGCGCCCTCCGGGGCCCAGGACGATCAGGATACCGAGGGGGCGCAAAGCCTGCCCCAACCGGGTGCGGAAGCATCCGCGCCCACGCCGCCGGCACCCGTTTCACCGGCGGCCGCGCCGGCCGGCCCACCCCGGCCGGCCGGCGCTTCCACACCCAGGCGCAGGAGCGGCTTCAGCCGCGGCCTTGCCTGAAGTCGCCTTGCCTGAAGCCCCGGGCCGGGCCGTCACAGGATCTGTCGCATGTCGCTTTCCCATCCCACCGTGCTGGCGGGCATTCCCCCTGCCACGCTGCAACAGTGGCTCGCCAGCGCCCAGCTGGCGCTGTTCCAGCTGCAAAGCGGCCAGCAGGTGGCCTCGGCCAGCTATGCCCAGGGCGATGGCGCGAAGTCGGTGAGCTACCGGCAGGCCGATATGGCCAGCCTCAACATGCTGATCCGCCAGATCCAGCAGGAGCTGGGCATCATCCGCCGTGCGCGCCGGCCGGCCAGGGTGTGGTTCCGATGAGCGGCACGCCCAGGGTCTATCATCCCAACGGAAACCTCATCCCGGCGGGCGAGATTGCGCGGATCCGCGAGCAGGCCGCTGGCCCGCGCGGCCGGATGCGCGCCTTGAACGGGCCTGCGCCGCAGTGGTTTCCCTACGACGCGCAGGACTTCACCTCGGCTGAAACGGCCGACTGGGTGCCGTGGATCAATTCGCCCGATCGCGAGATCAACCTCTACCGCGATCGCGTCACCGCCCGCGCGCGCGACATCTATCGCAATGATGCCTGGGCCAAGGGGGCGATCGGGCGCCTGCTGGATTCCACCATCGGTGGTCATCTGCGCCTGGTGGTGAAGCCGGATTACCGCGCGCTGGGCTTCGATGCCGAATGGGCGGAGGTATACCGGCAGGCGGTGGAAGCGCACTGGCGCAGCTGGTCTCAGGATCTGCGCCGCTTCAACGATCTGGCGCGCCGCCACACGATGACGCAGATGTTTCGCCTCGCGCTGGGGCACAAGCTGGTGGACGGGGAAAGCATCATCCTCTCCCACTGGCGCGATGATCGGCGGCTGGAGCAGGGCGCGGCTTTCGCCACCTGCTTTCAGGGCGTTGACCCTGATCGCCTGTCGAACCCCTTCCAGGGGCCAGACACGCGCTACATGCGCGGCGGCGTCGAGGTCGATGATGACGATGTCGCCATCGCCTATCACATCCGCAAGGCCCACCAGAACGACTGGTATAACGCCGTCGAGAGCATGGAATGGGAGCGGGTGGCGCGCGAGGACCCGGACGGGTGGCAGCGCGTCTTCCACGATTACGACCCCGATCGCTTCCAGCAGCATCGCGGCATGTCGATCTTCGCGCCGGTGCTGGGGCGCCTGCGCATGCTGGCCAAATATTACAACGTCGAGCTGTCGGCGGCCACCGTCGCCTCGGCCTTCGGCCTCTATGTCACCTCGCCCTTCGATCTGGATATGGTCCGCCAGGCGCTCGACGACGACGATCAGGACGAAATGGCCTGGGGCTGGTATCAGAACCTGCGCACAGATTTCCACCGCGACCGCGATATCTCGGTCAGCGGCGCCAAGATCGCCACGCTGGCCCCCGGCGAGGATATCAAGACGGTCGCCCCCGTGCGGCCCAACAGCGGCTTCTCCAGCTTCACCCATGAGATGCTGCGCTCGATGGGGCAGGTGCTGGGCCTCTCGGCCGAGCAGACGCACAACGATTATTCCGAAAGCAGCTGGTCCTCGGCCCGTGCCGGCATCGTCGAATCGGAGAAGATGTTCCGCCGCCGCCTGGCCGATTTCTTCGTCAACACCTCCACGCCGGTCTATGGCACCTGGCTGGAAGAGCTGCACGATCGCGGCCTGGTGCCGCTGCCGCGCAATGCGCCCGCCTTTGCCGAGGCGCGCACCGCCTATGCCCGCTGCCAATGGCTGGGGGCGCCGCGGGGCTGGGTTGATCCGGTGGCAGAGCGGCAGGGCGCGGTGCTGGGCCTCGATGCGGGCTTTGCCACGCTGGAGCAGGTCTGTGCCGAGCAGGGCGCGGATTGGGAGGAGAACCTCGACCAGCGCGCCCGCGAATATCACCGCATGCGCGAGCTGGGCCTGCCCCAGCCCGAATGGATGGGCGCCGATCGGGCGGCCAATGCCGTGGCCGCAGCACCGGAGGCCGAGTGACCATGTTCTTCGATGCAACGCGGCTGGGCGGCCGGCGCAGCGTGCGGATCGCTGCCGCCGCCGTCGCCTGGCTCGACGAAACCGATGGCTGTGCCGCCATCCACCTGATCGGCGGCGAGGTGATCCGCGTCTGTGAGGACAGCGCGGAGATCGAGGCGCGCATGCAACCACCCCCTTGCGCAGCTGATGCCATGGCGGATCAGTCGCCCGCCTCGGCGGCGGCTGCTGCCCCATCCTCTGGCCCATCTTCTGGCCCATCCTCTGGCCATGCGCGCGCGGCAGATTTCCGCGCCCATCGCCATGGCCGTCCCTCTGCTACCCGGGTGCCCGCCTGATGCTGCCTTTTGCCCTTGCCACGCGCCTGTTCAACACGCCGGTCGCCTTGGCCCCGCAGGCCGCCGAAATGGCCGTGCGCCTGCTCAAGCTGGCATCGGCCAGCGATATGGAGATGCTGGGCCGGGATACTAGCGGCGCTGTCGATGGCGCGCTGCAGGTGGTAGAGGGCGTCGCCATCATCCCGGTCAAGGGCACGCTGGTGCAGCAGGTGGGCGATCTGTGGTGGCTGGCCGGGCTCTTCGGCATCAGCGGCTATGATCGGATCCGCGCCCTGTTGCTCGATGCGCTGGCCAACCCCAAGGTGCGGGCCATCGTCCTTGATGTCGACAGCCCCGGTGGCGAGGTAGCCGGCTGCTTCGATCTGGCCGACACGATCTACCGTGCCCGCAAGGCCAAGCCGATCTGGGCCATCCTGGGCGAGAATGCCTTCTCGGCAGCCTATGCGCTGGCCAGCGCGGCCGAGTTCATCACCGTGCCGCGCACCGGCGGAACCGGCTCGATCGGCGTGATCATGATGCATGTGAGCTTCGCCGAAGCGCTGAAAATGGCCGGCGTCGAGGTCACGCTGATCACCAAGGGCGACCTCAAGGCGGAAGGTTCGGAAGTGATCAAGCTGTCGAACGAGGCCTTCAAGCGGCTGAAGGCCGATGTGGAGACCGTGGGCGATCTCTTCGATGCCACCGTCGCGCGCAATCGCGCGCTGCCCAGGAAGAAGGTTTTCGACACCCAGGCCGGCACCTTTCTCGGCGCCGATGGTGTCGATTACGGCCTCGCCGATGCCGTGATGGCGCCCGACGAAGCCTTCAGAACCCTGCTGACAGAGCTGGGCTAGGCCGGCCAGGCGGCCATCCTTTCGGGCGCCAAGCCCACAGACGCACTCACAACAAGGAAAACACTCACATGACCAGCCGTTTGATGGCGGGCACGAGCCGCTTTGCGCATCTCGCCGGCTTTGGCGGCCGTCGTTCGCGTCGCGCCGCTGATGAGCGTGATCAGGGCGATGATCGCCAGGGCCGCCGCGCCGAGGAAGACGATGAGGACGAGGACGAGGACGAGGACGGGCAGCGCGAGGGCGATGGCGATGCCCGCCGCTCGCGCCGTTCGCGCCGCGCCGACGGGGATGGCCCGGGCGAGGACGAGGGCGATCCCAACGCCGACCCCGAGGACAACCAGCGCGGCGCCCGCCGCGCCCGCCGGGCCGACGGCGATGGGGGCGACGACGGGGGCGATGAGGGTGACGATGACGCCAACGCTCGCGGTTCGCGCCGTTCGCGCCGTGCGGAAGCCGATGAGGACGACGAGGATGAGGAGGACGAGCGCGAGATGAATGGCCGCTCGGCCGCCGCCAGCGCCCGCCGGCGCGAGCGGGTGCGCTGCTGCGCCGTTCTCGAGGCGGTGGCGAGCGCCATGGGCAATCCGCCCGAACTCGAGATCGCGCTCACCCAGATGGAAAGCCCGATCGGCCGTCACCGCGCGGTGCGCTCGGTCAGCCGGGCCGCGCGCTCGATGGAAGGTCGCCAGCGCGACAATGGCCAGCGTGAAGCTCGCTCTGATCGCAGCGCCCGCAACCCGGGCGTCGGCGGCACTGCCCCGCAGGAGCCGCGCGGCGCCGCCGTCCAGCGTGGCTGGGGCGCGGCCATCGATGGCGTGATCGGCAAGGGCCGCCGCTGATCCATCCCGGCCGGCCGAAGCGGGCCGGCCCCCTCTTTTCTGAAGGAACACCGTCATGGGCAACCCCCTTGTCACCCCGATCAGCGAACTCTGGCACGGTTGGGGCTTCCTCGTGTGGGAGCCGTCCGACGGCATCTACACGCGCGAGCAGATCAGCCTTGCTGCCGGCTATGGCATCATCACCGCCGGCACCGTGCTGGGCGCATTGCTCACCGGCACGGCCACCGAGGTGGCGCTGGGCACCAACACCGGCAATGGCACGTTCGGCGCCATCACCGTGGGCACCGGCGCCGCGCAGGGCAATTATGTCGTCGAATTCGACGATGCCACGCACTTCATCGTCTCCTCGCCCACGGGCGTCGAGATCGGGCATGGCACGGTCGGCGTGGCCTTCAGCGCCGGCGGCATCGGCTTCACCATCACCGCAGGCGCCACCGCTTTTGCCCCGGCCGACGGCTTTGTGATCACGGTTGCCGGCACGCTCACCTATGCGCCCTACGACCCCACCCAGACCAACGGCCTGCAGAACGCCGTGGCGATCCTGGGCTCGGGCCGCAAGGACACCACCAACGCCGCCCAGAAGGCCGCTGGCGTGGTGCGCGGCCCCACGGTCGTGAACGCCAGCGAACTGGTGTGGGGCGCCAATGTCACCACCGCTGCCCAGCAGCAGGCCGGCCTCGCGGGCCTGCTCGCCAACGGCATCCGCGCGCGCTGATCCCTTCGGCGATCGAAGCGCCACAAGCCCATTCGGCCTTGGGCAAGCCGCACTGCGCGCGTCGCGAGACGCCCGCCATCCCTCAGATGGAGCCCTTTCATGGTCTCGCTTGATATCTTCCATCAGGATCCGTTCTCGACGTTCCAGATGACCGCCGCTTTCGAGCGGATCCCCTATCTGCCCAGCCAGCTGGGCGATCTGGGCATTTTCGAGCCGTATCCCATCCGCACCACGGCCCTCGGCATCGAAAACCGCGATGGCGTGCTGAACCTCATCCAGTCCAGCCAGCGCGGCGCGCCGCCCTCGCAGGATCGCACCACCGAAAAGCGCATGATGCGCTATTTCGAAGTGCCGCGCCTGGAGCAGGGCGACACGATCTACTCGCACGAGGTCCAGAACATCCGGGCCTTCGGCACCGAAACCGAGATGATGCAGGTGGAAGCCGAAGTCGCCCGCCGCGTGGCTGGCCCCACCGGCCTCATCCCGCGCCTGCAATACACCTGGGAAAACATGCGCCTCGGCGCGATCCAGGGCGTGCTGCTCGATGCCGATGGCAGCCAGCTCTACAACTGGTTCGATGAATTCGGCGTCGCGCAGCCGGCCGAGGTGGCGTTCAATCTCACCGCCAATGTCGAATTCACCCTGCGCGGCATCTGCAACAAGGTGGTGCGCGGCATGTGGCGCGCGGCCAAGGGCGCCTTCACCACCGAGACCAAGATCTTCGCCCTGTGCGGCGATGCCTTCTGGGATGCGCTCACCCAGCATGTCGACGTGGTGAAGACCTACTACAACTGGCAGGCCGCCCAGGAACTGCGCCAGGGCTACGCCTTCGCAGCCATGGAATTCGGCGGGATCCACTGGTTCAACTATCGCGGGTCGGACGACAACAGCACCATCAAGGTGCCCGACACCAAGGTGAAGTTCTTCCCCGTCGATGCGCCGGGTATCTTCCGGCAGGCATTGGCCCCGGGCGAAAGCTTCGAATGGGTGAACACGCCTGGCAAGGATTGGTATCTGATCCCGATCTTCGATCGCGACCGCAAGTTCTGGTGGCGCGTGGAAGCCTATTCCTACCCGCTGTTCATCTGTACCCGGCCGGAAGTGCTCTGGTCGGGCGCGGCCTGACAGTTCGGATCGGGCTGACAGGCCATGGCCATAGACTGGAATAGCATGGTGCTCAGCCCCGTCATGGGCATCTTCGGCAGCGGGATCGTGTTCGTGCCGGCCGGCCTGACACCGATCCCGCTGCCTGATGCCGTGCTCGATGAGGAGGCCTCGGTCACCGTGCCGGGCGATGATGGGATGGCCATCACCGTCCAAAAGCCGGTGGTGGGCATCCGTGTGGCCGCGCTGGGCGGCTATGTGCCGCAGCAGGGCGATCGGGTGATCGATCAGGCCAGCGGCAGAACCTACATCGTCAGCAATCCGCTGTCCGATGGCCATGGCCATGTGCTGTGCCACCTGATGTGGACAGGTGCCTGATGCCCTGGGCCGCCCCTCAAGATCCGGTCACCTCCGACAGCCTGCTGTCGCTTTTCCTCGCCTGCCTGACGGCCGACGGCGCCACGGCCGCCGGCTCGCGCGTCTACAAGCCGGGCGACTGGCCCGCGCAAAGCGGCCAGCTGCCGGTGATCAAGCTGCGCATCCTGCGCGAGAACCGGCAATCGGCCGGGCGCGGCACGGTGATGTACACCACCACCGCCACCATCCGCGTGATGGGCGAGGTGGAGAGCTATGCGGAACCCGACAATGCCGGCGCGGCCGCCGCAGAGGGCGCCTGCTGGGCGCTGAAGCGGCAGATCGAGGTGGCCATCGTCAACTCCTACGCGCTGTTCATGCGGATCCAGCAGATCGCCTCGATCGACAGCCAACTGGCCTACAATTCCGAGGGCCGCACCCACGTGGCCGCCATCATCATGGATTTCGCGGTGGAGTTCTTCGAGGACTCCGACAGCTTCGCAGCCATCGCTGCCGATGACGCCGCCGACGTGCTGCTCTCGGCCACCAATTACGCGCCCGACGTTCCGGTCAGCGCGGATATCTCCCTCAACCCATAGGAATTCCACCATGCGCGTTGTCAGCGTGCCGGGGCGCCTCGTGCGCCACCCGGTGACCCGTCGCGTCATCGATGAGCGCGGCGTTCTCGTCGATCCCCACGATGTCACCTTCGCCCGCCTGGTCGCCGATGGCGATCTGGCCGTGGCCGAGGATGATGAGGTGCCCGAGGTGGCCGATGCGGCGCCCGGCGCCAGCCCGGCCATCAGCGCGGATGCAAGCGCGGGCACTAGCGCGGCTGGAGCCGCCGGGGCGGGGGAGTAACCGGCCATGACCGTCCCCTTCACGCTCACCCCGTCGAACCTTCGGGTGCCGCTGTTCTCCGCCGAACTCGATCCGTCCTACGCCAACACGGCCACTACCGTGCAGCGCACGCTGCTGATCGGCCAGATGACGAGCGCGGGCACATTCACGGCCAACACGCCCGTGCGCCTGGCCTCTGTCAGCGAAGCGATCGCCGGCGCCGGCTTTGGCTCGATCCTCGCCCAGATGGCCGGCTATTATGGCAATGCCGACAGCGCGGGCGAGGTCCATGCGCTGCCGCTCAGCGATGCCGCCGGGGCCGCGGCGGCCACCGGCACGATCACCGTCACCGGGCCGGCCACCGCTGCCGGCACGATCGCGCTCTATGTCGCCGGCGTGTTGGTCTCGGTGCCGGTCAATAGCGGCGACACCGCCAGCGTCATCGCGGCCAACATCGCGGCCGATATCAACGCCTCCTCGGGGCAATCGATCAGCACGATGATCTCCTGCGGCCTGCCCGTCACCGCCAGCGCTGCGGCCGGCGTGGTCACCTTGACCGCGCGCAATGCGGGCCTGGCCGGCAACGACATCGACGTGCGGGTGAACTATCGCGGGGTTGCCGGCGGCGAGGCGCTGCCGGCCGGCGTCGGCATCGCGATTGTCGCCATGGCTGGCGGCGCCAGCAATCCGGCGATCACCAATGCACTGGCGGCCCTGGTGGACAAGACCTACGATTTCATCGTGCTGTCGCTCACCGACAGCACCGCGCTGGCCGCGCTCAAAACCTTCCTCAGCGATGCAACCGGCCGCTGGAACCCGCTCCAGCAGCTCTATGGCCATGGCTGGATCGCACTGCGCGGCACCGCCGGCACGGTGGCGGCGGCCACTGCCGCCCGCAACGATCAGCACCTGACCGCGATCGGCTTTTACGATGGGCCGAACCCCAGCTGGGCATGGGCGTCTGCCTTCGCGGGCGCTGCCGCGCAAAGCCTGCGCAATGATCCGGCGGTGCCGCTGCAGTTCCTCACGGTGCCGGGGCTGCTGGCGCCGTTGCAGGCAAGCCGCTTCCCGCTCACGGTGCGCAACACCACGCTGCTCTACAGTGGCTGCGCCACCTGGACGGTGGATGCCAGCGGCAATGTGATGATCGAGAACATCATCACCACCTACACCACCAACAGCCAGGGCGCGGCCGACAATTCCTATCTCGAAGTCGAGACGCTCTACACGCTGATGTATGTGCTGCGCTACATGAAGAGCTGGGTGCAGACGAAATACGCCCGGGTGAAGCTGGCAGCCGATGGCACGCGCCTGCCGGCCAACAGCAATATCGTCACCCCATCCACCATCCGCGCCGACATCATCGCGGCCTACCAGACGCTCGAGACCGATGGCTTCGTCCAGCAATCGTCCGTCTTCGCGGCCAATCTCGTCGTCGAGAAGGATGCTACCAACCCCAACCGCGTCAACGTGCTGTGGCCGGCCGTGCTGATCGATCAGCTGCGCCAGTTCGCCATGCTGGCGCAGTTCCGCCTGAGCTGAGGAGGCCCCCATGTCTGCAATCGCGGGAACCCTTTCGATCACGGTCGACGGCGTCACCTATGCCGTCGCCGGCCAGGGCACCTATCTGGTCAGTTCCACCACGCGCGAAACGCTCACGGGGCAGGATGCGGTGCATGGCTACAGCGAGAAGCCGGCCGCCGGCCATATCGCCTGGCAGGGGCGCGACAGCGGCGCTGTCTCGATGGCAACGCTGAACAGCGCCAATGGCGTCACCGTGGTGGCCAGCCTGATCAACGGCAAGGTGATCATCGCCCAGAACGCCTGGCGCGATGGTGAACCGGCCGAGGTCAACACCGAGGATGGCACCTTCAGCATCCGCTTTGCCTCGGCCAGCGTGACGGAGAACTGATATGGCTGATGCAACCGAACAAGCCGCCTCTGGCGAAGACATTCTGGCCGCTATTGCCGATCAGCTGGCCGCTTTTGGCAGGCGGGTTGCTGAGTGCGATCTTTCGGAAAATGAAGCCAACGCGCTGGCAGCTCTCCTGCCGTTGGTGGATGCGCTGAAAAAGCGCCTCGATCCGCCCGAAGCGCTGGAAATCCCGCTTGCCAAGCCGGTGGAGCTGGGAAGCGAAAGCTACCCCTTGCTGCGCCTGCGCGAGCCTACTGCCGGCGAGATGATCGAGCTCGACAAGTTCACGGGCTGGGAAGCCGATGTGAAGGCGATCGCGCTGATCTCGGGGGTGCCGGAAGCTGCCGTGCGCAAGCTTGGCGTTCGCCCGGTCCGCCGCGCATCGGAGTATCTCGGCCGTTTTTTGCGCTAAGGCCGATCGACTGGCGTCAGCGCCTGGCGCTGCTGGGGCGCCAGTTCGCGAAGCTGCCACCCGAGCTTTACCCCTATCCGTGGTCGATGTTGAACGACTGGCTGGAATGGTCTGATCATGTCGACTGATATTTCCGGGCTCAATCTGCCGATCAGCGCCTCAGATGACACCCAGGCGGGGATCAAGGCGGCAGAGAAGCGCCTCTCCCGGTTCGCCAGCAATGCCGAGAAGCTGGGTAAACGCCTGTCGCAGGCGCAGCGCCAGGCGGCCCAGCAAGCGGCTAACGACGACGACAAGCAGACCCGCACCCGCGAGCGTAATCTGCGCCGCTTTGCCCAGCGCACGCATACCTCGTTCAAGATGGTCGAGCAGGGGCTGGCCAGGGCCTTCGGCAGCAAAACGACTATCTCGGGTGGCATCGGCGATATGGCGCGCCGCACTGGCGATGGCTTCGGGGCGCTGAAAGCGGCCTTTGTCGAAACCGGTGAAGGCGCCGGCGTGATGGAAGCGGCACTGGGCACGGTGGCCGGCACAATCGCTGCTGTCGGTGCCGCCGCGGTGATAGGCACGATTGCGGTGCAGAAGTTCGGCGCCAGTTGGGCCGAGCAAACTGCCAAGGTCAGCCGCTTCGCCACCACCATGGGCGTGGGCAAGCAAGCGCTGCAGGAATTCATGGCCGCTGCCGAGCAGATGGGCATGGATAAGGGCGCGGCGCAGGGGGCGATGGGAAGCCTTTCCGAAACCCTCAACGATGCGAAATATGGGCGTAACGGGCAGGCCCGCGACATGCTGCGGCGCACGGGCATCCAGTTCCAGATGAACAAGGATGGCTCGGTCAATACTGATGCCATGGTGCCGGCCATTGCGGATGCCATCAAGCGCCAGAATTCCAGCGGCCGGCGCACGCTGGCGCGCGCATGGGGCATTCCGATGGAAGCGATCCCGGTCTTTGCCCAGGGTGGCAAGGCCCTTTCGGACCAAATGACCGATGCCGGCAGATATGCCAATGTGCAGTCTGATCAGAATTTGTCGGATGCAGAGCGCCTGCAGCAGAAGAACACCCGGCTCAGCCAGATCAAGGATCGGGTAGAGGCTCAGGGCGGCCACTTTGCCGCCACGTCTACCGAGGGCCTGCTGGATGGCGAATTGTCGGCGGCCCGCACCTTTGCAGATGCGGTGTCTGGCAATTTCAAGCCGGCAGTGAACGCTCTTCGCGACGCTGCCAAAGGCTTTGGCGATGCGGTCGATCACTTCCTTCTCGCCACCAATCCTCTGGCCTGGACAGCTCTTCATACCATCCACCGCCTCATGGGCGGCAAGCCGGATGGGCAGGGCGGCGCGCAGGCCGCGCCCGTGCCCACTGGCAACCTGCCTGATTCGATCGAGCGCAATGGCGAGCAATCGCGGCAGGGGCAGGTCAGCCCCAAGGGGGCCGTTGGCGTGATGCAGCTGCTGCCAAGCACCGCGCAGATGGTTGCCCGGCGCACCGGCATTCCCTGGGATCCGTGGCGCTTCCGCACAGACGAGGCCTATAATCGCGACCTCGGCCAGAAATATGTGGGGATGCTGGCGAAAAAATATCGTGGCGACCAGACTTTGGCCGCTGCTGCCTACAATGCCGGCGAGGGCAACGTCGACAACTGGATCCGCACGAATGGCGATCCGCGCAAAGGCCATATCAGCGATGCGCAGTGGGCAGAACGGATCCCTTTCCGGGAAACCCGCGATTATGTGCACCGGGTCATTGGTGGCGTGGCCATGCAGCCCACACCTACCAATGTGCATTTGCTGGTCGAAGCGCGAAATCTGCCGCCGGGCACGCGCTTCACCGCACGTAGTGACAAGGGCGCAGTCAGTCAGTCGATACCCAACTGAGGCTCTGCCGCCGCACCATTGAACCTGAATTTGGCCGCCCCACCCGGGCGGCTTTTTTGTTGAGACGCCCATGAGCCTGACCTCCTCCGCCTCCACGCTGGCGCTGCAGGCGGTGAACAAGCTCACCAGCGGCAAGGCGGCCGGCGGCGCGGCAAAGTCCAGCGCGGTGCAGGGGCAGGCGGGCGCCTCTTCCTCGGCGACAAAGCGGACCTACACGCCGGTTGCACCGGCCAGCTGGCGCGGCATTTCCTTCGCCGTCACCAGCACCGAGACCAATGGCGGCCGGCGCGTCGCGCTCCACCAGTACCCGGGTAAGGAGGTGGGCTGGGCTGAGGATATGGGGCGCCAGGCCGAGCGCTATGTGCTGCGCGGCTTCGTCGTCGATGGCGACGTGACATTCGGTGGCGCAGCCATTGCCCTGCAGCGCGCGCAGCTGGTCAGCGCCTGCGAGAAGAAGGGCACGGGCACGCTGGTGCATCCCACCATGGGCTCGCTCACGGTGATGCTCGAGCGCTGGTCGATCGGTGAAGGGCTCGAGGCCTCCAACTATTCCGAGGTCAGCCTCGAATTCATCGCCAGCGGCCAGCAGGCCTATCCCACTTCCACCGCGGCGGCAGCCACCTCTACCACCAGCACCACCACCGCCAGCGGCTATACCAAGACCACACAGACCACCAAGGCCGCCAGCAAGCTGAAAACGGCGCTGATCAAGATCGCGGCATCCACCGTTGCCACATTGGTTTCCGGCGGCTCGATCAGCACCTCGACGATCCTGGCCGAGGCCACTGGCGTGCTCAGCCTGGCCGGCGTGCGGGCCGATATCGTCGGCGCCATTGCCGGCTGGTCTACCAAGATCATCGCCTTCGCGCAGGATGCCACCGCGCTGTTCCGCATCTCGGCCGTGCTGCCTGCGGCCAGCGGCACGTCCTATGGCCGCTATTCGGCCGGTGCCAATGCCGGCCTCACCGGCAGCAACCCCACCGGCTATACCCCTGACACGACGATCGATGATCTGATTACCGATGCCTCGGCAGAGCAGGCCGCGGTGAGCACCGCAGCCAGCACGCTGGCCAGCACGGCTGCGGCTGCTGATCTCACCGATATCAGCGATGTGGGCACGGCAGCCACGGCCCTGATCGAGGCGCTGCTGGCCTGCTGTGCGGATCCGGCCGATGCCATCCGCATCCTGCTGGGGGTGCTGTCGGCCAGCCTCACCGGGCTTTCCACCAGCGCCACCCAGGTGATCACCACCATGATCTGGCGGGCGGCGGCGGCGGCACTCACCGATGTGGTGGCGCAATATCAGCCGTCCAGCCTGGATGATGCGGCCGCGCGCCTGGCGCAGATCGCCCCGGTCCTCGATGCGCTGGCGGTAGCAGCGGCCGATGCCGGTGAGGATGACGCCTGGGCCGCGCTCGATGCCTGCCGCAACCAGATCGCCGCCTCACTGCGCGCGGCCAGTGCCACGCTGGGGCAGCTCACCACCTTCGCCTTCGGGCAGCCGCTGCCGGCCCTGCTGCTGGCCCAGCAGATCTATGCCGACAGCAGCCGGGCCGATCAGCTGATCGCCCAGGCAGATCCCGTGCACCCGCTTTTCATGCCCGCCACCTTCCAGGCGCTGGCCAGCTGAGACAGCCCATGAGCACTGACCTCACCGGCCCCGATATCGTGGTGGTGGCCAACAAGCCCGTGGCCGCTACCGATGATCTCACCCTGATCGTCGACGGCACCGAGATCGCCGGATGGGAAGATATCGAGGTGACGCTGCGCACCGAGGGCTTCCCGCCGACATTCCAGGTGACAGCCAGCAATGGCCCTACCGACCAGTTGCCGGTTGAGGCCGGTGATCCCTGTGTGGTGAAACTGGGGGCCGATACGGTGATCACCGGCTATGTCGATCGCGTGCGGGATTATGGCGATGCCAACACGCACCGGATCGAGATCACCGGGCGCGGCAAGACGTCGGATTTGGTGGATTGCGGGGCGGAATGGCCCTCGCACCAGATGATCGGTGGCAATGCCCTGATTATCGCCCAGCGCTTGGCCCAATATTACGGGATCAATGTGGTGTTGGCCAATGGCGCCAGCCCGGGCCCGGATGTGCCCAGCTGGCCGCTGAACTATGGCGAGACGGCTGCCGATATCATCCAGCGGGTCGCGCGCAACGCGGCTTTGCTCGCGTATGAAGACAGCCTCGGCAACCTGGTGTTGGCCAATGCCGGTAGCACACAGGCCGCCAGCGGTATTTCATGGGGCGTGAACGTGCAGGCCTGGTCTGTCGAGCGATCGATGGATCAGCGCTATTCCGAATATATCTGCGTCGGGATCGCCGCTGATACAGAGGGCGATGTGCAGGGTTCCGACCTGTTCTCTGCGGTTTTCGATCCCAATGTTCCGCGGCATCGGCTGATGTATCTGATCGAGGAATATGGGGCCGCAAACCCTGAAGATTTCACGGAAAAGCGGGCCAAGTGGGAAATGGCCCGTCGGGCAGGTCGCAGCAATGTGGTGTTGGCCACGGTCGACAGCTGGCGCGATAAGGCGGGCAAGCTCTGGGCGCCTAACACGCTGATGCCCGTATGGCTGCCGGCCGCTACCACGGGAGAAAAATTGATCCTCTCGGAAGTGACCTTCAAGCGGAACAATGAGACCGGCACCACCGCTGATATTGTCGCCATGCCATCTCTCGCTTTTACGCCTGAGCCCATTGTGCTGCAGCCGGTCAGCGCTGCGGATGTGAAGCCCGTCAACGCAGATGCTGGGCAGGGGGGCAATCAATGACCGTCTCCCGCCCCATCGCCAATATGGTTGGCGCCGGCAACGTCACTGGCGTGGATGATAGCGGCGAGACACAACGGCTGCAGATCACCGAAGGTGCTGTCGGCAGCGGCTTCATGGCCAGGGTGCTGGATGGAGTGCGGCGGATCTTCTCCTTCGGCTTCACCTCCGTTCCTCCGCTGGGCAGCGAGGTGGTGATGTTGCGGCGGGGCGGTCAGCGGGTCTGCTCCATCATCATCGGCACCAACCACCGCGCCTCGCGCCCCACCGGCCTTAGCCCGGGTGACACGGCCATGTACGATGTCCGCGGGGTGATCCTCAAATTCACCGCCGCAGGGCCGGTGCTCGATTGCGCCGGCCTGCCGCTCATCATCCAGAACGCCAGCAAGATGACGATCGACGTGCCGGATGTGGAATTGACCGGTAACCTCACCGTTGCCGGCGATATCACCGGCCTCAATGGCAGCGCCGCGCTGGCGCTCAGCACCATCCGCTCCACCTTCAACGCCCACGGCCACACCGGCGTTTCCACCGGATCTGGCACCTCGGGCAGCGCCAACCACTCGCTATGACCGATATTCAGACCGGCTGGAGCAACGCTGCGGGCAGCGGCGACTGGATCTTCGTGCCTGCCGCTGCGGCGTTGCAGGCCGTGGGTCTGGGCGCCAGTCTGGTGGGGGCCACCGGGCTCACCGTCCAGGCCGAACTCGATGCCTCCACCAGCCACCAGTGGGTGGCAGATCTCGTCACCGCTGTGCTGATCAGCCTGTTCTCTGATGCGGCCGCCGATGACGACGATGTGATCCCCGATGGCACGGCCAACCGGCGCGGCTGGTGGGCCGGGGATATCGGCTCGAAATTGTGGCTGCTCTCGCGGGTGAAGGCCACCGCTGGCGTTGCGACGCAGGCGGAGGGCTACGCGCGCGACGCGCTGGCCTGGCTGGTCACAGACGGCATCGCCAGCACGGTGCAGGTCTCCTCGCAATGGCTGTCCACCAGCGCGCTCGCGCTCACCATCACCATCACCCGGGCATCGGGCACCGCTGTCACGCTCGCCTTTGCCAATCTCTGGGATTTCCTCTGAAATGCCCTATTCGCGGCCCAGCCTCTCCTCCCTGCGCAGCCAGGTGCAGGGCGATATCGATGGCAACCTGCCCGGATTGGACACGCTGCTGCGCTATGCCAATCTGCGCGCGCTGGGGGCGGCCTCGGCCGGCGTTGCCAATGGCTGCTATGGCTATCTGGATTATATCGCCAAGCAGTCCAACCCCTTCACCGCCACCGGCGAGGCACTGGCCGCCTGGGGGGCGCTGAAGAACGTCTATCTGAAGGAGGCGACCGCCGCTTCGGGCGCGATCACCTTTGCGGCCACCGCGGGCACCACCACGCCGATCCCTGCGGGCACCACCATCACCCGGGCCGATGGCGCCACCTTCACCACCACGGCGGCGGCCTCGCCCAGCGGCACCAGCGTGATCGTGCAGGCCACTGCCACCACGGCCGGCGCGGCGGGCAACACCGCTGCGGGCACGGCCATGTATCTGTCGGTCGGCCTGTCGGGCATCACGCCCAATGGCAGCGTTTCCACCGCCTTCACCGGCGGCGCCGACGTCGAGACGCAGGACGATTTCAAGAGCCGGGTGCTGGTTGCCTATCAGGAAGAGCCTTCGGGCGGGTCGGTCACCGATTACGAGAACTGGGCCCTGGCGGTATCGGGCGTCACCCGCGCCTGGTGCGTGGCGCGTGCCTATGGGCCGGGCACGGTCGTTGTGCTGTTCATGATGGATGAGGTGAGGGCGGCCGAAAACGGCTTTCCCCAGGGCACCAATGGCGTGGCCACCAGCGAGACGCGCGACACAGCCGCCACCGGCGATCAGCTGCTGGTGGCCAACGCTCTTTTCAGCGAGGAGCCGGCCGAAGCCCTGGTCTATGCCTTCACGCCAACGCCCAACACCATCACGCTCACCATCTCGGGCCTCGCCAGTGCCGGCAGCACCGTGCAGGCCGCTGTGCAGGCCGCCTTTGCCAGCGCCGTCACCAGCAAGGGCGCCCCGGGCGGCACGCTGGACCTCAGCGACATCGAGGCGGCGATCGCCGCGGTCTCGGGCGCGGCCGGCTTTGTCATCACCGCTGTTGCGGCCAGCGCCGGCACCGTCACGCCGGGGCCCACCGGCAACATCACGTCCAACGCGCTTGCCCTGCCAGCGGCCGGCGCCATCACTTTCGTTTAAGCCATGGCCAGATCCACCAGCGATTATGCCGGCGCGCTGAAGGCGCTGCTGCCGCAAGGGCGCGTCTGGCGCGTCGAACAGGGCTCGGGGCAGGAAGCGGTGCTCAATGCCCTGGGCGCGGGTTGGGCGCGGCTTGATGCGGCGGCAGAAGAGCTGCTGGATGGATCCTTGCCGGGCCAGTTTGCCGACATGCTGCCGGAATGGGAGGAAACCCTTGGCCTTTCGGGGTCCATCTCGGGCCTCACCACCGCGCAGCGCTCCGCCCAGGTGCTCTCGCGCTTCATCGCCAATGGCGGCCAGAGCATCGCCTTCCTCACCAGCTTTGCCGCCACGCTGGGCTTTGCCATCACGATCACCACCTATGCCCGCTGCCGGGCCGGCATCGCGACAGCAGGCAGCCCGGTCTATGCAGAAAACTGGGCCTCTGCGCTGGGCATTCACATCACCGCGAACACCAGCGGATTGGCCAGCAGCGCGCTGATCGCCGCGCTCAGCCCCATCATCTCCGCGCATGTCGCGATCTTCCTCGTCTGACCTCGCAATCCACCAGAGGGCCCCATGTTCCGCATCGATGCATCCACGGCGGCCGCTGCGCTGCCGGCGCCGGCGGCTGCCGGCACCCCGGGCTATTTCACCGGCGGCAATGCCGGCACTGGCGTGCCGCCCACCACGATCACGGCCGACTGGCTCAACCTGATCCAGGAAGAGCTGATGGCGATCGTCAATTTTGCCGGGCTGGCGCCGAGCAAGACGGCCACCAATCAGGTACTGCAGGCGCTGCAGCAGAATTTCTCCGCGCCCTTCCAGACGGTTTTCGCCGGCGTTGCCAGCAATGCCCTCACGCTGGGCTGGACGCCCGCCGGGCCGCTGTGGTTCCGCAGCGCAACGCTCACCAGCGGCGCGCCCGTGGCCTACAGTCCAAGCGCGCCGGCCAGTTTGGCGCTCACGGTGCCGTCTGGCGCCACGCTGGGCACCATTGCCGGCCAGCAGGCCACATTGGCGCTGCTGGTGCTCTACAACGGCGGGGCGCCGGTGCTGGCCGTGGTCAACATCGCTGGCGGCGTGAACCTCGATGAGACCACGCTGATCAGCAGCACGGCGATCAGTAGCGCCGCCACCAGCGCGGGCACGGTCTATTCGGCGGCGGCAGTCGCGGCCTCGCCCTTCCGGCTGGTGGGCTATGTGCAGATCAGCGAGGCAGTCGCCGGCACCTGGGCCACCGCGCCGGCGCTGGTGCAGGGCCGGGGCGGCGAGGCGATGGCGGCCTGGCAATCGCTAGGCTTCGGCCAGACCTGGCAGAATGTCACCGCAAGCCGGGTATCTGGCACCACCTATTACAACACCACCCAGCGCCCAATCTTCGTGCAGGTTGTCTTCCCCGATACCAGCGGTGGATCGCCGAACATCACGATCACCGTCGGCGGTGTCACGCTCGTGAACAACCTCAACTACGACTACAGCTCGGGCACGGCGACCGCGATCCCCTCCTTCATCGTCCAGCCCGGGCAGTCCTACTCGGTGACGATCAGCAATGGCTCGATCGGCCAATGGAACGAGCTGAGGTAAGCCATGACCGCCTATATCGACCAATATTTCAAGGACGCCGCGGGCGCCGTCCATTTCCTCTCAGCGCAGGATCAGGCCAATGCGGCCGCGCCAGGCTGGGCAGGCCCCACGCTGCCTGATCCGGCCTGGACGGCGATCGCAGCCGACGAAGCGCACACGATTGCCAATCCGCCGCCCAGCGCCGCCCAGCTGCTCGCCTATGCGCAGGCCCGGCGGCAGGTGGTTGCCGATGGGGGCATCACGGTCAATGTGGGCACCACTGCGGCGCCTGTGGCCTGTGCGGCGAATACCAGCGCCTCGGGCGTTTCGGATCTGGCGGTGATGCTGCTGCAGGCAGAGGCTTCGGGCAGCACCACCTTCTACCAGTCCGGCGGAGACGTCACGGTCACCACCGCCCAGATCCAGACGATCCAGCAGGCGGTTGCCAGCTTCATCGGCGCCACCTGGGCTACGCTCAACACTGTCTCGGCCGCGATCTCTGCCGGCACCGTTGCCACCACCGCCGAGATCGATGCAGCCAGCTGGCCGGCCACCAGCTGATCAGAGGACAAGGCCGATGGCCCAACGCCCCCGCACCGCGCGCCGCATCACGGCGCCGAAGGATCCCCCCATGCCCGAAACCGAACTCTATCTCGAACTGGGCGGCCTGAAGCAGAGCATGACGAACGTGGAGGCCGCTGTCGAAAAGCTGATCACCAAGGTGGATGCGCTGGCCGGCGAAGTGGCCGAGCTGAAGCTGCGCGAGGCCCGCCGGTCGACCATCGAAAAGGTCGCCATGTGGATCTCGGGCGTCTTTGGGGCCGGCAGCGCTATCGTCCTCGAGCACCTCTGGAAATAAGCGCCGGCCGCCCGCCGGCGCGCCCCCATCCGGGATAAACCCATGCAACTCACCCCGCGCATCCTGGCCTATGTGGCCAGCGAGGAGGCCATTGGCCTGTCTGCCTATCTCGATCCCAAGGGGATATGGACCTGGTCCTTGGGCATCGCGGAAAGCGGCGGCAATGCCGTGCGCCAATATCGCGATAATCCGCAGCCGCTCGAAGCGTGCCTTCAGGCGGCGATTGCCCTGCTGCAGACGGGCTTTGTGCCGGTGCTGGCCAAGGCCTTCGCCGGCCAGGCGCTGGCCGAGCACCAGATCGCCGGCGCGCTATCCTTCGCCTGGCGCAATGGCCCGGGCAATCTGCTCACCGCCCAATGGGTGAAGGATGTGCTGGCGGGCCGGCCCACCAGCGCCCGCGCCAGCTTCATGCAGTGGACAGATCACGGCCGCCAGCTGGCCCGCGCCACGCGTGAGCGTGATCTGTTCTTCGATGCGCGCTGGCCGGCCGATCTGCGCGTGCGGATCTTCGCGGCGAAGGGGCCGCAATATCAGCCTGTCGGCGGCCGGCTCACCAACGTGCTGCCCCAGCTCCAGCAGATCATGGGCGGCCGCTGATCGGGCCGCTCCTCAGGGAGACACCCAATGGATAAGGATTTCAGCGATCTCGTCGTGCTTGTGGCGGGCATCGTCATCACCGGGCTGGCCACCATGACGGCCGAACACATGGGCGTTGCCGGCGCTCATGAGGTGGGCGTGATGATCATCGGCGGCCTGCTGGCACTGGCGCGCAATCGCGCGCCGGCGAGCGCTGCCTGACCCTTTCAACCGCTGCCGCTCCGCCAGCCCATTTGCGGGGCTTTTTCCCAGGAGATACCACATGGCTATCAAGATCTTTGGCCTGACCATTCTGACCAGCACCGAACTGGCCTCGGTCAAGTCCTTCGCGCTGAGCGAGGCCACCAAGGCCGTCGCGGCGCTGAAGGAAACCCCCGTTGGCACCGCCATCGCCAACGCCATCTCGGACATCGACAATGCCAACCTCACCGGCATCCAGAAGTTCGAAAAGGTGCTGAGCGACACGCTGCCGCAGCTGCAGCAGCTGCTGACCGCCCAGGGCCTGAAGGCTGAGCTGGCGGATCTGGAGGACCTCGGCCGCAGCCTGGTGCAGACCATCTACAACGACTTCAAGTCGACCACGGCCGGCACCTGGGCGACCAGCATCCTCAAGCTGCTGGGTATTTCCGCCTGACATGTGGGCCCTTTTTTCGGGGCTCATCGGGGCGGCGCTCAAGGCAATCCTTGGGCGCCTCTTCGGCTCGAAAGACCCCACGCCCGTCGCCCTTGCGGACAGCAATGCCCGCGCCCAGACCGCCCTCGCGCAGCAGGAGGCTGCCCATGCGATCGTTTCTGATGCTGCCCGCGCTCGCACCGATGCTGATGCTCGCGTCCTGCGCGAATCTGCTGAGCCCGCCCCCGCAGGCAGCAGTCCCGGCGCTCACACCGCCCTTGATGCCGACCCCGAAGGCCACTGGCGCGATTGATCCCCTGTGCGCCGTGCTGCGCCCCATCGCCCTCAGCCATGCCGACACCGATGGCACCAAGGTGCAGGCGATCGCGCTCAACAGCGTGATCGACAAGGCCTGCGGGCCAGCGGCCTGATCATGGCCCTCTGATCATGGCTACGGGCCAATGGCTGCGCCTGGCGCTGGCCGCAGCGCTGCTGGCGGCCGTGCCAAGCCTTGCCGACTGGCTGGCGCCCTGATCGCGCGCCCCTTTCCATCCGGAGTTTCCTGCAATGCCTTTCCTCCGCTTCCTGGCGGCGCTGCTGGCGCTTGCCATCGCCACGCCGGCCGCCGCCCAGGTCACCCTGCCGCAGATCAAGAACGCCGGGGGCGCGAGCGTGCCATCGACCGGCGCGGTCATCATCGACAGCTCGGGGGCCGAGAAGGGCACCTCAGCCAATCCGCTCTACATCACCTGCTGGGTCGGTGGCTGCTACAGCACGATTGCCGGGCCAAGCGGCAATCAGGCGGCTGTCGACACGTCCAGCCGCCTGTCGGTGTCCGTCAACAACACGCCCTATGTGCAGCCGCTCTATGCGGCGCCCGCCAGCTACACCACCGGCACCTGGTTTGATGCCCGGGCCTATGGCAGCGTCACCTTCACGGCGGTGGCGGCCGCCACTGCTGCCTATTCCCCCAAATGGAGCCCGGACGGCGGGACAACCGTGGCAGCGATGACCTGCATCGATCTCAATTTCACGACGCAGACCAGCTTCGGTGCCACCGCGGCCACCGCCATCACCTGCAAGGGGGGCGGCTATCTCGAGCTGACCGGCGGCACCGGCGGCACCTTCATGCTCAACGCCGGCCAGTAACTCAACGCCGGCCAGTAACCAGTAAGGGGAGCGATATGTCTTCGGATATTACCGCGCAGGGCCTGGCCGTCAGCCAAGCGACCGCTGCCAATAACAACACCGGCAAGGCCAGTCCTTCTTATTTCGAAACCCTTAACCTGAATGCCGCGGATGGCATTGTTGTTGACCCGTCTGGTCGCGTCATCAACGCTGGTGGTGTGACCGATGCGCAAAAGGCCGCCATCATGGCCAAGGTCAGCCATGCAACCACCGCATGGTGGGAGACGACGGACGCATCCACCCGGAACGGCGCCATCGTCGATGCCGATGGCCGCCTCATCGGCACGGATGATATGGGCGGCGTGGTCGCTTCGGCAGCTGGCTCGAGAAGCGATCTTCCGAGCCGGCTGAACGTTGGCCTTACGCCTTATGGCTCGCCGAATATCCCCATCAAGATGGCGTATAACCTGCGCCACACCCGGAGAAATATCAGGGCGCGGCTCTGCAATGACAGCGCTATTACGCAAATCCGGTGGCTCGGTCTGGGCGATAGCTACACGGACGGGTTCAGCTATTGGTCCTCGTCTCTTTCGACGGTTGATTTCCCGGCCTATAATGGCGGAACGGCCAACAGCATCGGCTATTCCAGCCCGGGATGGGTCGGCTTCGGTTCCTCCACCGGCGCCAGCGGCGGCATCAAGGGCACGCCTGCGCCGTGGCTCTATTCGTGCGTTCGATCTGGCACATGGACCGATCTCTTCGGTTCAGACGCATACAGCCCCGATATCTGCTCGGCCTACAGCTCCACGGCGGGTGATACCTATACCATCGCATCGGCGAGCAGTAGCAACCCGGTGCAGACCATCGCCAAACTGTTTTGGCATGGCACCGGCTCTGTCAGTTATGCCTGGAATGGCGGTTCGGCGACAACGATCAACGTGAGCAGCGCCGCTGCCCTTGCGATCACGGCTCTCGCCAGCATGCCTGCAACGGCGACCTGGTCGCTGGTCATCACCGTCGTTTCCGGCACGCCCTATCTCTGCGGCGTCCAGTTCGATAATGCCACCGTGAACGGGATGCAGTTTTTCAAATGTGCTGCAACCGGCCAGAAAATCAGTGGGCGAGCTGCTGGCGATGCGACGAGCTTTGCTACCGCCTTGGCGTCATTCGCTCCGAACATCGTCTCAATCGGTACGCCGATCAATGATCGCAATGCTGGCAGAACCGCCGCCCAGTATTACACTGACGTGCAGACGATCATCTCGCAGTGCCGCGCGGCGATCCCTGATATCGACATCCTGCTCTTTGTGCCTGCCGAGATCTCGGCAGGATATCCCTATTGGGCGCCGATGTCGTACTATGCTGCGAAGATGGAGCAGCTGGCGGCTGAGCAAAGCTGTGCGATGATCGACTTCCAGAAACTGTTCGGAGCCGATCCGACTGTATATGGGCCAAGCGGCGTTTTTCCGCTGCTTGAGGCGACGGGCGTTCATCCTTCCATCACCTTTGGCGCAAGGGCCCTGCAAGACGGGTTCATTCGCGCGCTTGTGCAGAATTAATCGCAGGAGCCCATCATGGCCACTTACGGCGTGAACATCATCAAGTCGCTCATCTCTTCGAACGACGCCAGCAAGCCGCTCCTGACACGTGATCCTGTCGTCAATGGAGCGAATGGGGGCCTCCTGTTTGGCTTCGACCTGGCGTTTCCCTATAGCTATCCCGGCGGGTATGCGGGGAATGAGTTGCAGCGGCCTGCCGCATGGCCACCGACCAATGGTCAAACGGTCTACGACTTTTCGGGCAATGGCAACAACGGCTCCGCGGTCGTCGCATCGACAGCGCCCGCGATCGCCGGCGGCGGCTTCGATTTTTCCGCTGTGCCGGTGGCGGCCAATGGGGCCTATGTAGCGGCGCCAGCATCGGTGATGGCGGCGCTCTATGCAAGCCAGGGAACGCAGAACCCGCAGTATATCATCTGCGGGTATTTCAAGCTGCCGACGCTGGCAAACTGGATCACGGATAGCGGCGTGGTCGCTACCATCATGGGATGCACGTCTGGCTATAACAGCGGCGCCATTCTGTCCGAGGTCGAAATCACCCAGCAGAATAACGGGCTGAAGGGCATTTGCCAGACCGGCTCCGGCTCATCCGCCAGCGTGTATGTGGGCATTCCCCGGGACTTCGGTTCCCTGGCCCAGATCGCCCTGTACCGCACCAACGGCGGCCCGACCATGATGAGCATCCAGACGGCATCGGGCATCGCGACAGCCAACCTCGGCACAACTGCCACGACCCAGAATTACAGTGCCTCGCAGCTGCTGTGGGGCATGGGCCCGTTCTGGAATAGCAGCAATGCCAGTGAGGCAAATGCCCGCGCGTTCCGCTTGTATCGTGGGTGGGTGGAGAACCTTGCCGTATCCGGCCGCAACCCCGCCGCTGTTTTGGCAGCGGACTGGCAGGCTGTCCTCAACAGGATTTCTGCTGGCATCATGGCGTTCAGCTGATCTCGCAGGGGGCGGGTTAGGCCCAACGGATTTTGATGCCGGCCGCGCTGTGGCGGTCGCAAAGGTGGGGTATGGCTCGGGGTATCACGTTTTGGGAAGATGCCTCGATAGTGGCAGATTTGCGCCATAGCACGCAGACGCGCGGCGGAGGGGTTAGGAAGCGCAATTGTCGCCAATTAGCTCCTATTACGCTATATTTTTAAGCCCTTCTTCGACGAGGCAGCGGATTGCTTGGGAGCGGGGGACACCCTCTCTGTCGGCATACGCATCGATACGAGCCGTCAATTCCGCCGGCGACCGAAAGCCAAGGAGCGGATCCTTTCCCGTCGCCGGCCTGCCGCGCTTTTTAGGTTCAACCTTTTTTGTTGACGTGCTCATAATTTTGGGTCTAACCCAAAATGCAGAGCCGGGGCAAGGTGCAACTTCCCCCGGCTCCTAACCCAGGCACGAGGTGAAGCTCATGTTCCAGGCTGAATTCAGTTCTAGCACCAGATCTATTGGCGATGGAGCCCCATTGTGAAGGCGCGCGCTGAGAAACCGATGGAGAAGAGTTGCTTCTATCTCCTCGATGACAAGCAAAACGCTGATCTCGAATCCTATCGGTATGCACTGCGGGCCCTAAGCCAGCTGGCATGTCAGTCCGATGGCGAGGAGAAGGATGCCATCATCAACCGATTCAACCTTCGGTGCTTGTTCGATCAGTTAGAAAAACGCCTTGCAGATATAATTTGCGACGGCAATCTAGAAAGTGAATGGCTTGAACGGCCGTCCACGATTCATGTAAAAACTTTCCAGTGAGCACTAGGCTAAAGCAAATCTGGAAAGGAATGAAGGCGCGGTGCCAAAATGCCGCACGTCCTGAATATGCAGAATATGGCGGGAGAGGGGTGTCGATTTGCCAAAGTTGGCAGTCATTTCCTGCCTTTTCCGCATGGGCGGCGGATAATGGATATCGGGATGATTTGCAACTCGACAGGCGTGATGTTGATGGAAATTATGGACCCGAAAATTGCCGGTGGGTGCCAGGGCTTGTAAATATTGGACGAAGATGGCTTCCCCGTGATGGGGGTTATATTGAACATCTTTCAGGATTTCTTTCTGACGAAGAAATCAGATCTGCTGTTCAACAAGTCAGGCCATATAAAATATTCGACGGAAATGGCCTATATTTGCATGTCTTGCCCACTGGACGAAAAGTATGGAGATATAAATTCATATTTGACGGTCGAGAAAAATTGCTCACGATTGGTCGATATCCGGCAATATCTCTGGAGAACGCAAGAGAACTCCATTTTGCTGCACGTACGCGCGTACTTTCTGGGCGCGATCCCGCGGCAGTCAAGGTTGATAGCAAGCGAAGGGCTCGTAGGCGAAAAGAGCGGCGTATACAAAGTGGGGTATGATCCCTGAAAATGAGGGGTATCGCGTCCGAAACCCCATTTTAATTGACTGAAAAATATATCGTAATTTTAGCGCGGCGGAGGGTGTATCCGCCGCGCTCAGCGCTTTGATGTCAATCACAAGCCATCTCACTAACACCAAGCAGGTTTGTCTGGCGCCTGCTGACAGCAAGAGATTTCGCAATGCTCACTCTCGCAGCGGTGAAAGCCGCGGCGCCGCAGGCGCGCGCCTATAAGCTGTTCGACAGCGGCGGTCTGTTCCTCTTTGTGGCGCCCACGGGCCTGCGCGCCTGGCGCTGGAAATACCGCCGGGGTGGGCGCGAGCGGCTGCTGTCGATCGGCCGCTATCCCGAGATCTCGCTGCCCGAGGCGCGGGCCCGGCGCGACACCGCGCGGGCGCGGGTTGCCGCCGGCGCAGATCCGGCCAGCGTTGCCTTTCAGGTCAACACGCTCGAGCAGCTCGCTCGCAGCTGGCATGCCCACCAGCAGGAACAATGGTCACCCGCCCATGCGGCAGATGTGCTGGCCAGCCTCGAGCGCGATATCTTCCCCGCGCTGGGCGGCCGGCCGGCGGCGGATATTGCCGCGCCGGAATTGCTGGATGCGCTGCGCGCGGTGGAGGGCAGGGGACGGATCGAGACCGCGCGCCGCCTGCGCCAGCGCCTGTCGATGATCTATGCCTATGGCGTGGCCGAGGGGCTGATCGACAGCGATCCGGCCGCCCGCCTGGGCGCGGCCATGCGTAAGGGCCGCCCGCCCCGGCCGCAGCCGTCGCTGGGCACGGTGGAGGCCTGCCGCGCGCTGCTGGCCGCCTGCAATGCGCTGGCCGGCCGGCCGATCGTGGCGCTGGCCTCTCGCTTCCTTGCGCTCACGGCGGTGCGCCTCGAGGCGGTGCGCGGCATGCGGTGGGGCGAGGTGGAGGATCTGGGCGGCCCTGCGCCCCTCTGGCGCATTCCGGCGGCGCGCATGAAGCTGGCCCGGGCCAAGAAGGGCGAGCAGCGCTTCGACCATCTGGTGCCGCTCTCGGCTCCGGCGGTGGCCGTGTTGCGGCAGGTGGCCCACCAGCAGGGGCAGGACGGGCGTGCTAGTCCACTGGCAGCGGAAACCCTCGTTTTCCCGGGCGCTTCGCCGGGCCGCCCGCTGGGCGAGAATGCCATCGGCGCGCTCTATGCCCGGGCCGGCTTTGCCGGGCGCCATGTGCCCCATGGCTGGCGCGCCAGCTTCTCCACCATCCTCAACGAGGTTCTGCCCGATGAGCGCGCCGCGATCGACCGTGCGCTGGCCCACAGCCCCAAGGACAAGGTGGAGGCCGCCTATAACCGCGCCCAGCAACTGGCCCGCCGGCGCGCGCTGTTTGAGCACTGGGGCGCGCTGCTGGCCGGCTGATCAGACGAGATCATCTATCGTGATGCCCAGGGCCACTGCCAGCTTCTTGATCGTCTCGATCGAGCCGACCTTGCGGGCAGCCTCGATCTCGGCAATCTGCACACGGTTGACGCCCGCGGCTTCGCTCAGCTGCAGTTGGGTGAGGCCGCGATAATCGCGCCACACGCGCAGTGGGCTTTCGCCCGCCAGCATGCGCTTCACATATTCAGCGGGGATCAACTCTTCCTCGCCGGCGGCCAGCGCCGCCTTGGCGCCGTCATACGTGCGCAGTTCTTCCAGTTCCTGCGCCGCGCTGCGCAGCAGCCGATATTCTTCCACCGGGATCGAAATCATCTCGCCCATGGGAAACTCCTCTTTCAGTCGTAGATGCCGCCGCGCGGGCCGATTTCCAATACCGCCAGCACCACGCCATCATCCATGATCACCCGCCAATCACCCACCCGCAGCCGGATGCCCTGGCGGCCCGTCAGCGCCTTCGCATTGTTCGCCAGCGAGGCTGGATCTGATGCGAATTGCTCGATCTTGCCAGTGATCAGCGCCGAGGTGTTCGCCGGAATGCGGCGGAGCGTCTTCAGTGCGGCGCGGGTGTAAGTGATCGGCTTCATTGGTATTATGTAGCCTACAGCTACATATGTAGTCAATAGCTACATTGCGCATGCCAAATATTCCCGCGCTCATAATGAGCGGGGGTGACCGGGCGCCAACCCGGCCACCGACGAGAGCAAACCTCGCCACGACGTAGCTGGCCAACCGGCCGCCCCGCACCCGCGCAACGGGTGGGGCCTGCTAGGTGTATTTACGTATGAAATCAACGCTTGATTCTGTCCGCCCCGTCTCGCCTGCTGCTGGTTATCAGGGCGGCAAGCGCAATCTTGCCCGTCGCATCTGCTCTCTCATCGATGCCGCAGACCATGATGGCTATGCCGAGCCCTTTGTGGGCATGGGCGGCATATTCCTGCGCCGCTCGACCAGGCCGGGCGTGGAAGTGATCAACGACATCAGCGGCGATGTCGCCACCTTCTTCCGTGTGCTGCAAGAGCATTACCCCTATTTCATCGACATGCTGCGCTTTCGCGTGGCAAGCCGCGCCGAATTCGATCGCCTGCTGGCCCTCCCGTCCGAGAGGCTGACCGACCTGCAGCGCGCCGCCCGTTTCCTCTATCTCCAGCGGCTGGCCTTTGGCGGCAAGGTGACCGGGCGCAATTTTGGCGTCGACAAACGCGCTGGCGCCCGGTTCAACATCACCAAGATCGAGCCGCTGCTGGCCGATATCCATGATCGGCTGGCCGGGGTGGTGATCGAGCAGCTGCCCTTCGACCGCTTCATCGAGCGCTACGACCGGCCGGGCATGCTGTTCTATCTCGATCCGCCCTATTGGGGCTGCGAAACCGACTATGGCGCGGCCGTTTTCAGTCGGGCGGATTTCGCGCGGCTGGCCGATCTGCTGCGCGGCGCGCGCGGCCGGTTCCTGTTGAGCCTCAATGATCTGCCCGAGGTGCGGGAATGCTTCGGCGCCTTTCACATCATCCCGGTGGAGACGACCTGGACGATCGCGGCGGCCCATGGCGGTGCCCAGCGCGTGGGCGAGGTGATCATCACCAATCTTGCAGCCTGATCGGCCGCGCCCTTTCCGCCCGCGGGGCGGTGGCGGCTTGGCCCGGATCTTGCGGTTTCGGCCCTCGCCGAGCCCCGGGGTGGCGCAAGCCGCCCCGCCCGCCGGTGCCGCCGGCGCTGTTTTCTCCTGTTTCGGTGGCCTGTCGGGTGGCGCTTTATCGTTCAGCAACGCATTCGGCAGCTATCTGCTGCCGAATTCCTTATCCTTTCCGTTCTGCAGGGGGGATTCAGGTGATGACCCGGTACTCGCAGTCGCACAAAGATCGATGCCGAGGCGGGCGTTGTAGGCTGCCTGTGCGGCCGGATCCTGCGGGTGGCGTAGCGCCGCCCAGCGATCCGTCGGGATGTCGCCGAAAAATGCCATTTCCGCGCGCACGAAGGCGGCCTCATCGATGAGAGCTGCCTTCTCTGCCGGACTGCGGCGGCTGCCCCTGGCGCCGCTCAGCGCCTGCGAGACGCGGCTGGCCAGGCGCTGGATGCGGTTGGGCACCGGGCCCGATCCCTGGCGCTCGGGGTGCTCGTCCAGCCGGATACCGCGCCGCTTGAGGATCTGGCGCAGATGGATCTGCGCGGCCACGGGCAGGCGGCTGATCTCGAAGAAATAGGCATTGGCCGCCTGCTTGACCCGCGGCCCTTCCTTGGGCCCGTTGCCGGTGGGCTCTGTGCGGCGGACCCAATCGAACCATTTGAGGTCGCGCAGGATCTTCATGTGGCGGATGACCGTGATGCGGCCGAAATAGGCCGCCTTGCTGATCAGATCGTAGGACGCCTCGCAGGCGCCGGTGCGAAAATCCATGAAGCTGCGCAAGGTCCGCTCGAGCGTCTTGATGACATTGGTGGTCAGCTGGTGGGCCTTGCCCTCTTCCTTCACCTTGTCCGCCCAGGCGATGGCCGTCTCGACGATCGCGGTGATCACCGCATGGCCCTGTTGCGTGCTGCCATCGCCAAACAGCCGGCCGACTTGCGCGCGCAGGTCGCAGACGTCAAAGCTGCCGCGCCAGACCGGCTGATCGGTGTGCCGGTAGCTCACCGCGCTCGCTGCTGTGCTGCCGCGCAGCCCG
>DASRYE010000289.1:0-23613 GCA_035653915.1 Novosphingobium sp. | reverse complement strand
GAGCCGCTGCGCTGGCGCCCGCGGCCCTGGGCGGTGGCAGCGGTGCTGGGGGTGGTGGCGGCCTTTGCCTTTGCCCGCCTGCCCGATCCGGGCGTGTTCCTCTATTTCAATTTCTGAGCGGAGCGGTCTCACCATGGCGCCTTCCTTCCCTCGCCTCTGCGCGATTGGCCTTGCCACCATGCTGGCCACCCTGCTGGCGATGATGGCCCTGCCCCACCGCGCCTATATCCGCTGGCAGTCGGAGCAGACGGAGGCGTTTGCCCGCCTCGGCTGGGTGTATGAGCGCATCCACGATGACCCCACGCCGATGGACATCGCCTTTATCGGCACTTCGCACACGCTGAACGGGGTGGATGGCCTGGCGGTGGCGCGCGGGCTGGCGCAGGCCGGGGTGCGGGCGCCCGATGGCCGCTGCCTCACCGTCACCAATCTGGCGATCCCGGCCTATGGGCGCAACATGCAATGGGCCGTGGCGCGCGAAGTGCTGCGCGCGCGCCATCCGCGCCTGCTCGTGCTGGAAGTGCTGGAGAACGAGACGCGCACCGCCCATCCGCTGTTCTATCGCGTGGCGGAAACGGCCGATGTGCTGGGCGCGCCCAAAGTGGTCAACGGCAATTACATGGCCGATGTCATCCGCCTGCCCTGGCGGCAGCTGGTGCTGTGGGCGCAAAGCCTGGCGCCGGCGCAATTCGGCCTGAAAGCAGCCTGGTCTGCGGCGGATTACGATGGCTCGACGGTGGACAATACGCGCATCGTCAATGTCCACGGGCAGGAGATGACGCCGCTGCGGGATCGCGTCTTCCCCGCAAGCGACCTGCGCGCCACCGCCGCTGCCGATATGGCCGCCAAGCGCCTGCACATACTGCCCCCGGCGTTCGACCGGTGGGAATATGCCCTCACCCGCCGCTATCTCACCGGCATGCTCGATCTGGCAGACAGCACGCATACGCCGGTGCTGCTGCTCTATCTGCCCGCTTTCGGCCGGCCGGACCAGCCGATGGACAGGCGCTGGTATGGCGGGCGGGCGATGGTGGGGGTGAACGATATCCTGCGCCGGCCAGAGCTGTGGAACGACCCGCAGCATGTGAACGCGGCTGGCGCTGCGGCCATTTCGGCCCGGCTGGGGCAAGTGCTGGCCGCGCGCCTGGGGGCAAAAGGCCCGCATGATGTGGCCGGCTGCGCCTTTGGCTATGGCCCGCGAGCGGTCTTGCAGCCCTGGCGCGCGCCTTATCATCCGGCCAATTAGGGGCTTGTTGAAAGGCGTTCGCAACAGCCTTGCTATTGCAAATGGATCGCATTAATAGCCCCGCCAGAAGGGAGTTCTCCATGCTGATCGTCATCCCGCAAGTGTTGCCCCGCGAAGAGGCGCTGGCGCTGGGCCGTGAACTGGCCGCTGCCGCCTGGGTGGATGGCAATGTCACCAGCGGCGAAGGGGCCGCGCTGGCCAAGCGCAACCGCCAGCTGCCCGAGGAAGGCGAGGCCGCCGCGCGGGGCCGCGCCATTGTGCAGCGGGCGCTGGCGCGCAACCCGCTGTTCCTCTCGGCGGCGCTGCCCTATCAGCTGTTTCCGCCGCTGTTCAACCGCTATGGCCCGGGCGAATTCTTTGGCGACCATGTGGACAATGCCGTGCGGCTGGACCGGGCCACCGGCCGCCAGCTGCGCATAGACCTGTCGGCCACGCTGTTCCTCTCGGAAGACTATGAGGGCGGCGAGCTGACCATCGAGAGCGGCTTTGGCAAAGTGGCCCACAAGCTGCCCGCCGGCGACATGGTGCTCTACCCCTCCTCCAGCCTCCACCGGGTAACGCAGGTGACCAGCGGCGAGCGGATTTCCTGCTTCTTCTGGCTGCAATCGCTGGTGCGCGATCATGCCGGCCGCGAGGCGCTGTTCGATCTCGATCAGGCGATCCAGCGCCTCTCTGTCGATCGCGGCGGGGATGATAGCGAAGTGCTGCGCCTCACCAAGGCCTATCACAACCTCGTGCGGATGTGGGCGCTATAAGGGCGACGGCGAGGGGGTAACGCCCCCTCGCCGCCCCTATCAGCCCTGCTTGCCGGGCGCAGGCTCCCCGCCCAAAGCCGGCGCCGGATCGCCGCCCAGTGCCTTTACCAGCGCAATCGCTGCCTGCAGCCGCTGGGTCTGCACGGCCAGCAAGGTGCGCTGGGCGTTCAGCGCATCGGTCTGCGCGGTCACCACCTCGAAGTAATCGGTCGCCCCTTCGCGATAGCGGGTGAACGACAGGTCGCTGGTATGCTGCGCGGCATCGGCGGCCAGGCTCTGCTGGGTGGCTTCATGGGCCAGCAGGCGGCTGGCGGCCAGCTGGTCCTCCACCTCGCGGAAGGCGGTCAGCACGGTGCTGCGGTACGTGGCCGCCACCTCGTCATACTGCGCCCGGGCAGAGCGCAATTGCGCCCGCCGCTTGCCGCCATCGAACACCGGCAGCGACACGCTGGCCGGCCCCAGCCCCCAGAAGGCATTGGGCGCCGAGAACATGCTGGGCCCGGTGGTTTCATAGCCGCCGGTCAGCCCCAGGGTGATGGTGGGGAACAGCGCCGCACGGGCCGCCCCCACGCGGGCGTTGGCCGCGGCCATGCGCCTTTCGGCGGCGGCCACATCGGGCCGGCGCTGCAGCATGACAGAGGGCGTGGTGGCCGGTGCCAGCGGCACGCGCAGCGCATCGGGCACGGCGGCCAGGTGGAAATTGCTGGCCACCGCCCCCACCAGAGCGGCGATCTCGTGCTCGGTGGCGGCGCGCTGGTCTTCCACGGCGGCGAGCTGGGCGCGGGCATTGGCCAGCACCATGCTGGCGCGGTTCACATCGATGATCGAGGCAATGCCGCCCTGGTGGCGCGTGGCGGTCAGCTGATAGGCGCGGCTATAGGCCTCATCGTTGCGGCGCAGCAGGCTGGCCTGGGCATCCAGCCCGCGCAGCCGCACATAGGCATCGGCCACCGCCGCCTGCAGGCTGAGGCGGGCCGCGGCCAGGTCATGGCCGCTGGCATCGGCCTCGGCATGGCCGGCGCGCGCGGCGGCCCGCACCCGGCCCCACAGATCCAGCTCGTAGGTCAGCAGGCCGCCGGCGCGATAGTCGTTGTAGGTCGCTTCGCGCCCGGTCGTCAGCGGGCGGTTCTGCGACACCTTGTCGCGCGCGGCAGAGCCCACCGCATCCACTTCCGGCAGGCGCGCGGCATCGGCCACGCGCGCGGTGGCGCGCGCCTCGTCATAGCGGGCAAGGGCCGCTTCCAGCGTGGGGCTGGCCTTTTCGGCCTGCTGCTCCAGCCGGTCCAGCTGGGGATCGGCGAAAACCTGCCACCAGGGGCCGCGCGCGGCGCCATCGGCCGGCTGCGCGGCGGCCCAGCCATCGGGCGTTTCGCTGAATTGGGCCGGCGTTGCCACCTTCACCGGGTGATAGGCCGGCGCTCCCACGCAGCCGCCCAGCAGGGCGCTGGTCAGCAGGGCCACGCCCAGCGGCGCGCGCCCTTTGCGCAGCTTATTTGCCATGCGCGGCGCCCCCTGCGGTTTCCGTCTGGGTCACGCGCACCTTGTCGCCGCTCTTCACGGCATCGGGCGGGCTGTCGATCACCTTGTCGGTGGTGGCAAGCGCGCCGCCCACCAGCACCGTATTGCCTTCATCGCGCGCGATCGCCACCTGCCGCACGCTGACCACGCCCTGCGCATCGACCACGGCAATGCTGGGGCCATTGGCGCCATAGATGATGGCGCTGCTGGGCAGTTCCAGCGTGTTGCCCTGCACAGCGCCAGTGTCGAAGCGCACCTGCGAGAAGGCGCCCGGCTTCAGCGCCCGGTCAGGGTTGTCGGACTGGAGCTCGACCAGCACCGCGCCCGATTGCGGATCCACCGCGCCCGCGCTGCGGGTCAGCTCGGCGGCAAACTGCCGGCCGGGGAATTCGGGCAGCGTCAGCGTGGCCTTGAGGCCGGCATGCAGCATCGCCGAATAGCTTTGCGGCACCCGCACATAGATGCGCATGCGATGCACATCCGAGACGGTGAACAGCGGCGGGGCGCTGGCGTTGGTGGTGGATACCAGCGCGCCGATCTGGGCCGAGCGGCTCGTCACCATGCCATCGAAGGGCGCGGACAGGCGCTCGAAACCCTGCATCGCGCGCAGGCGCTTCACATTGGCCAACGCCGAATTGGCCAGCGCCGATTTGGCCGCCAGGTCGCCCGCCTTCTCATCCGCTTCCTGCCGCGAGACGGCATCCTGCGAGAGCATCAGCTGCCAGCGGCGCGAGGTGGTTTCGGCCAGGCGCTGGTTGGCCAGCGCGGTCTGATAGTCAGCCGCGGCCTGGGCCAGCTGCTGGTCCACCTCGGGCGCATCCAGCACCGCCAGCGGCTGGCCGGCGCGCACCTGATCGCCGATATCGGCCAGCCAGCGCTTCACATAGCCGTTGGTGCGCGCGTTGATCGCCGCGCTGTTCCACGCCTGGATCGTGCCCGGCAGCACCAGCCCGGCGCTCGCTCCAGGCTTGGTGGGGGCGATCACCGCCACATCGGGCAGGGCGCTGTCGCTGGCGGCGGTGCGCAATTCGCTGGTGGCGTGGATGCGGCTGGCCACGCCCGCGCCGGCCACCACCAGCGCAACGACACCCGCCGCAACGCCCAGGCGCTTCAGCTTGCCGACATCCGGCGCGGTTTCGAACAGATCGCCCTCGGCGTTTTCGGAATGGGACACAGGATCAGACATGAGCGGGAACAGCTTCCGGTTGCGAAGTGGTCTTGCCATAGCGGCGATGCGCCAGGCTGAACACGGTGGGAACGAAGAACAGGGTGGCAATGGTGGCGCACAGCAGGCCGCCGATCACGGCGCGGCCCAGCGGCGCGTTCTGCTCGCCGCCATCGCCCATGCCCAGCGCCATGGGCGCCATGCCGATGATCATGGCCAGCGCGGTCATCATCACCGGGCGCAGGCGCACCATGCCCGCTTCCAGCGCGGCCTGGGTGGCATCGCCCAGATCGGCCAGCCTTTCGCGGGCAAAGCTGACAACCAGGATCGAGTTGGCCGTGGCAATGCCCATGCACATGATCGCCCCTGTCAGCGCCGGCACGGACAGCGTGGTGCCGGTGGTGAACAGCATCCACACGATGCCCGCCAGCGCCGCCGGCAGCGCGCTGACGATCACCATCGGATCAACCCAGCTCTGGAAGTTGACGACGATCAGCAGGTAGATCAGCACCACCGCGCCCAGCAGGCCAAAGCCAAGGCCGGAAAAAGCGGTGTTCATCGTGGCATATTGCCCGCGCAAGGTCACCTGCGTGCCCTTGGGCTGCTCCTTGGCGAGGCTGGCGATGGCTTTCTGGATATCGCCGCTCACCGCGCCCAGGTCGCGGCCATAGGTGTTGCCATAGATATCGACCACCGGCGCGATGTTATAGTGCGAGATGACCAGGCTGGTGGCCGAACGCGTGACCCTGGCCACGCCCCCCAGCAGCTGGTTGGGCACGCCGCCCGTGCCCGAAACCGGCACATTGGCCAGATCGTCGAGCGTGGAGACGCGGTATTCCGGCGTTTGCGCCACCACCGCATATTGCACCGAATTCTTGGGGTTCACATAGAACACCGGTGCCGTCTGCGAGGTGCCGGCCAGCACGTTCGACAGGCTGTTGGTCACATCGCGCTCGGTCAGGCCATATTGGCCGATGAGGTCGCGGTTCACATCCACGTTCAGCTGCGGCGTACCCAGCGGCTGCTGGATGCGCTTGTCAACCAGGCCGGCGATGCCGCCAAGGCGGGCCGACAGCTTCTGCGCATAATCGCGCGTGGCGGCCGGGTCCTTGCCGGTGATCTGGATGTCGATCGCGGCCGGGCTGCCGAAGTTCAGGATCTGGCTGGTGATATCGGCCGGCAGGAAGGCAAAGGACGTGCCGGCAAAGCGCGCGGTCAATTCCTTGCGCAGCTGGTTTTCCACCTGCTCGGTGGGCCGGTGGCCCTCTGCCAGGGTGATCATGATATCGCCATCCTGCGGGCCGATGGTGCCATCATTGCTGTAGATGGTGTTCAGCGCGCTGTTCGGCAGGCCGATATTGTCGGTCAGATTGGCCAGCTCGGTCTGCGGGATGATCTCGCGCACGGCGCGGTTGATCAGGTCGAAGCGGCGGGCGGTATCCTCGATGCGGGCGCCCATGGGCACGCGCACATGCATCATGATCTGGCCGGAATCGACCTTGGGGAAGAAATTGCTGCCCAGTGCCGGCAGCAGCGCGAAGGAGCAGACCACCACCGCGCCAAAGCCGATGAGGAACGGCTTGCGATGGGTGAGCGCCAGGCGCAGCAGCCCCACATAATGGCCGCGCAGCACCAGGAAGCGCGCCTCGAAGCCGCGCTGGAAGCGCACGAAGACATTGCGCGAGGCAGGGCTGCCGGCGGCATGCTCGTCATGTTCGGCCGGCGTGTGCGGCTTCAGCCAGTACATCGCCAGCGTGGGCACCAGCGTGCGGCTGAGCACGAAGGAGGCCACCATGGCAAACACCACCGACAGCGCCATCGGCACGAACAGATAGCCCGCCACGCCCGGCAGCATGAACATCGGCACGAAAACGATGCAGATGCACAGCAGCGAAATGAAGGCCGGCGTGACGATCTGCGCGGCGCCATCGAGGATCGCCTCGATCAGCCCCTTGCCCTGTTCCAGATGCCACACGATGCTCTCGATGGTCACGGTCGCATCGTCCACCAGCAGGCCCACCGCCAGGGCCAGGCCGCCCAGTGTCATCACGTTCAGCGTCTGCCCGAAAACATTGAGCAGGCACACCGCCGCCAGCACCGCCAGCGGGATCGACAGCGCGATGATCGCCGTGGAGCGCCACGAGCCCAGGAACAGGAGGATCATCAGGCTGGTGAGCGCGGCGGCAATCGCCCCCTCGCGCAGCACCCCCTGCACCGCCGCCTTCACGAACAGCGACTGATCGCCCACCAGCCGCACCTTCAGCGCATCGGGCAGGCCGATCACCAGCTGCGGCAGCTTGTTCTTCACCCCGTCGATGATCGCCAGGGTGGAAGTGGCGCCATTCTTCAGCACGGTGAGCAGCACCGCGCGCTGGCCATCCACATGCACCACATTCTGCTGCGGCGGGAAACCGTCGCGCACATGGGCCACCTGGCCCAGGGTGATGGTGGCGCCGTTCACCACCTTCACCGGCAGCGCGTTCAGCGCTTCCACCGAATTGGGGGCGTTGTTCAGCTGCACGCTATACTGCCGGTCGCCGATCTTGACGAAGCCGGCCGGCGTGATCTGGTTCTGCGCGGCAATGGCATTGCCCACATCCTGGGCGGAAAGGCCGGTGGCCTGCAGTTCCTCGGGGTCGATGTCGATCTGGATCTGGCGCTGCTTGCCGCCCGAGGGATAGGGCATGGCCAGGCCGGGGATGGTCACCAGCTGGGGGCGGATCTGGTTCTGGCCCAGGTCGAACAGCTGCTGTTCCGACAGGCCCTTGCCGTTCAGCGCCAGCTGCAGGATCGGCACGGTGGAGGCGTTGTAGTTCAGGATCAGCGGCGGGGTGATGCCTGGCGGCATCTGCTTCAGCACCGTCTGCGAGACGGCGGTGACCTGCGCATTGGCCACCGAGATGTTGGTGCCCGGCTGGAAGAAGATCTTCACGATGCCGATGCCCTGCATCGACTGGCTCTCGATATGCTCGATATTGTTGACCGTGGTGGTCAGCGTGCGCTCATAAGGCGTGACGATGCGGTCGGACATGTCCTTCGGGTTGAGCCCGGTATATTGCCAGGCCACCGCGATGACAGGCACGCGGATTTCGGGAAAGATGTCCACCGGCGTATCAAGGGCGGCAAGCGTGCCCATGATGGCGATAAGGATGGCCATGACTATGAAGGTGAGCGGGCGATGCAGCGCCACCTTGACGATATCGAACATCAATCACTCCAGACACGCTGCGGCACGACCAGCAGCAGGGCCGATCCTAGGCGAACAGAGACGTATGAAACAGGGCCTGCATGGGCCCGGTTGGTGCGCAGTCATAATGCGCGAGTCCCCGCAGGGTTCCCGTCTGATATCAGGATATTTCCGCGGCGCAGCACAAAGCGCGCCTCGCACGCCTGGAATGGCGCAGGAAACGGACTTCGGAATCGCTCAAAAAACCGAAGTAATTATCTGAAATTTTTGGTTTTTATTTTTAGCTTTTGCGACACTCAACGCTTGCCATTGTGCCCCCGGGGGTGCACAGGCCGCGCGAGGCCGGAATGGCCCAAGACCCCCGGAGGATTAGCATGACCAACCGCATCGCCCACGACCGACTTAGGTCGAAGATCGCCACCGCCGAGGAAGCCGCCGCCCTCATCAGCCCCGGCGACACCGTGGGCATGAGCGGCTTCACCGGTTCGGGCTATCCCAAGGAAGTACCGCTGGCGCTGGCCCGCCGCATCGAGGAAGCGCAAGCCGCTGGCGATCCGTTCCGCGTGAGCGTGTGGACCGGCGCTTCCACCGGCCCCGAGCTGGATGGCGCGCTGGCCAAGAGCAACGGCATCGAATTCCGCCTGCCCTACAATTCCGACCCCATCGCCCGCGAGAAGATCAACTCGGGCCAGATGAACTATTTCGACATGCACCTTTCGCAGGTCGCGCCGATGGCCTGGCAGGGCTTCCTCGGCCCGCTCGATGTGGCGCTGGTGGAAGTGTCGGGCATTCGCGCCGATGGCACGCTGATCCCCTCCTCCTCGGTGGGCAACAACAAGACCTGGCTCGACCGCGCCAGCAAGATCATCCTCGAGGTGAACAGCTGGCAGAGCGCCGACCTCGAAGGCATGCACGACATCTATTACGGCACCCGCCTGCCCCCCAACCGCGTGCCGATCCCGCTGGTGAAGCCCGATGACCGCATCGGCAGCCCCTATCTGCAGATCGACCCCGACAAGGTGGTGGCCATCGTGCAGACCGACACGCCCGACCGCAACGCCCCCTTCAGCCCGCCCGATCCCACCGCCTTTGCCATCGCCGGCCACCTGATGGAATTCTTCAAGCACGAAGTGAAGCTGGGCCGCATCCCTGCCAATCTGCTGCCGATCCAGTCGGGCGTGGGCAATATCGCCAATGCCGTGCTCTCGGGCCTGGTGGACAGCCCCTTCGAGAACCTCACCTCCTTCACCGAGGTGATCCAGGATGGCATGCTGGACCTGCTCGATTGCGGCAAGCTGCGCATGGCCTCGGCCACGGCCTTCTCGCTGAGCCCGGAAGCGGCCGCCCGCCTCAACGCCAACATGGGCGCCTATCGTGACAAGATGATCCTGCGCCCGCAGGAAATCTCGAACCACCCGGAACTGGTGCGGCGCCTGGGCTGCATCGCCATGAACGGGCTGATCGAGGCCGACATCTACGGCAACGTCAACTCCACCCATGTGATGGGCAGCCGCATCCAGAACGGCATCGGCGGCTCGGGCGATTTTGCCCGCAACGCCTTCATCTCGATCTTCATGACGCCGTCCACCGCCAAGGGCGGCAAGATCAGCGCGATCGTGCCGCAGGCCAGCCATGTCGATCATATCTCGCAGGATGTGCAGGTGATCGTCACCGAGCAGGGCCTGGCGGATCTGCGCGGCCTCTCGCCCAAGCAGCGGGCCGAGAAGATCATCGCCAACTGCGCCCACCCCAACTATCGCCCGATGCTGGAGGACTATTACGCCCGCGCCCTCAAGGGCTCCTACGGGCTGCAGAGCCCCTCGCTGCCGGCCGAGGCCCTCAGCTGGCACCAGCGCTTCATCGAAACCGGCAGCATGCTGGTCTGATCACGCCAACAAGCTGCATCAAGGCGCGAGGGGAGCGATCCCCTCGCGCTTTTTGTTTGGCCGGCCTACCTGTCGCCGAAGCGGCGGAAGAACCAGCGCTTCACGCCATGGGTGAGCACCGCATAGGCCAGCAGGAAGCCCGCCACCACCGGCCAGTATCCCGCCGGCAGCGGCACAAAGCCCAGCGTTGCCGCCAGCGGCGAGAACGGCAGCCAGGCCCCCACCGCACACACCGCCAGCGTGGTGCCGATCAGCGCCCAGCTGGCCCGGCTTTCGATGAAGGGCAGGCGGGCGGTGCGGATGATGTGGATGATCAGCGTTTGCGTCAGGATCGATTCGACGAACCAGCCGGTCTGGAACAGCGGCACATTGTTCCAGGCATGGAAGAGGAAGATCATCGCGGCATAGGTTGCATAGTCGAAGATGCTGCTCATCGGCCCGATGAACAGCATGAAGCGGGCGATATTGCCGATTTCCCAGCGGCGCGGGGCGGCCAGATATTCCTCGTCCACCATGTCGGTGGGGATCGCCGTCTGCGAGAAATCATAGAGCAGGTTGTTGGTCAGCACCTGCAGCGGCGCCATCGGCAGGAAGGGCAGCAGGATGGACGCGCCCAGCACGCTGAACATGTTGCCGAAGTTGGAGCTGGCCCCCATGCGGATATATTTGATGATGTTGGCGAACACCCGCCGCCCCTCGATCACCCCATCGACCAGCACGCCCAGCGATTTTTCCAGAAGGATGATCGCGGCCGAATCCTTGGCGATATCCACCGCCGTATCGACCGAAACGCCGACATCGGCCTGCTTGAGCGCCGGCCCGTCGTTGATGCCATCGCCCAGAAAGCCCACCACATGGCCGCGCGCCTGCAGCGCGGCGATCACCCGCGCCTTTTGCGCCGGCGACAGCTTGGCAAACAGCACCACATCCTCGGCCGCCTGCGCCAGCGCGGCATCGTCCATCGCCGCCACTTCATGGCCCAGCAACTGGCGCACATGGCCCAGCCCCACATCGCGGCACACTTTGGCGGCCACCAGATCATTGTCGCCGGTGAGGATCTTCACCGCCACGCCCGCCGCTGCCAGATCGGCCAGCGCCTGAGCCGCCGATTCCTTGGGCGGATCGAGGAAGGCGACAAAGCCGATCAGCGTCAGCCCCTCCTCCTCGGCCAGCGTCAGCCGGGCAGGCGCGGTGGCAAAGCGGCGCCGGGCGATCGCCAGCACGCGCAGGCCATCGCGGTTCAGCCGGTCTGTCACCATGTGAACGGCTGCCAGGCGCGCGGCATCGAGCGGGCCTTCCACGCCCCCTTCCAGCACATGGGTGCACACCGCCAGCATCTCTTCCACCGCGCCCTTGCACACCAGCAGCGGCTCTGCCTCGCCTTCCTGGCGCAGCAGCACCGAGACGCGCCGGCGCTGGAAATCGAAGGGCAGCTCATCCAGCTTGGTGATGCGGCCTGTCAGCAACGGGTGATGCGCCACCTCGTTATGCGCCAGGATCGCCTCGTCCATCAGGTTGCGCAGGCCGCTTTCGTGGTGGCTGTTCAGCCAGGCATGGGCCAGCACCTCCTCGCTGCGGTGGCCGCCGGCATCAAGCGCCAGGCGCAGCACCACCTTGTCCTGCGTCAGCGTGCCAGTCTTGTCGGTGCACAGCACATCCATCGCGCCAAAGTTCTGGATGGCATCCAGCCGCTTCACGATGGTGCGCTTGCCGGCCATGGCGATCGCCCCGCGCGCCAGGTTCATCGTCACGACCATTGGCAGCATTTCCGGCGCCAGCCCCACCGCCACCGCCACCGCGAAGAACAAGGCCTCCCACCAATTGTGCTTGGTGAGGCCGTTGATGAGGAACACCGTGGGCGCCATCACCAGCATGAAGCGCAGCATCAGCCAGACGAAGCGATTGACCCCCTTCTCGAAGCTGGAGGTGGCGGCGGTGTGGGTGATCTTCTCGGCGATCTCGCCGAAGAAGGTGTGGCGCCCGGTGCGCAGCACCAGCCCCACCGCATAGCCGCTGACAACGCTGGCCCCCATGAAGCACAGGTCCGGCCGGTCGAGCGGGTCGGTGCCGGGGGCGGGCGTGATGGCTTCCTTCTCCACCGGCATCGCCTCGCCCGTCAGCGACGACTGGTTGACGAACAGATCATGGGCATGGACAAGCCGCAGATCCGCCGGGATGAGATCGCCCGCCGACAGCCGCACGATATCGCCCGGCACCACCTGCTCCAGCGGCACTTCGGCAAAGCCTTCGGCATCGGCGCCAGCCAGGCCGGGCCGGCGCAGGCTGGCATGCACCTGCACCATGCGCTTCAGCCGCCGGGCAGCCAGGTTCGAGCGGTGCTCCTGCACAAAGCCCAGCCCCACGCTGAGCACCACCATCACCGCGATCACCACCGCCGAGCGCAGATCCGACAGCGCCCAGGAAACCGCCGCCAGCGCCAGCAACAGGCCATTGAGCGGGCTTTTGGCATGGCGCCACAACTCGCGCAGGGCAGAAAGGCGCCCTTCCTCGGCAATGCGGTTAGGGCCGTGGCGGGCAAGGGCGGCAGCGGCCGCCTGTGCCGAGAGCCCCTCCTCGCCCGAGGCCAGCAGGCCAAAGGCCTCGTCCAGTGGCGCTGCGATCAGGCCGTTCCAGCCCGAAGGGTCGGCGGTGGAGGTCGTCGTCAGCCCATGCATCGTGCCGGTCCTCTTGGCAGGAGCCAGATGCCCCGCAACCGGGCGCAAGGGTTAGCGCATGCCCGCCCCCGGGCATAGCCCCGGCGTAAAGCGCGCCACAAACAATTGCCTAGCCCTGGGCAATTGCCTAACCCTGCGCCGCGGCAAGCCGGCCGGTGGGCGGCATGATCCGCTGTTCCACCGAGGAACGGTTGCGCCCGCCATGCTTGGCCTCATACAGCAGCCGGTCGCATTGCTCATAGAGCGCGGGGAAGGAGGTGCGCCCCATCGGCCAGGGCAGGTCTATCGCCAGGCCCATGCTGGCCGTCACCATCCGGTCGAGCCCCGGCAGCTTGGCCGAAACCCGCACGGAAATCGCCTGCCGGCGCCGCTCGGCCCGCTCGGCGATATCGTTGCCGGCCATCAGCAGCAGGAATTCCTCGCCGCCCATGCGCACAGAGATGGTGTGCCGGTCGCTGGCCAGCACTTCGGCCACGATCTTCAGCACCGCATCGCCCATCGCATGGCCGTGGGTGTCGTTGATCGCCTTGAAATGGTCGAGGTCGATCACCGCCATGGCGCGGAAACCGGCGCGCTGCAGTTCGGCAAAGCGGCTTTCCAGCGCGCGGCGGTTCAGCAGCCCGGTCAGCGGATCCTGATCGACCAGCGTGGCCATCAGGCGGATCTCGGCCTGGGCATCGTCGCGCTCGCGCTTCAGCGTCATGAAGCGGTCAACCACCGCCAGCGCCGTCACGATCACTTCCCAGGTGATGCACAGATGCTGCTGCGATGCCATTTCCATCGGCACCGGCGCCAGCCCCAGCGACGAGCCGATGCGCACCAGCCCCAGCACCATGAACGGCGCCCAGGCGACGATCTGGAAGCGCACCGCCCGGCTGCCGCGCAGCAGCGCCACAGTGATCGTCCAGACAAACAGCGCCAGCACCGGCAGATATTGCGCGTAATACACCGTCCAGACATAGGGCCGCAGCGCCTCGCCAATGCCCGGCAGGCTGGCCCCCCACAGATAGACCAGCACGCCCGCCATGATCCACCCGCCGGCCACCGCCAGCAGCCGGCGGTGCAGCGGATCCAGCTTGCCCTCCTCGATCAGATTGGCCGAGAATAGCGCCGCTGCCGCAATCCCCCCGCCCAGGGTAAAACCCGAGAGGATGGAAATCTCGCCCACCGTGAAGCGGGCGATGGCGTTGATCAGCCCGGATGTCACCAGCGTTTGCAGCAGCATCAGCGCCACCGCCAGCGTGTGCCACAGCAAGAAGCGCTCGCGCAGCACGCGGTAGAAGGCGATATTGGCGAGAATGGGCACGAACAGCATGCCGCACAGCGCCGCCACCAGCAGCGCCTGGCCCAGATCCACGCTGGCCGCCTCGCCCGCGCTTTCCAGCCGGGCCATCGACAGCAGCCGCGGATGGGTGATGCCATCCACCGCGATCACCACCGCTGCCGGCCGCTCGCCCGCCAGCACCGGCAGGGCGGTGCGCATCGTCCAGCCCTGCAGGCCCGGCTGCATCGCCGCCTCGGTGATATCGCGATGGGCAATCCGGCCCGAGGCGCCGATCACCGTCAGCCCCATGCGGGTAAAGCGGGTGAGGCTGGTCACCAGCTCGTCGGGCAGCGCCGCCACGCCGCGCAGGTCGAAGCGCAGCAGCACGCGCGGGGCGGCAATGTCGTAATCGCGCGGGCTGCACACCCAGCCGCTGCCCGGCCGCGCCAGCGCCTCGCTCTCGCTCTGGCCGACAAGGGCGATGTGGCACTGGCTGCCGGGCGCGAAAGCTGCGGGCAGCACGCCATCGGCCCGCGCTTCCACGCTGCCGATCAGCGCCCACAACAGCGCCATCGCCCAAACCAGTCTCCCGCTAAACATTCTGGATTATTACTTAGAAAATCGCTGAGATATTATTACCGCCCCGGCCCTTTTCGGCACACCCTTGCCCGCCCACCCCGATAAAGGCCAGCTTGCACCGCCCCTGCCCAGCCGACACAATGGCGCTCATGTCGTCTGCCCCCCTGCCCTCGCCTGTCCTGTTCACGCCCGAGCCCTTGCCCGCCCAGGCCAAGCGCCGCACCGCCAAGGGCGAGCGCACCCGCGCGGCCATTCTCGATGCGGCCGAGCGGCTGTTTGCCGAAAGGGGCTATGATGGCGTCTCGCTGCGCCAGATCATCGAGGAGGCGGGCGTGCAGATGGGCCAGCTGCAATATTATTTCCCCTCCAAGGAAGGCGTGTTCGTCTCGGCGGTGGAGCGGCGGCTGCCCGAGGTGGAAGCGCTCTATGCCGGCGCGGTGGCCGATCTGGCGCGGGAGGCGGCGGCCGGCCAGCTGGCCCTGCGCCATGTGGTGCGCGCGGTGATGACCGTGGGCCGCGCCTGGCTGGCCGAGAACGACATCGGCCGCCACCGCTATCTGCGCATGCTGGGCCTCTCCACGCTCAGCTTCAACCAGCCCGATTACGTGGCCCACCACACCCGCGCCTTTGCCCCCACCAACGCCATCGTGATGGACTGGCTGGCGCGGCTGTATCCGGGCGCGGCCCCCTCGCGCATCAAGGCCGCCTATTATTTCATCGAGGCCAATCTGCTGGGCATGTATTGCAACATCGATGTGGTGTTCGCCCGCATTGGCGAGCCGCGCAACCCGGCATCAGTGGCCCGCATGCATGCAGATCTGGAGGATTTCCTGGCTGGCGGCGTGGCCGGCCTGCTGGCGCAGGAAGCGGGCCTTCCCGTGCAGGAAGCAGGCCAGCCCGCGGGCTAGAAGCCGGCCTCCACCGCCAGGCGGATCGCCTCGGCGCTGCTGGTAACGCCCAGCGCGCGCAGCAGGGCGGCGCGGTGCATCTTGATGGTGCGCTCGGCCAGGCCCAGTTCCCAGGCGATCTGCTTGTTCAGCTTGCCCGCCGTCATCTCCAGCAGGATATTGCGCTGGCGCGGGCTCAGCCCATCCACCTGGCGGCGGGCGGCGGCGCGGGCGCTGATCTGCCAGCCATCGCCCAGCACCTCGCCCACCGCATCGGCCAGCGCCACTTGCGAGCCGAGGAAATATTCCAGCTCTCCTGCCGCATCGAAGATCGGCGCCACCATCACCGCATTGCGGAAAGGGCTGCCATCCTTGCGATAGTTGAGGATATCCACCATCACCGGCCGGCGCGCGGCGATCGCCTCGCGCAATTGCTGGCGGGCGACAGGCTGGGTGGCCGGCCCCTGCAGGAAGCGGCAGTTGCGCCCCAGCACTTCTGCGCGGGCATAGCCGGTGAGCGCCAGAAAGGGCGCGTTGCAGGCCACGATCGGCGTGTCGGGCTGGCGCGGATCGCACAGGATGGCCGCCAGCGCGCTGCTCGCGATCATTCCGACAAGGGGGGGCTCGGGCACGGACATGGCCTTGTGTGTAGCAACTGCCCGCCCCGCCTCCAAGCCGGCAAGGGCAGGCTGTACCCGGCGGATTTTACGTTTTCATCGCGCCCCTTTCATCACACTGTCGCCAAGCAGCGATAGCCGAAACCCGACTCAGAACAGGCAGGTGACCCATGCGCAGGCTCGGCAAATCGATGAAGGTAAATGCTTTTGTGGCCATGGCGGGGCTGATGCTGCAGGCCCCTGCGGCCCATGCCCGCCTGCTCGACAGTTTCGTGGTGATGGCCCCCGAAGGCGCCGAGGCGCGCGCGGTGGTGGATGATGCCACCTGCCCGGCGCTCACCCTCGATGGCGCGCAGGTGCCGATGAGCGCCCGCGCCGCCCCTGCCACCCTGCCCGCCCGCGCCAGCGATTCCGGCTCCGCCGCCAGCCACCCCTCGGCTTTCCCGCATCTGCTCTGCAGCGCGCATCTGCCCCGCAGCGCCCATACGGCCAGCCTTGCCGGCCAGGCGCTGCCGCTGGCCCCGGCCGTGGTGCGGCGCATCGTGGTGGTGGGCGATACCGGCTGCCGGCTGAAGGCGGGCAAGATCGGCAAGGATGGCACCCGCAGCGAGGATGCCTGGCAGGATTGCAACCGCGCCTCGGCCTGGCCGTTTGCCCAGGTGGCCCGCTCTGCCGCCGCGCTGCACCCCGATCTGGTGCTGCATGTGGGCGATTATCTCTACCGCGAAAGCGCCTGCCCGGCCCATGGCGCCGATTGCGCCGACACACCCTGGGGCTATGGCGAGGATGCCTGGCGGGCCGATTTCCTGACGCCCGCGCGCACGCTGCTGGCCGCCGCCCCCTGGGTGCTGGTGCGCGGCAACCACGAGGATTGCATGCGCGCCGGCCAGGGCTGGTGGCGCCTGCTCGATCCGCACGCGCTGGTGCCCGGCACGGATTGCGTGCGCGAGGCTGAGGATTTTGCCGGCAACCATGCCGATCCCTATGCGGTGGAACTGGGCGATGGCGCGCGCATCATCGTGGCCGATTTCGCCGCGATTGGCGAGAAGCACCTGCAAGGCCCCGAACTGCTGCGCTATCGCACCGATGCGCTGGCGATCGCGGGGCTGGCCAAGCCCGGCGATGTCAATTTCGTCACCAGCCACTATCCCTTCAGCGCCGTCACCATTTCGGGCAAGAAGGGGCTGAAGATCGGCTATCCCTCGGTGGATGATGCCTTCGGTGGCCAGCACCCGCCCGCCCTGCCGCATGTGACCGCGATGATCGCCGGCCATGTGCACCTGCTGCAGGTGGTGCAGCCCCGCAACGCGCCCTTCCAGCTGGTCAACGGCTTTTCCGGCACGCAGGAGCAGGAACCCAAGGCCCCGCTCAACCTGGCCGATCTCGAAGCCCTGGCCGCCGGTGAGCAGGCCGGCATCGCCATGACCGACATCGCCACCCGCTTTGGCCAGTTCGGCTTTTCCACGCTGGACCGGCAGGCCGATGGCAGCTGGCTGCTGATCGCCCGCGATGTGAACGGCAAGAAGCTGCTGCGCCGCATCATCCAGCCGCGCCCCTGAGGGGGAACGGGCGCGCGCCGGCCCCTAGCCCGCGCGCGCCACCTGGAAGCCGGCGAAGCTTTGCGCCACGGGCATCAGCTCGATGGTGTTGACGTTGACATGGGCGGGCTGCGTTGCCAGCCAGAACAGCGTTTCGGCAATATCCTCGCCGGTCAGCGGCTGCATGCCGCCATACAGCGTGTCGGAGGCCGCCTGATTGCCGCCGGTGCGCACAAGGGTGAATTCCGTCTCGGTCATCCCCGGCTCGATCGAGGTGACGCGCACGCCCGTGCCGTGCAGATCGCTGCGCAGGCCCAGGCTGAACTGGCGCACAAAGGCCTTGGTGCCGCCATAGGCATTGCCGCCCGCATAGGGATAGGTGGCCGCCACCGACGACAGGTTGAGAATGATGCCGCGCGCCGCGATCAGCCGCGCCAGCAGCTTGTGGGTGATGGTGACAAGACCGGTGACATTGGTCTCGATCATCTGCTTCCACTGGCCCAGATCCGCCGATTGAGCGGGCGCCGTGCCCAGCGCAAGGCCGGCATTGTTAACCAGCGCGTCCAGCCTGTCGAGCCCTGCCGGCAGGCTGGCAAGGGCGGCATCGATGGCGCTTTCATCGCGCATGTCGAAGGCCAGCGGGATCAGCCCCTCGCCCAGTTCCGCCTGCAGCGCCTCCAACCGGTCGGCCCGGCGGCCGGTGGCCACCACCTGCCAGCCCGCCGCGGCAAAGCGGCGCGCCGCGGCCAGGCCAATGCCCGAAGTGGCCCCGGTGACGAGAACTGTAGCAGGCATGGCATAATCCTTTGGCAAGAAGCGGTTGCCCCCTCTTAGCCGCCCTGCCCTGCTGCCGCCAAGCCCTCTTTATCCCAGTAGATCAGTAGAGATCCGGCACATGCATGTCATCGGGGATGGGGCTGCGGATATAATCGGGGTGATGCACGCGCGGCGGCAGCACCACCGTGTCGCGCGGCACATCCTCATAGGGGATCTGGGCCAGCAGATGCTCGATGCAATTGAGCCGGGCGCGGCGCTTGTCGTCGGCGCGCACCACCCACCACGGCGCCTCGGGGATATGGGTGGCCTCCAGCATGGCTTCCTTGGCCAGGGTGTAATCCTCCCAGCGGCGGCGGCTTTCCACATCCATGGGCGACAGCTTCCACTGCTTCAGCGGATCGTGGATGCGCATCTGGAAGCGCAGCTGCTGCTCGGCATCGGTGATCGAGAACCAGTATTTGATGAGGACGATGCCCGAGCGCACCAGCATCCGCTCGAATTCCGGCACGGAGCGGAAGAATTCCTCCACCTCGTCCTCGGTGCAAAAGCCCATCACCCGTTCCACGCCCGAGCGATTGTACCAGCTGCGATCGAACAGCACCATTTCGCCGGCGGCCGGCAGATGCGGCACATAGCGCTGGAAATACCACTGGCTGCGTTCCCGCTCGGAAGGGGCCGGCAGCGCCACCACGCGGGCCACGCGCGGGTTCAGCCGCTGGGTGATGCGCTTGATCACGCCGCCCTTGCCGGCGGCATCGCGCCCCTCGAAGATCACCACCACTTTCAGCTTCTTGTGCTGCACCCAATCCTGCAGGCGCACCAGTTCGTGCTGCAGGCGGAACAGCTCGCGGAAATACATGCGGCGGTCGAGCCGGGCAAAGCCATAGTGCTCTGGCAGGCTTTCGCCCAGCAGTTCCAGCCGCGCCTCGGCCAGCTCGGTTTCCAGTTCCTCGTCGAAACTGTCCTCGATTTCCTGCTGCAGCAGGTCCTCGGCGGTAAGGGCGGCAGGGGTGTCGGTCATCCGGGCTTTCTCCATTGGCAGGGCCGGGTTATGCCCGCTGGATGAAAGCCGTGTGACAAAAGCCGACGCTAGACGGCGATGGCCATATCGCCGGGCCGGTCCAGCCGGCTGTCACTGATGGCGCCGGGCATGCCGATCAGATAGCCCTGCGCCTCGGTGCAGCCCAGCCGGGTGATGGCGGCCAGCTGCTCCTCATCCTCCACCCCTTCGGCGGTGGTCGACATGCCCAGCTGGCCGGCCAGCGCCGTCACCGCTGCCACAATGGCGCTGGCGGCGGGGTTGTCGGGCAGGCCGCGAGTGAAGGTGCGGTCGATCTTGATCTTGTCGAAGGGGAAGCGCTGCAGATAGGACAGCGAGGCATAGCCGGTGCCGAAATCGTCGAGCGCCAGGCGCACGCCCAGCTCGCGCAGGCGGCGGATGCTGGCCTGCACCTGCGCCTTGTCTTCCATCAGCACGCTTTCGGTCACCTCGATTTCGAGGCGGCGGGCGGGCAGGCCGGCGCTCGCCAGCGCCTGCACCACAGCGGCGACAAAGCCCGGATGATCCAGCTGCACCGCCGAGATGTTCACCGCCATCGAGATATCCTCGGGCAGGCGGGCGGCCTGGCGGCAGGCCTCACGCAGGATCCATTCGCCCAGCGGCACGATCAGCCCCAGATCCTCGGCCACCGGGATGAAGCTGGCCGGCGGCACCAGCCCGCGTTCCGGATGGCGCCAGCGCATCAGCGCCTCAAAGCCGGTCACGCGCTGCTCGGCCAGGCTGAACTGCGGCTGGTAATGCACGCCGATCTCGCCGTTTTCCAGCGCCCGGCGCAGGTCACGCTCCATGTCGTGGCGGTTTTGCAAGGCCGATTGCATGGATTGGCAGAAGCGCCGCCACACCCCCTTGCCATCGGCTTTGGCGCTGTAGAGCGCGATATCGGCGTGGCGCATCAGCTCTTCGGCGCTGGCGGCATCCTGCGGGCACACGGCAAGGCCAATGCTGGCCCCCAGATGCACCGCCTGCCGGCCAATGGCATAGGGCTCTGCCAGCTTGTCCACCAGCCGCCCGGCCAGGCGCACCGCGGCCTGCGCCACATCATGGCCGCGCAGCACCACGGCAAATTCATCGCCGCCCAGCCGCCCGGGCAGCACGTCAACATCGCCATCGGCCAGATCGCCTGTGGCCAGCTCGGCACAAACCGCGCGCAGCCTGTCGGCCACTTCGCACAGCAGCGCATCGCCCGCGCTGTGGCCCAGCGTGTCGTTCACACTCTTGAAGCGGTCGATGTCGATCGCCAGCAGCGCGCCTTGCGCGGCGGCGGCCAGCGGCCGGGCGATGCGGGCGCTGTGATCGGCCGCGGCCACGGCCTCGTTCAGCCATTCGTGGAAGCGGGCGCGGTTGGGCAGGCGGGTGAGCGAATCGAAATGGGCCAGTTCCTCGATCCGCGCCCGTGCCGCCATTTCCTCGGTCACATCCTCGCCCACCGTCACATTCAGCCGCTCGCCATCGGGCATCGTCAGCGGAATGCGCATCAGCCGCAGCTGGCGGGGCGGTTGGCCGCCCTCGGGCCGAAATTCGAGGTCGAGGCGGGTCTTGGTCGGCTGGCTTTCCAGTTCCTCATGCAGACGGTTGATCTGCTCGCCCAGGCCCTGCGGCTCGATCTCCAGGCAGCGCCGGCCCACCGCCATTTCGCGCGGCAGGCCCAGCACCGCCTCGGCCGCGCGGTTCACCATGATCATCCGCCCCGTCTCGCCCGAACAGACGGCCAGGATGGTGGGAATATGCTCCACCACCGTTTCGGCCAGGCGCCGCTGGCGCTCCACCTCCAGCGCCGAGGCCTTGAGATCGCCGACCAGATCGGTCAGCGTGCGGGCGGTTTCCACCCGTTCGGAAGCGGCCGCGCGCAGCAGATCGAGGATCGCGCCCACGCCGACATAACGCCCCCGATCGGTAACGATGAAGCCCTGCAACAGCCGCTGGGTGGAGGATTCCAGCGCCATGGCGGCAAAATCGCCGGGCGCCACATCGGCTTCCACCACCAGCGGATCGGCCGACATCACCAGTTCCACCGAGCGGCTGCCGAACACCGCCCGGCCATATTGCCCCGCCAGACGGGTGAGGAAGCGGTTGCGCTCGATCAGCCCCAGCGGGCGCTGGTAATCATCCAGCACCGGGATCAGCAGGCAATCAGGGTTGGCCTCGAAACGGGCGTAGATCGCCTCGCCCTTGTCACTGGCGCTGGCTGGTTCCACCGGTTGGGCAATATCGCGCAGGCTGAACATGCAATACCGTTTTGGCACCTTGACGCGCCGGCGCAGGCAAATGGCTTTGCCCTTGCGGCTTTCCCCGATCCTTCGGGCAGCAAGTGCCCGACCCGGTTGCTGCATCCGCGAACGAACGGCCCCGAGGCATGGCAGGGTGTATCCGGTAAAGTCCTAAGGAACCGTTGCCCGGCGCGCGTCTGGCAGGGCTTGCAAGGTGGCCAGCGTGTGCCGCGCGATCATCCGTTCCTCATCGGTGGGCAGCACGCGCACGCGCACATAGCTTGTCGGCGCGCTGATCAGCGGCGCTTGGGCGGCATTGGCCGCCTCGTCGATCACCACGCCCAGAAAGCCCAGCTCGGCGCAGATGCGCACCCTGGTGGCGGCATCATGCTCGCCAATGCCGGCGGTGAACACCAGGCCATCCAGCCCGCCCAGCGTAACCGCCAGCGCCGCTGCCTCGCGCGCGGCGCGGTGGGCGAACAGGGCGATCGCCTCGGCCGCCTCGGGCAGATCGCTGGCCGCCAGCGCGCGCATGTCGCTCGACAGGCCCGAAACCCCCAGCAGCCCCGAGTGGCGATAGAGCAGGTCGGTCACATCGGCCGGGCTCATGCCGCGCTCGCCCAGCAGGTGCAGCACAACGCCTGCATCCAGCGTGCCGCAGCGCGTGCCCATCATCAGCCCGTCGAGCGCGGAAAAGCCCATGCTGGTATCCTGACTGATGCCCCCGCGCAGCGCGCACAGGCTGGCGCCATTGCCCAGATGCGCCGCGATCACCCGGCCCGATGCCAGCGCCGGATCGATCACCGCCAGCTGCCCGGCGATCCACTCGTAAGACAGGCCATGGAAACCATAGCGCCGCACGCCCGCCTCATGCAGCGCGCGCGGCAGGGCAAAGCGGGTGGCCAGCGGCGCCATCGTGTGGTGAAAGGCGGTGTCGAAACAGGCCACCTGCGGCAGATCGGGCCGCAGCGCCACCAGCGCCGAGATCGCCGCCAGATTATGCGGCTGATGCAGCGGCGCCAGGCTGCCGATGGCGGCCAAGCGGCCCAGCACATCGCCATCCACCCGCACGGGCGCTGTGAAATCCGCACCCCCATGCACCACCCGGTGGCCGATGCCGATCAGCACATGGCCATCCAGATGCCCCATCGCCCAATCCAGCAGCGCGCCCAGCAGCGCTTCATGCGAAAGCCCGGCGCCATGCGCCCATTCCTGCGCGTGCAGGGGCGCGCCATCGGGCGCCGAGACGACCAGCCGCGGGGCGATGCCGATCTTCTCGATCTGGCCATGGGCGGCGCCTTCCGGCTCTGTCGCATCGGGCGCCAGCGTGTAGAGCGCGAATTTGATGCTGGAGGAGCCGGCGTTCAGGCACAGCAGCGCGCGCATCTCAGCCCTCCCCGGCCGGCAACACCGCCTTGCCGTCGGCCAGCAGCACCGCCAGCGCCGCCGAGGCAAGCCGCGTGCGCAAACTGTCGGCCCGGCTGGTGAGGATGATCGGCACCCTGGCCCCCAGCACCACGCCGGCCGCATCCGCCTGGCCCAGGAAGGTGAGCTGCTTGGCCAGCATGTTGCCCGCTTCCAGATCGGGCACGACGAGGATCTCCGCCTTGCCCGCCACCGGCGAGACAATGCCCTTCTCCCTGGCGGCTGCCTCGCTGATGGCATTGTCGAAGGCCAGCGGGCCATCCAGCAGGGCGCCGGTGATCTGCCCGCGCTCGGCCATCTTGCACAGGGCGGCCGCCTCCAGCGTCGATTTCATCGCCGGGTTCACCGTTTCCACCGCCGCCAGAATGGCCACCTTGGGCTCGTCTATGCCGATGGCATGGGCAAGGCCGATGGCATTGCGGATGATATCGGCCTTCTCCTCCAGCGTGGGGGCGATGTTGATCGCCGCATCGGTGATGATCAGCGGGCGGTTGTGGCCGGGCACATCCATCACATAGGCATGGCTGATGCGCCGCTCGGTGCGCAGGCCGGCCGCGGCATTCACCACCGCGCCCATCAGCTCATCGGTGTGGAGCGAGCCCTTCATCAAGAGGCTGGCCTTGCCCTCGCGCACCAGCGCCACGGCCTTGGCGGCGGCATCATGGCTGTGCGCGGCATCCACCAGCGTGAAGCCCGACAGATCCTTGCCCAGCTGCTGGGCAAGGGCGCGGATCTTCGCTTCCGGCCCCACCAGCAGCGGCGCGATCAGCCCGGCCTCGGCCGCCTCCAGCGCCGCTTCCAGCGCGGCGGGCGAACAGGGGTGGGCA
>DASRYE010000288.1:0-8582 GCA_035653915.1 Novosphingobium sp. | reverse complement strand
CAGCCTGTCGGTGACGGGCGGGGCAGGCGCCACCGGCATCAGCATCAGCGGCAATGCCGGCAGCGTGCAGGTGACCACCATGGTGGACAGCGCCAACAGCAAGGCCGCGGCGATCACCGTGCAGGACAATGGCAGCAGCGGCGCGCTGGGCATTGCCATTGCCGGCACCACCGGCGCCACCACCGAGAACGTGCAGCTGGGCGATGCCCTGTCTGTCACCAGCACGGGCGGCGGGGCTTCGGGCATCACCATCAATGGCGGCACCGGCCAGGGTGTCACGCTGGCCAAGGGGCTCACCGTCAGCGCTGGCGGCGGCAATGCCTATGGCGTGACGCTGGGCAAAAACACGGCTGGCACCGGCGCGCTGAGCCTGACCGACACCGGCACCTTCCAGGTGAGCAACAGCGGCAGCAACGGCATTGCCACCGGCATTTACGCCCGTGGCGGCACCACCCAAACGCTGCAGCTGAACAACGGCCTTTCGGTGAGCGCCAGCACCTCGGCCACCGGTTTCAACGGCGGCAATGCCAGCGGCGCCGTGCAGCTGACCAGCGTTTCCGATTACACCGTGAGCGGCGGCACGGGCGATAGCTTTGGCGTCAACCTGTCGGGCAACAGCGGCGACCAGACGCTGACCTTCGACACCGCCTTCAAGACCACCGCCACTGAGGGCGCGGCCACCGGCATCTCGGTTTCCAATGGCAATTCGCTCACCGTCAATGCCAATGCCGGCTTCACGGTGACGAGCAGCAGCGATTCCGTGAACAATACGGTGGGCCTTGCTGCCACCAATGTCGGATCGGTGCAGGCCAAGCTGAAGGGCGCCGTCGATGTCGAGGGCGGTTTTGCGGCCGGTTTCGACGTGGAAGGAACGAACGGCACGGCCAGTGTCGAGATCGATGGCCCGCTCACCGTCAAGGGTTCGCAATGGGCCATGGGCGGCTACGTTTACTCGACTTCATCCACCAGCAACCTCAGCGTTGTGCTGGGCAGCGATACCAACATCACCGGCGGCGCGGACGGCGCGCTGGGCGTTGTGCTCATCAGCCCCGCCACGCTGAGCTTCACGCAGAGCGGCGCCTTCAATGTCAGCTCGACCTCTTCCAGCATCGGCCTTGAACTGGCAGACATCGGCAACCGCACTGTCACTTTCAACGGCCCGGTCTCGGTCACGGGCGGCGACAGCAGGCTCGGCGGCGGTGTGTACGGCATCTATGACAACGCCGGCATTTCCACCTCCACCGCCACCAACCTCACCGTCAACAGCACCTTTGCCGTGACCAACAATGGCACGTCGAATGTCTATGGCCTGTGGGGCCAGTCCGGGGTCTACACGCTGGCCTTCAACGATGGCCTCACGGTTTCGGGCAATGGCGGGGGGGCCTATGGCATCTACCTGTCGGGCCTTGGCTACACCGGCGAGGGCGCCGGCTCGACGATCACCATCACCGGCCCGCTCTCGGTCACGCAGAACGGCGAGGTGGCCGGGGCCACCGCCACCGGCATCCTCAGCACGCTGTTGGGCGGCGGGATGACTGTCTCGGTCAGCGGCGCGCTCACTGCCTCGTCGATGGGTGCTGCCACCGGCATCAGCCTTTCCAGCAGCAGTGGCGATCTGGCCATCACCACCGGCGGCGCGGTCAATGTCACCAGCTATGCCGATGCGGCCACCGGTCTTGCGGCCAGCGCCAGCGCCGGCAATGTGTCGATCACGGCCGACAAGGCAGTGACGGTGACGGCCAATGGCGGTTCGGCGCTGGGTGTTTCGGGCGCCTCGTCCAGCGGCTATGCCAATGCCATCACGCTGGATGCGGGCCTGACCGTGACCAACAGCAACGGCGGCGCCACCGGCATTGCCGCCACCGACGGCACGCAGACCATCACCCTTACCGGCCCGGTGAGCGTGACGGCCAGCGGCGGCGATGCCTATGGCATTAATTCCAGCAACAGCGGCGGCGCCACCACCATCCACGCACCTTCCTCGATCAGCGCCACCAGCACCACCGGCATTGCCTATGGCATCTACATCGATCCGCCCGCCAGCCTGACGATCGACCAGGGCGGCACGATCACCGCTTCGGGCGTGGGCAGCACCTATGGCCTCTACAGCACCGGCGTCACCGGCGCGCAGACGGTAACGCTGGGCAATGTCACCGCCACGTCCAGCGAGGCTGATGCCACCGGCATCTCGCTCAATGGCAGCGGCGCCATCACTCTGACGGACACGGGCACGATTGCCGCCAATGGCGTCTCGAACGGCTCTGGCGTCACTCTGGCCACCACGGCGGCGGCGGCGAACATCACCGCCACGCTGGGCACGGTGACGACCACCGGCAGCACCGCGCCGGGCGTCTCTCTGGCCCAGGCCAATGGCGATGGCACCAGCGGCGCCATCACCGCCACGGTGGGTTCTGTCAGCACCAGCGGCAATGGCAGCACGGGCGTGGTGCTCAACGGATCGGACACCGGCGCTGTCAGCCTCACGATCGGTCAGTCCGTCGAGGGCGGGCATTCGGGCGGGATCAGCACCACCGGCAGCGGTGCCGATGGCGTGGCTCTCACCACGGTCGATGGCGCCGGCACGGTGACCAACTATGGCACCATTTCCACCGCCGGCACGGGCGGTTCCGATGGCATCTATGCCAAGAGCACCGGCGCCGGCGCGATCACCGTCAACAGCTATAAGGTGACGACGAGCGCGGCCGGATCCGATGCGATCTATGCGCAAAGCGTGAGCGGGGCGGTCACCATCGGCTCCACCTCGGTCAGCACCACCAAGGATGGTTCGCGCGGTATCGTCGCCAACTCCACCAGCGGCAATGTGGCGATCACCTCGGGCACGATCAGCACCAGCGGCACTGGTTCCGACGGCATTTCGGCCAGCACGGGCGGCACGGTGAATATCACCACCACTGGCACCACCACCACCACCGGCGCCGGTGCCACCGGCCTTTATGCTTTCAGCAACAGCGGTGCGATCACCCTGACCACGGCGGCGATCAGTGCCACCGGCAACGGCGCTCTGGGTATTCGTGCCATCAGCCAGTCCGGCGCGATCACCATCAATGCCACCAGCACCATCGCCAACGTGCCGGCGATCCTGGCCAACTCGAACACCGGCAACATCACGCTGAACCTGGCCGATGGCGGCACCACCTCCTCGCAGGTCGGTCCGGCGGTGGATCTGTACAGCGGCAGCGGCACGGTCACCATCAACCTCGGCAGCCTGCGCACCACCGCGCTGGTCAGCGGCGATTATGCCGGCATCTACAGCTATGCGGGCGGCGGGCAGGTGCTGAACCTGTCCGGCACGGTGGAGGCCAATTCGGGCGAGGCCCTGTGGCTGGGCGGCGGCGCGGCGGCGATCAACAACGCCGGCACGCTCAACGGCTATATCGACGCTTCGGAAGCCGGCATCACCACCTTCACCAACACCGGCACCTGGAACGCCTATGCGGCCGACAGCGCCTTTGCCGCCGGCTCCACCATTGCCAACAGCGGCACGGTGAACATCTTCCCCACCGGCTTTGTGGCCACCGGCGTTGCCTCGCCGGCGCTGGCCGGCGGGCAGACGATGAACATCACCGGCCTTGCCAGCTTTGCCAACTCCGGCACGCTCAGCCTTGCCAATGGCCAGGCGGGCGATGTGCTGAACCTGGGCACGGCCTCCTTCATCGGCTCGGGCCATTCCACCCTGGTGCTGGATGCCAACCTTGCCGGCGTTGCCGTTGGCACCAGCGCCGCGCAAACGGCAGACCGGCTGGTGGTGGGCGCCTCCTCCGGCGTGACGACGATCTCGATCAAGGATCTGGGCGCCGGCATGGCGGGCCAGTTCAACTTCAACGGCATCCGCGTTGTCACCAACAGCTCGTCGACCGCGGGGGCCTATGTGCTGGCCGGCGGCAGCATCAACAAGGGCTTCGTCCAGTATCAGTTGCTGCAGGATACGAACGCCAACTGGGATCTGGTGGGCGTGCCTTCCGCCCAGGCCTTCGAACTGGTCCGCACCGTGGCCGAGGCGCAGAAGTTCTGGCGCCTGTCGGGCGATGCCTGGGCCCAGCAGATGCAGACCAAGCAGACCCGCGAGGGCTGGCAGGGCTGGGTGCAGGCCTATGGCGGCACCGAGACCGACCGTTCGAAGCCGGTGTACAAGGAAACCGTGCTGGGCCAGCAGGTGGCCTTCACCCCCAACCTTGATATCCGCAACGATGCCGCTGGCGTGCAGCTGGGCTTTGAATGGGGCCATGCCGGCCTTGGCCTTGGCATCACCGGCGGCTATGGCACGCAGACGGGCCATGTCGAGGCGACGGGCGACCAGATCAAGATCGATGGCGGCAATGTCGGCCTCTATGCCCGCTATGTCTCGCCGGAAGGTCTGTTTGCCCACATGCTGGGCAAGGTTGATCGCTACACGGTGAAATATGCCCTGGGCTCGGCCAGCGCGCCCAGCTTTGGCGGCACCACCTATGGCGTGGAACTGGAAGCGGGCTATCACCTGCGTTCGGGCAGCCTGTTTGTCGAGCCGGTGCTGGGCATCAGCTGGACGCATAGCGACCTTGATGGCTTCTCGGGCGGTTCGGGCGGCATGAGCGTGGCCTTCAGCCACACCACCAGCGCCTATGGCCATGCGGGCCTGCGCGCCGGCATTGAGACCACCTCGGGCAACTGGAAGCTGCGCCCCTATCTGGGCGCCGGCTGGGAAGGCGAGATGGGCGATGCGGCCCATGCGCTGCTCACCTCGGGCGGCACCGGCCTTGGCTTCGACGATCTGAAGGACAAGGGCCGCGCCCGCCTCGAAGGCGGTATCGAGGGCACCTCGGCCAAGGGCTTCGGCATCTTCGCCCGCGTGCAGGGTGTGACCGGCAGCCGCAGCCAGGGCATCGGCGGCCAGGCGGGCGTCACCTTCCACTTTTGAGGCGGGCCACTTCTGACGAAGGCGCCGGCAGGCAAAGAAAAGGGGCGCGGGGGATCCTTCCCTCGCGCCCCTTTCACATGTGCGGAAATCAGATCTTATAGGTGAACTGCACGCGCAATTGGGCCGGCGCCACCAGCTGGCCGGAATCGCCCAGCGCCGGATCGCCGGCATTCACATGCTGGGCGATGGGGAAGGCCACATCGGTGAACAGGCTGGCCCTGTGCGAGAGGCGCCATTTCACCCCCGGCGCGATCAGCAGACGGCGATAGCCGGTGTTCAGCGGGTCGGCGTTGTCGCCGGTATCATGCGCGCGGGTGGCGCCGATCAGCTGGATGCCGGGCAGGATGCCAAAGCCATCCGGGCTGGCGCTGGTGTCGTAGGTGAGGCCGACGGTGGCATCGGCCTCGTTGCCGGGGCGATAGCCATCGCGCGTGCTCATGGCGAACTGATATTGCCCCTGCACGAAATAGCTGAGGCGCGGGGTGATCATCCCCACATGATGGGCGCCCAGGATGAGGTCCGTGCTGCCGGTGCCGGGCAGGGTGTCGCGGTCGAAGCCGGCGCCGCCCAGCGGGCCCGCCGGGCTGGAAGCGCGGCCGGTGGGCAGCTTCAGCCCCAGGGTGAGGCCGGTGGCGCCATTGGCAAACAGGCCGGTGTAGGTGGCGCGCAGGGTCATGTCGCCAAGGTCGGTCAGGCGGCGGGTGTTCACCGTGCCCTCGGCGGCGGCATAAGTGCCATCATCGGTAGTGGTGAAGGCGCGCTGCACCAGCGGCAGTTCCAGCTTCACCTGCCAGCGGGCGTTGATGCGGTAATCGGCGCCGATCGTGTAGAAATCGGTGGCGATGCGCTTGTCGCCATTGTCGGCGGGGTTGGCGCGGTGGTCGCCTTCGCGCAGCTGGTCCTGCACCATATGGGCATAGCGCGCCCAGATCGTCAGGCCGCTGTCGGCATCGGCCATCAGCGTGCCATCGCCCACATCGAATATGCCGCAGCCGCAGGCGCAGGCCATCGCCGGGGCAGGGGCCGCCAGGAGGGCCAGGGGTGTCAGCAGGGCAGCGCGGCGCGCGCGCGTGGAAAGGGTCATCAGGAAAACTCCGGCAAACGGGCAGGCGCCGCGCATGGGCGGCCTGCCTCAGGGCATGAACGGGGGAGGGTTCAGGCCAGGGCCGGAGGGCCGCGCAAGGGCGGCAGCAGATAGGGGGCGGCGGCCGGCGACGGGCCGGCGGCGGGCAGGGGCGGGTGGCTGCTGGCCGGCGGCAGGGCGGGCGCGGCCAGGGCCAGCACCGGGCCATCCTGCAGCCCGGTGTCGGCCAGCGCCGAGAAGGCGCAAGGCGCGCCGCCATGGCTGTCGGAGCCTTCCTCTGGCCCCTGCGTCTTGCCGGGCAGGGCCAGGAACAGGCTTGGCCCGCCGCTGCCCGAGCAGATCTCGATGGCCACGCCATGCGCGCCGGCTGCCGGCATGAAGCCGGCCGGCACCATCGCCCGGGCCGCCAGCGCCAGCGCCAGCAGCAGAAAGGCCCAGCGCCTGTGGCCGGCAAGGAAGGCGCGCCATGCGTGCATGGGCCAGTCTTAGCGGGCCGGCGCGCGCCTGCCAAGCGCGCCGGCCCGCTTGGGGCTTACGGGTAGATCGGGAAATCGGCGCAGAGTTTGGCGGTGGCCAGGCGGGCGGCCGCTTCCACCGCGCCATTGCCCTCGGCGCCGTTGGCGGCAAGGCCATCCAGCACATCGCCGATCAGCGTGCCGATCTGGCGCCATTCTTCCGGGCCGAAGCCGCGGGTGGTGCCGGCCGGCGTGCCCAGGCGAATGCCCGAGGTAACCGTGGGCTTAAGCGGATCGAAGGGGATGCCATTCTTGTTGCAGGTGATGCCGGCGCGGTCCAGCGCATGTTCGGCATCGCGGCCGGTCAGGCCCTTGGGGGTCAGGTCCACCAGCATCAGGTGGCTGTCGGTGCCGCCAGAGGTGATGACAAAGCCGCGCGCCACCAGCCCTTCGGCCAGCAGGCGGGCATTGGCCACCATGGCGGCGGCATAATCGGCAAAGGCCGGCCGCAGCGCTTCGCCAAAGGCCACCGCCTTGGCGGCGATCACATGCATCAGCGGCCCGCCCTGAAGGCCGGGGAACACCGCCGAATTGATCTTCTTGCCCAGCGCCTCGTCGTTGGAAAGGATCATGCCGCCGCGGGGGCCGCGCAGGGTCTTGTGGGTGGTGGTGGTCACCACATGGGCGTGGGGCAGCGGGCTGGGATAGGCGCCGCCTGCCACCAGGCCGGCAAAATGGGCCATATCCACCCACAGATAGGCATCCACCTCATCGGCGATGGCGCGCATGCGGGCAAAATCGATGATGCGCGGATAGGCGCTGCCGCCGGCGATGATGATGCGCGGATGATATTCACGGGCGAGTTCGGCCACCTGGTCATAGTCGATCTGGTGCGTCACCGGATCGACGCCATAGCCCACCGCGTTGAACCACTTGCCCGACAGGTTCACCGAGGCGCCATGGGTGAGGTGGCCGCCGGCGGCCAGGCTCATGCCCAGCACGGTGTCGCCGGGCTTGGCCAGCGCCAGCAGCACGGCCTGGTTGGCCTGCGCGCCCGAATGCGGCTGAACATTGGCAAAGGCGCAGCCAAACAGTTCCTTGGCGCGGGCAATCGCCAGTTCCTCGGCGATATCCACCTTCTCGCAGCCGCCATAATAGCGCTTGCCGGGATAGCCCTCGGCATATTTGTTGGTCAGCACGCTGCCTTGCGCTTCCAGCACCGCGCGGCTGACGATATTCTCGCTGGCGATCAGCTCGATCTGGTCCTGCTGGCGCAGCAGCTCGGCATCGAGGGCAGCGCTCAGCGCCGGGTCGCTGTCGGCCAGGTGCTGGCCGAAGAAAGGCGCCGTGTCGGGCCGGGCGGCCGACGGCTCGAGAGTGGAGGTCTGGGTCATGCGCGTCATGCTCCTGTGGGGTGGTCTGCCGGTTGGGCAGGGGCATCCGGCCTTTGCCGGGCCCCGGGCGGGCCTGCTTCTGGGCCACGTGTCTGGTCTTGTGGGCAGGATGCTATCGCGGCGGTGGCGCGGGGGTAAGCGGGGGGCGGTGGATTTAGTTCTTCTAATCTTGGCCATCAGTATGTCGAATGGCTGCCGCCGCCGTTGCACCGGCCTGCGCGCTGTGGCCATAGTCAAACCATCGAACAGGCATCCGTGAACCGGGGAAGAACATGAAGACGACTGCACGCGTGGTGGTGATTGGCGGCGGCGTGGTGGGCGTGAGCACGCTTTACCACCTGGCCAAGCTCGGTTGGTCGGATGTGGCGCTGATCGAGCGCAAGGAGCTTACCTCCGGCTCGACCTGGCATGCCGCCGGCCTTCTGCCGCTGTTCAACCTTTCCTATTCGGTGGGCAAGATCCACCAGTATTCGGTCAACCTCTATCCCAGCCTGGAAGAGGAAACCGGCCTCAATGTCGGCTTCTCGAACGTGACGAACATCCGTCTCGCCACCTCGAAGGACCGCTGGGACGAATATCTCTATTATGCCGGCGTGGCGCGCACCATCGGCGTCGATGTGAAGCTGCTGTCGGCCGATGAAGTGCGCGACGTGTGGCCGCTGGCCCAGACCGACGGCATCATCGGCGCCATCCAGCACCCCGACGATGGCTATATCCAGCCGGCCGACCTGACC
>DASRYE010000287.1:0-2807 GCA_035653915.1 Novosphingobium sp. | reverse complement strand
CCAGCCGGTTCACCAGCGTGACGGGCATGTGGCGCGCGGCTGCCACCTGCGGCGCCTGCCACAGGGCGGCCTCGGGCGAGATATGCGGATCAAGGCCCGAGGCCGAGGTTGTCAGCATATCGGCCGGGGCGCCGGGGTTGGCGGCGACATCGGCCCTCACCCGATCGGCCAGCGCCTTGGCGGTGGGGGCGTAATTGGTGCCGGAAGAGGCGGTGGCATCATAGCCCTTGCCGGCCGCCGAGGGGCGCGGGTGGAAGTAATCCGCCCGGGCAAAGCCCTGCGCGATCAGCGCCGAGCCCACCGGCGCGCCCTGCCGGTAGACCAGGCTGCCATTGGCCGCGGCCGGGAACAGCGCCTGCGCCACGCCGGTGATCGCCAGCGGATAGGCAAGCCCGGTGAGTGCGAAGAACAGGCCGGTCATCACGACGGCCGGGCGCAGGGAAGAAGTGAGGTCTGTCAACATGGGTCGTCCTTCCAGACAAAATGCGTGCGGGCTGGGCTCTTTCAGGCCAAGCTTGTTCAGGCCAGGCCCAGCGCCGAGACGGCGATATCCACCGCCTTGATGCCGATGAACGGCGCCACCAGCCCGCCCGCGCCATAGATCGCCAGATTGCGCGCCAGCAGCGGCCCCGCCCCGATCGGCCGATAGCGCACCCCCTTCAGCGCCAGCGGCACCAGCGCCGGGATGATCAGCGCATTGAAGATGATCGCCGAGAGGATGGCGCTGCGCGGATTGGCCAGATGCATGATGTTGAGCGCCGACAGCCCGGGATAGAGCACCACGAACATCGCCGGGATGATGGCGAAATATTTGGCCACGTCGTTCGCCACCGAAAAGGTGGTGAGGGCGCCGCGCGTCATCAGCAGCTGCTTGCCCAGGCCCACGATCTCGATCAGCTTGGTCGGATCGCTGTCGAGATCCACCATATTGCCCGCCTCGCGCGCGGCCTGGGTGCCGGTGTTCATCGCCACGCCCACATCGGCCTGGGCGAGCGCGGGCGCATCATTGGTGCCATCGCCGCACATCGCCACCAGCCGGCCGCCCTGCTGCTCCTTGCGGATGAGGGCCAGCTTGTCTTCCGGCGTGGCCTCGGCAAGGAAATCGTCCACCCCGGCCTCGGCGGCGATGGCGGCGGCGGTCAGCGGATTGTCGCCGGTGATCATCACCGTGCGGATGCCCATCCGGCGCAGTTCGGCAAAACGCTCGCGAACGCCGGCCTTGATCACGTCTTTCAGCGCGATAACGCCCAGCAGCCGGCCGTTTTCGGCCACCGCCAGCGGGGTCTGCCCGGCCCGGCCGATCTCCTCGGCATGGCGGCGCAGTTCGGTGGCAGCGGCGCTTTCGGCGAGGCGCGGGTTGGCCTTGAGGATGGAATCGACCGCCCCCTTCTGGATCAGCCGCTCGCCCAGATCGACGCCGGAGATGCGCGTTTGCGCGGTGAAGGGGATCACCTGCGCGCCGGCCGGCAGGCTGGCGGCAAGGCCATGTGCCTCACGCGCCAGAGCAACGATGCTGCGCCCCTCGGGCGTTTCATCGGCCAGCGAGGCCAGCAGCGCAGCGCCCGCCAGATCCGCCTCGATTACGCCTGAAAGCGGGCGGAACTCGCTGGCGGCGCGGTCGCCCACGGTGATCGTGCCGGTCTTGTCGAGCAGCAGCACATCGACATCGCCCGCCGCTTCCACCGCGCGGCCCGATTTGGCCAGCACGTTGAAGCGCACCAGCCTGTCCATCCCGGCAATGCCGATGGCCGACAGCAGCGCGGCAATGGTGGTGGGGATCAGCGTGATCAGCAGCGCGGCCAGCACCGCCACCGGAATGCTGCCGCCGGCATAGGCGGCAAAGGCCGGAATGGTGGCCACAGCGATGAGGAAGATGATGGTGAGGCCCACCAGCAGGATCGTCAGGGCGATCTCGTTGGGGGTTTTCTGGCGCTGGGCGCCTTCCACCAGGGCGATCATCCGGTCGAGGAAACCCTGACCGGGCTCCTGCGTGATGCGGATGGTGATCGAGTCTGAAATGACGCGGGTGCCGGCGGTGACCGCGCTGCGATCGCCGCCCGCCTCGCGGATCACCGGCGCGCTCTCGCCGGTGATCGCGGCCTCGTTCACAGAGGCGACGCCGGCGATCACCTCGCCATCGGCGGGGATCAGGTCGCCGGTCTGCACCACGGCGGTATCGCCCTTCTTCAGCTGGCTGGCGGGCACCAGCCGGCCATCGGGCAGGCGGGCGGTCAGCTCCTGCCGGGTGGCGCGCAAGGAGGCGGCCTGCGCCCGCCCGCGCCCCTCGGCCAGCGCCTCGGCAAAGGTGCCGAACAATACCGTCAGCCACAGCCAGACGATCAGCTGCAGCTGAAAGCCGATGGCCAGGCCACTGCCGCCGATCACCAGCAGCAGGGTCAGCAGCAGGGCCACCACCGCGGTGGTGAACATCACCGGGTTCTTCACCAGCGCGCGCGGCGCCAGCTTGCGGAAGGCCTCGGGGATGGCCGGCAGCACCAGATCTGCCGAAAACATCGATTTGGGGGCAGAATGCGTATGATCAGACATGGTTCATGCCCTTTTTCAGAAGGTTTGCCCGGCGATCATCGCCAGATGATCGGCCACCGGCCCCAGCGCCAGCGCCGGCAGGAAAGTGAGCCCGCCCACGATGACGATCACCGCCACCAGCAGGCCAATCCACAGCGCGCCAGTGGTGGGGAAGCTGCCGGCGGTTTCCGGCGTGATCTTCTTGGCCGCAAGGCTGCCGGCAATCGCCAGCACGGGCAGCATGAAGAAGAAGCGGCCCACCCACATCGCCACTGCCAGCG
>DASRYE010000286.1:0-7134 GCA_035653915.1 Novosphingobium sp. | reverse complement strand
AGGCGCTGGCCAAGGGCGCCCGCCAGCGCGGCGCCACCATCTATCGCAACACCACCGTGCTGGGCATCACCCAGAAGGCCAATGGCGAATGGGTGGTGACGACCGACCAGGGCGAGATCACCTGCGAGCATGTCGTTTCGGCCACCGGCAGCTTTGCCCGCCAGACCGGCGCGATGGTTGGCCTCGACATCCCGGTTGTTCCGGTGGAGCACCAGTATATCGTCACCGAGCAGCACCCGGCGATCATGGAGCGCAAGGCCAAGGGCCTGCCGGAAATGGGCGTTCTGCGCGAATCGGATGCCAGCTGGTACATGCGCGAGGAAGCCGGCGGCCTGCTGCTCGGGCCCTACGAAATCGGCGCGCCGGCCTGCTATGTGAAGGGCCCGGCGGCGAACAGCGAATATGAGCTGTTCCCCGATGCGCTGGAGCGGCTGGAGCCCTACATCCTCTCGGCGATCGAGCGCGTGCCCGCCTTTGGCGAGGTGGGCGTGAAGAAGGTCTACAACGGCGCCATCGCCTACACGCCCGATGGCTCGCCCATCGTCGGCCCGGCCTGGGACAAGAAGAACTTCTGGCTCAACGAGGGCCATTCCTTCGGCATCACGGCGGCCGGCGGCGCTGGCTGGCAGCTGGCCGAATGGATCGTCAACGGTGAGCCGTCGATCGACATGATGGGCGTCGATCCGCGCCGCTTCGGCGAATATGCGGGCGAGGGCTATCTCGTCGAGAAGAACGAGGAGGCCTATGCCAAGGTCTTCGCCATCCACTATCCCGATGAAGAGCGCGAGGCCGCCCGCGCCCTGCGCCGCGTGCCCTGCCACGACCGGATGAAGGCGCTGGGCGCGGTGTTCGGCAGCGTCTATGGCTGGGAGCGCCCGGGCTGGTTCGCGCCGGAGGGCTACGAGCTGAGCGAGGCCGATCTCGACAAGGCCGATGTCATCCTGAACGAGAACCACCCGGTGGTGCCGGGCGAGACGATCCGCGAGAAGTGGTCGTTCCGCCGCTCGAACTACTTCGATTTCGTTGGTGCCGAAGTGCGCCACGTGACCGAGAAGGTGGGCATCCAGGACATGAGCCCCTTCGCCAAGTGCCAGATCTCTGGCCCGGGCGCCGAGGAATGGCTGAACGGCCTGCTGACCAATGCCGTGCCCAAGAAGACCGGCCGCGTCTCGCTCTCCTACCTGCTGACCGACAATGGCGGCGTGCGGGCGGAATTCACCGTCTACAAGAAGGGCCCGCAGCAGTATTACCTGGTTTCGGCCGGCGCGCTGGAGCGCCACGACCACGACTATCTGCTCAAGGCCATGCCGACCGACGGTTCGGTGCGCTATGAGCGGCTGACGACGGCGATGGGCGTGCTGGTGCTGGCGGGGCCGAAGTCTCGCGATGTGCTGGCCAAGCTGACCAACACCGACCTTTCCAACGAGGCCTTCCCCTGGCTGACGGGCAAGACGATCAGCATTGGCGCGGCCCGTGTGGAAGCCCTTCGTGTCAATTTCATCGGCGAGCTGGGTTGGGAAATCCACCATCCGATCGAAATGCAGAACTACATCTTTGACAAGCTGATGGCCGCGGGTGCCGAATTCGACATCCGCCCCTTCGGCATCAAGGCGATGATCGCCATGTCGATCGAGAAGAGCTACAAGCTCATCCCGCGCGAGATGTCGATCGAATATGCAGCGCTTGAATCCGGGCTCGAGCGTTTCATCTCTTTCAAGAAGCCCGATTTTAAAGGACGCTCGGGGCTTCTGGCCCGTAAGGAAAAAGGGCTGGCCTGGCAGTTCGTCACCCTGGAGGTGAAGGATGTCACAGATGCTGATGCCCGCGGGTCCGAGCCGATCTTCAAGGATGGCGCACTGGTGGGGCGCGTCACCTCGGGCGGATATGGCTGGCGCTGCGGCAAGTCGCTTGCGTTGGCCATGGTTCGGCCGGATCATGCTGCCGTTGGCACCGAGCTGGAGATCACCATCCTTGGCACCAGCTTCAAGGCCGTGGTGATCGCCGACTCTCCGTTTGATCCCGAGAACACTGCTTTGCGGAGTTAAGCCCCATGAACGAGTTCGACTCGATTGCCGCCCTGCTTGACCAGAACCGCCCCGGCTACACCCTGCCGCGCGAGCTCTACGTCAGCGAGGAAGCCTTCCGCTTCGATACGGAAGTTATGCTGAAGTCGGTGTGGCTCTATGCCTGCACCATCGCCCATGTGAAGAACCCGGGCGACTACTTCGTCTTCGAGCTGGCCAATAATTCGGTCGTCATCCTGAAGGACAAGGAAGGCGAGATCCGCGCCTTCTACAACACCTGCACCCATCGCGGCGCCAAGCTGTGCGAACACCAGAAGGGGCATATGGGCCGGGTGATGTGCCCCTATCACTTCTGGACCTTCGGGCTGGATGGCAAGCTGATCGCCGCGCGCGGCATGCCCGAGGGCTTCGAGAAGGACGCCCACGGCCTGCGCCCGGTGCATCTGGAGAATGTCGGCGGGCTGCTGTTTGTGTGCCTGGCCGACAATCCCCCGCCGATCGACCGGGTGAAGGCCGATATCGGCGCCCAGCTCGGGCTCTACAATGTCGGCAAGCTGAAGGTGGCGGCGCAAAGCGATCTGATCGACAACGCCAACTGGAAGCTGGTGATGGAGAACAACCGCGAGTGCTATCACTGCGCCTCCAATCACCCCGAACTGCTCAACTCGCTCTCGGGTGACGGTTTTGGCAAGGGCAATCCGGAAGATGGCGTGGCCGCCGGCGCCGATGCCGATGTGGGCGACGAGATCGCCCGCTGGAAGGATCTGGGCATTCACCACGATCTGGTCGAATTCCCCGACAACTGGTGGCACCGCATCGCCCGCATTGGCCTGGCCAATGGTTCGCTCAGCCAGACGCTGAACGGCCAGCCGGCCTCGCAGAAGCTGATCTGGAATGTCGACCACGCCGAGCCGACCAGCCTCTCCATCTGGACGCACCCCAACAGCTGGCACCACTTCTGTTGCGATCACGTGATCACCTTCAGCGTGCTGCCCATCGCGCCCGACAAGACGCTGGTGCGCACCAGCTGGCTGGTGCACGAGGACGCCGTGGAAGGCGAGGACTATACGGTGGAGAACCTCACCGCCGTGTGGAACGCCACCAACCAGCAGGACAGGAAGCTCGCCGAGCTCAACCACGCCGGCATTGCCACCGATGGCTATCGGCCCGGCATGTATGCGCTGGAAGAGAACCTCGTCGACGCATTCAAGACCTTCTACGTGGAGAAGGCCCAGGCCGCCCTCGGCGCCTGATCTTCCTCCCAAACCCGTAAGCTGACGAGGCAAGGCAGCACCCATGAAACGTTTTTCCGCGCTCAACCTTTTTGCCGAGGCCCTGAAGGGGCATCAGGGCTGGCCCGAGCACTGGCCCGAGAAGGAGCCCAAACCCGCCTATGACGTGATCATCGTCGGTGCTGGCGGGCATGGGCTGGGTGCTGCCTATTACCTGGCTGCCAAATATGGCATCACCAATGTCTGCGTGATCGAGAAGGGCTGGCTGGCCGGCGGCAATGCCGCGCGCAACACCACCATCATCCGCTCCAACTATCTCTACGATGAAAGCGCCCATCTCTACGATCACGCGCTGAAACTGTGGGACGGGCTGAGCCACGAGCTCAACTACAACACCATGTATTCCAAGCGTGGCGTGCTGATGCTGGCGCATAATGTGCACGACATCCAGAGCTTCAAGCGCCACATCCACGCCAACCGGCTGAACGGGGTGGACAATGAGTGGCTGTCGCCCGAGGAGTGCAAGGCATACTGCCCGCCGCTGGATATCAACCCCAATGCCCGCCACCCGGTGCTGGGCGGCGCGCTGCAGCGGCGCGGCGGCATTGCCCGGCATGATAGCGTGGCCTGGGGCTATGCCCGCAAGGCGGTGGCGCTGGGGGTGGATATCATCCAGAACTGCGCCGTCACCGGCATCCGCCGCGGGCCCGATGGCGCGGTGCAGGGGGTGGAAACGGAAAAAGGCTTTATCGCCGCCAAGAAGGTGGGCGTGTCGGCTGCCGGCAACACCTCGGTGGTGATGAACATGGCGGGCCTGCGCTTCCCGCTGGAATCCTATCCGCTGCAGGCGCTGGTGTCGGAGCCGGTGAAGCCGATCTTCCCCTGCGTGGTCATGTCGAACACGGTGCATGCCTATATCAGCCAGTCCGACAAGGGCGAGCTGGTGATCGGCGCGGGCACCGATCAGTATGTCTCCTATTCGCAGCGCGGCGCGCTGCACATCATCGAGCACACGCTGGCGGCGATCTGCGAGATCTTCCCGATCTTCACCCGCATGCGCATGCTGCGCAGCTGGGGCGGCATCGTTGATGTCACGCCAGATCGCTCGCCGATCCTCGGCAAGACGCCGGTGCCGGGCCTCTATGTCAATTGCGGCTGGGGCACGGGCGGCTTCAAGGCCACGCCGGGCGCTGCCGACCTCTTGGCCTACACCATCGCCCATGACCAACCCCACCGGATCAACGCCCCCTTCACGCTGGACCGCTTCCGCGACGGGCGCCTGATCGACGAGGCGGCCGCGGCCGCCGTGGCTCACTGAGGGGGAAACCGCCATGATCCTCATCCATTGCCCCTATTGCGGGGAAGACCGCCCCGAGGTGGAATTCGTCTATGGCGGCGAGGCGCATATCGCCCGCCCGCTCGACCCTTCCGGCCAGACCGATCCGGAATGGGAAAGCTATCTCTACATCCGCGCCAATGTGCGCGGCCGGCACCATGAGCGCTGGCGCCACACCCACGGTTGCGGGCGTTTCTTCAACGCCGTGCGCGATACCGTGACCGACCTTTTCGAAACCACCTACAAGGCTGGAGAGCCCCGCAAATGAGCGGCTATCGTCTGCCCGCAGGCGGCCGGGTCAACCGCGCCGCCCCGCTGCCCTTCACCTTCGACGGCCGCCCCTACACGGGCCTTGCCGGCGACAATCTCGCCTCCGCGCTGCTGGCCAGCGGCGTGATGCTGCTGGGCCGTTCGTTCAAATATCACCGCCCGCGCGGGCTGTTGGGCATGGGCGTGGAAGAGCCCAACGCGCTGGTCAACGTGAACCGCGGCCCGGCCCGGCGCACGCCCAACCTGCGCGCGCCCTCGGTGCCGCTGTATGAAGGGCTGGAGGCGGGCAGCCAGAACCGCTTCCCCAACCTCGATTTCGACTTCGGCGCGCTGAACGACAAGCTGGGCGCCTTCTTCCCCGCCGGCTTCTACAACAAGACCTTCATGTGGCCGAGGAGCTTCTGGGAGAAGCTCTATGAGCCCGTCATCCGCCGCATGGCCGGCCTTGGCGAAAGCCCGCTGGCGCGCGACCCTGATCACTACGCCAGCATCTATGCCCATTGCGAGGTGCTGGTGGTGGGCGCCGGGCCTGCCGGCATCACCGCCGCGCTGGAAGCGGCGCAAAAGGGCGGCCGCGTCATCCTGATCGACGAGCAGGACGAGATCGGCGGCGGCGCGCTGGCTGATCCGGCCCAGTGGGCCTGGCTGGACGATGCCCGGGCCAAGCTGGAAGCGGCCGGCGTGCGCGTGCTGGCCCGCACCACGGCCTTTGGCTACTATCACCAGAACTTCATCGGCGCGGTGGAGCGCCTGACCGATCACCTGACCCCGGCCGAGGCGCGGGGCGCGCGCGAGAAGCTGTGGCGCATCCGCGCGGGCGAGGTAGTGCTGGCCCAGGGCGCCATCGAACGCCCGCTGGTGTTTGATGGCAATGATGTGCCCGGCGTGATGCTGATGAGCGCGGCGCGCACGCTGGCGCTGCGCTATGGCGTGGCGGTGGGCCGCAGCGCGGTCGTCATGGCCGTGCACGACAGCGGCTGGACGGATGCGCTGGCGCTGGTCAAGGCGGGCGTCACCGTCAGCGCGATCATCGATCTGCGCAGCAATGTGGCCCCGGCCCTGCTGGAAGCGGCCCGCGCGGCCGGCATTGCCATCCATCTGGGCTCTGCCGTTACCGGGGTGAAGGGGCGCAAGGCGATCACCGGCCTCACCTTTGCCGCGGGCGGCACCGGCCGGCCGCAGGCGCTGGCCTGCGATGCGCTGCTGATGGCCGGCGGCTGGACGCCCAGCCTCCATCTGTGGAGCCACGCCAAGGGCAGCATGGAATGGAGCGCCGAGTGGGGCGCCTATGTGCCGGGCAAGGCGATCGAGAAGTGCCGCGCGGTGGGCGCTGGCGCCGGCGCGTGGGATTTCGGGCAGGGCATTATCGTCTCCAGCCTGCCCACCAGCAAGCGCCCGCACCAGCAGAAGGGCTTTGTCGACTTCCAGAACGATGTGAAGGCGCGCGATATCCGCCTTGCCGTGCAGGAAGGCTTCCGCTCGATCGAGCACATCAAGCGCTACACCACCAACGGCATGGCCACCGACCAGGGCAAGACGAGCAATCTCAACGCCCTGCAACTGGCATCGGAAGCGCTGGGCCGGCCGGTCACGCAGATTGGCCTCACCACCTTCCGCCCGCCCTACAGCCCGCAGACCTTCGGCGCGCTGATGGGCCACCACAAGGATGGCCTGTTCCAGCCGCTGCGCAAATCGCCGATCGATGGCTGGGCCACCGAACAGGGCGCGGTGTTCGAGAATGTCAGCACCTGGCGCCGCGCGCGCTATTTCCCGCGCGGCGGGGAAGACATGCATGCCGCGGTCAACCGCGAATGCGTGGCGGTGCGCTCGGGCGTGGGCATTTTCGATGCCTCCACCCTGGGCAAGATCGAGGTGGTTGGCCCTGATGCCGCCGAATTCCTCAACCGCATGTATACCAACCCGTGGAAGAGCCTGAAGCCGGGCCGCTGCCGCTATGGCCTGCTGCTGCGCGAGGATGGCTTCATCACCGATGACGGCGTTTCTGCCCGCCTGTCGGAGGATCGCTTCCACCTCACCACCACCACGGGCGGCGCGCCCCGCGTGCTGGCGATGATGGAGGACTATCTCCAGACCGAGTGGAGCGATCTCGACGTCTGGCTGACCTCGGCCACCGAACAGTGGGCGGTGATCGCCCTACAGGGCCCCAGGGCGCGCGATGTCATCGCGCCGCTGGTGGCAGGGATCGACCTGTCGGCCGAGGCCTTCCCGCATATGGCGATCCGCGAGGGCACCATCTGCGGCGTGCCCACCC
>DASRYE010000285.1:0-5093 GCA_035653915.1 Novosphingobium sp. | reverse complement strand
CATGCTTTTCAAGACTGCCAAGCCGGCCCCGGTCATCCGGTGTCTTGCCGGCTTTGTCAAAGAAAAACGCGCCGTTTGGCCGTTGGGCGAGCACAGGATCGGGGACTGGTGGCGCAGCGCTGGCTGGCCTATGGCGCCCCTGTAGCCCCGCCCGCTGGCCCAGCCGGAGAATGCCATGTCCAAAGCCACCCGCGCCACGCGTCAGTTGGATGCCGCAAAGGTCGCCTATGCGGTGCACGCCTATGATTACGACGGCGATGTCGAGCGGATCGGCATGGCGGCTGCCGCGGCGCTGGGGGTGGATGCGGCAAAGGTGTTCAAGACGCTGATGGTGCTGGCCGATGGCAAGCCGGCCTGCGTCATCCTGCCGGCCGACCGCGAAGTGGCGATGAAGAAACTGGCCGCCGCGCTGGGCGCCAAGCAGGCCCAGATGATGCCCATTGCCGATGCCGAACGCATATCCGGCTACAAGGTGGGCGGGATCAGCCCGTTTGGTCAGACCCGCCGCCTGGCGGTGGTGATCGACGAGGCGGCGCAGGCGCAGGAGCGCATTTTCCTGAACGGCGGGCAGCGCGGGTTGCAGGTGGAACTGGCGCCCGGCGATGCGGCGCGGGTGCTGGATGCGCGCCTGGCCGCGATCACGGCGTGAGCGTGCCGGCCGGCGTGCCCGTTGGGCAACGGATGGCAGGCAAATGCCGCGTTGCGACACAGACTGACGAACGTAGCGTTTCCCTTGGCGGGGCTTCTTGCTAAGGGCTATGCAGCGCTGTTGGCGCGAGGGCCGGGCAGGCCCGCGCATTGGCGGCGCGGCATGGGTCAACATTGGCTCAACCGCTCGAAAAAGGTATCTTATTGCAATGATTTCGCGCCGTTTTGCCGCTCCTGGTCGCCGTGGTCAGCGCAGGAGCGAGGTGCGGGGGGAATGCCAGGACCGGGCACAGGGCGGCACACGCCTTCGGCCAGGAATCGCTCTGGGGGGGGCGATTGCGGCCATGTTGACAACAGGTGTGGCGGCAACGCCAGCCAGCGCGCAAACGCAGGTGCAGGATGCGACCAGCCCTGGCAGCGCCAGCGCGCCGGCGAGCACCAGCGCCCCGGCCGGCGGCGCTGAAGCCAGCGCTCCAGCGGGGCAGGGGGCGGCGCAAGCTCCGGCCCAGCCCAATGCGCCGGCAAATGCCGCTCCAGCCCCTCAGGGCGACAGCGGCGGCATCGTGGTAGCCGGGCGCGGCCCGCCGCCGCCCACCGATCCGGCGCGCGCGCTGAACCTGAAAAGCTATGCCGTGGTCGAGGGCGCCGACAAGCTGATGGTTGGCCCCGCGGCGCACACTTACGAGCGCGGATTGCCAACGCCGCTGCGCGATGGCTTCCACAACGCGATCTACAACCTGCGCGAGCCGGCCAATGCGGTGAACTTCATGCTGCAGCACCGCGTGGGCAAGTCGCTGGCGGCCACGGCGCGCTTTGCCATCAACAGCACGGTGGGCCTGGCCGGGTTCTTCGACGTGGCCAAACGCAAGCCTTTCCGCATTCCCTATCGGCCCAACGGCATGGCCGATACGCTGGGCTATTATGGGGTGAAGCAGGGGCCGTACATGTTCCTGCCCATCATTGGCCCAACCACGGTGCGCGATCTGGTGGGCACCACGATCGACCGTTTCTGGTTCCCGCTGGTGGCTGGTTTCCCGCTCGACACGTTCGAGTTCGGTATTGCCATGACGGTGGTGAACGGGCTGGACGATCGCACGCGCATCGACCCGCTGCTGCGCAAGTTCCGCGAGGAATCGGGCGATCCCTATACCGCGCACCGCGAGTTCTATCTCAAGCGCCGGCAGGCCGAGATCGACGGTTTGCACAAGCACCCGCGCAACGCCCCCGAACTGGCGCCGCCGCCGCCTTTCGTGCCGGCGCCTGTGCCAGAGCCAGCGCCTGTGCCAGCGCCCGCGCCTGCCACGCCCGAGGCGGCACCTGTACCTGCGCCTGCGGGCTGAACCGGCCAAGGCTGCTTTGCCCATGCGTGTCGTCGCCCTGCGAACAGGGGCGGCGGCCGCGATGGCGCCCGCCCGCGCTTTGTGCCTAGGCACCGGCCGGAGCAAAGGTGGGCAGGGTAATGGACAGCGCCGTTGATACAGGAATTGCGCCCTCGCGCGGGGCGCTTGACGCGCGCGGGGTCGCCGGATTTTGGGCCAGCAACCGGGCGTTGATCACGATCACGCTGGTCAACTTCGTGTCGCTGGCCGGCTTTGGCCTGATGTTTCCGGTATTCGCCACCTATGGCCGGCAGATCGGCGCCTCGGGCATGGAAATTGCCGGGACGGTCGCGGTCTTTTCATTCGGCCAGTTCCTCTCGAGCCCGGCGTGGGGCTGGCTGTCGGACCGGCACGGGCGGCGGCCGGTGCTGATCTGGGGGCTGGTGGGCGGGGCTGCCATCTATGTGCTGCACGTATGGGCGGTCACGCCGCTGCTGCTGGTGCTCGTGCGCTTTATCAGCGGCATGGCCTCGGGGTGCTTCTCGGTGGGTTTTGCCGTGGCGTCCGACATTTCGACGCCCGCCACGCGCACGCGGGTAATGGGCGTTGTGGGGGCCGGCTTCTCGCTGGGCTTCATCTTTGGCCCGGCCATTGGCGGGGTTACGGCCAGCATCAGCGGGCAAGAGCATGCCTTTGCGCTGGTGAGCGTGGTGGGCGCGGTCATGGGCCTGCTGGCCGGGCTTACCTGCTGGGCGTTCCTGCCCGAAACCACCACCCGCGCCGAAATGGAAAGCACCAGCGCGCCCGGCACGCTGGCCCTGCTGCGGCGGCCCGGTTTTGCTGCGCCTGTGGCCCTTGCGCTGCTTTCGGCCGCCGGTTTTGCCAAGATGGAGGCCGTGCTGGGCCTGTTCGCAGACGATGTGCTGGGGCTCCGGCCGCTGGGCATTGGCGTGATGTTCGGTTTCATGGGGCTGGTCACAACGGCCACGCAATTGCTGCTGACGGGCCGCGTGGCGCGGATCATGGGCGAGCGGCGCATGTTGCTGGCCTCGCTGGCGGTGATTGGCGTTGGCATGATCGTGCTGGGCTGCGCCAAGGGGCTGGTGGTGGCCGGGCTGGGGCTGGTGTTTACATCGGCCGGTTTTGCGCTGCTCAATCCGGCGCTCAGCGGGCTGACCTCGCTGGCCAGCCCGCATGATGCGCAAGGCGCGGGGCTGGGGCTGATGCAGGCCGCCAGCGCGCTGGGCCGGGTGGCAGGGCCGGCGGCGGCCGGCGTGCTGTATGACGCGCAGGGGCCTGCTGCGCCCATGTTCTGGGCCGGCGCGATCTTTCTGGCGGCGCTGGCGGTGGCGCCATTTTTGCCCATGCCGGGCGCGGCAACAACGGCGGGCGAGGGGGACGATGGCGCGCCGTCTCGTTCGACAGATGGATAAGGGCGCGATCTTTCGTCGACAGTTGCCGGTTGCTGCGGCCTGATGCCCCATCACGGGCAGGAGAGTGCAATGACGAGCAGGCTGGCGATTGATGAGGGCGATTTCGTGCCGCCCGTCGAGATACCCTTGCCCGAAGAGCGCCCCGCGCCCGCTGCCGCCTATCCGCGCAAGCTCTCGCGCGCCGATCTGGTCACCTATGGGCTGGCCGCCTTCGGCCCGGGCCTGCTGCAAAGCCCGCTCACGCTGTACGTGCCGCAGCTTTACGCCAAGGTATATGGCATTCCGCTGGCGGCGCTGGGCACGGCGCTGGTGGTGCTGCGTATCGTCAACGCCTTTACCGACCAGCTCGTGGGCTACATCTCGGACCGCACCCGCACCCGCTGGGGCGCGCGCAAGCCGTGGATCGCGGTGGGCGCGGCGCTCACGCTGGTGGCGGCCTTCTTCCTGCTGCGGCCCGGCCCAGAGGTGGGCCTCGCCTATCTGGTGGGCTGGAAGATCGTCTATGATTTTGCCTATACCGTGACCGACATCAACTATACCGCCTGGGGCGCCGAACTGTCGCCCGAATATGCGATGCGGGCGCGAATCACCGGTATTCGCGGCTTCGTGTTCAACATCGGCAATCTGTGCAACGATGCGCTGCCCATCATTCTGGCCTGGGCCGGGCTGGTGGCGACTTCGGCCTATTCGGTGCCGGTGCTGGGCTATTTCTTCGTGGTGGCGGTGGTGGTCATTCCCACCACCACCGCCTTCAGCCTGGCGCGCGCGCCGCGCGGTGTTGCCCTGCCGCCCGAAAGGCCCGATTTCTGGAGCTTCCTGCGCTCGGTGCGGGGCAACCGGCCGCTGTGGCTTTATCTGGGCGCTTTCTGCCTTGGCGGCATGGGGCTGGGTGTGCTCCAGCTCATGTTCACCTTCTACGACGGCTATATGCGGATGGGCGCATGGTACCCTTGGCTGATGACGGTGTTTGCCATCACCATGGCCTTTACCACCCCGGTCTGGTCGTGGCTGGCCGGGCGGATCGGCAAGCACCGGGCCTATGTCGTCTCGGTGGTGATCGTCAGCCTTGCAACGCAAGGCTACTGGTTCCTCGACCCGGTGGGCATGTCCAAGACGCTGGTGGTGGGCGTCAGCATGGTCATCGTGTTTTTCATCGGCATGGGGGCCAGCGCCGTGCTGGTGCTCTCGCCTGCCATTCTGGCCGATGTGGTCGATTATGGGCGGCTGAAAACCCGCCAGCAGCGCACCGGGGGCTATTATGCCTTCTACATGCTGACCAGCAAGATCTCGATGGCGATCGGGGCGGGGCTGGGGTTCATGGCGCTCAGCGCGTTTGGCTATAATGCGAAGGCGGGCGCGGTGAACACCGGCACGGCGGCCTTTGGCATGCTGTTTACCGTGGCGCTGATGCCGGCGATTCTGAAGGTGGGTGGCGGGCTGGTCATCTGGAACTTCCCGATCGACCGGCGGCGCCATCGCATCATCGAGCGGCGCCTGGCGACGCTGGCCGCGCGCGCTGCCCGCTGATGGGCTGTGTTCCGGCATGCCATGAAGTGAACACAATTGCGCTGGTCAAAGCGCTCACTCTACCATAAGGTGGCTGCGTCAAGCCGGCCATTGGGCCAAGGCTTGCCCCGCAGCGCCGCTTCATGCCGCTTCGGGGCCGCGAGTTTCCGAGCTGGAGAGGGGCGGG
>DASRYE010000284.1:0-12002 GCA_035653915.1 Novosphingobium sp. | reverse complement strand
GCGCCTTTTCCGAACAGGTGGGCCCGTTCTATGCCTGCGACGAGGGCCTGGGCCCGCAGGAGCACGGCCGCTTCGGCTTTCGCGTGGAGCCGCGCCACTGTAACCTGCGGCCGATGTGCCATGGCGGCATGCTGGCCACTTTCCTCGATGTGGCCTTGGCGCGCGGGCTGCGTCTGGCCGGCGGGATGGCGCCGCCGCTGCCCACCATCAGCCTGGCGCTGGATTATCTGGCGCCGGCGCCGCTGGGGGCCTGGGTGGAGGCGCGGGTCTCGGTCAGCCGGATCGGGCGCAGCACCGGCTTTGTCTCGGCGATGATCTATGCCGATGATGCGCCCGTGCTGCGCGGCAGCGGGGTGTTCCGCCATTTCCTGGCGCGGCAGGGCGTTGAAGGGGCGGGCCAATGAAACCCCCTGTTCATTGCCATGGCGCTCTGCCATAAAGATCGATATTCGCTTATTGGGGCGATTAACGCACAATAAAACGCAGCGGAATGTGGGCAGGAGCAGACGATGAAGCTTGATGGAGTGGCGGCGGTGATCACCGGCGGGGCAAGCGGCCTGGGCGAGGCGGCGGCCCGCGCGCTGGCGGCAGAAGGCGTGAAGGTGGCGCTGTTCGACCTCAACCGCGAGAAGGGCGCGGCGTTGGCCGCCGAACTGGGCGGAGTGTTCTGCGAGGTGGACATCACCAGCGATGCGTCGGTGGAGGCAGGCTTTGCCGCGGCCCGGGCGGCGCAGGGGCAGGAGCGCATCCTTGTTAACTGCGCCGGCCGCGGCAACACGTTCAAAACCGCCCAGCGCTCGCGCGAGACCGGCGAGATCAGCCATTTCCCCATCGATCAGTTCGAGAAGATCGTGCTGCTCAACCTGGTCGGCACGTTCCGCTGCATCGCCAAATCGGCGGCCGGTATGTTGACTCTCGATCCGCTGGGCGAGGACGGCGAGCGCGGCTGCATCGTCAACACCGCCTCTGTGGCCGCCACCGACGGGCAGGCCGGGCAGGCGGCCTATGCCTCCTCCAAGGCGGGCATCGTTGGCCTCACGCTGCCGATCGCGCGGGATTTGCGGCGCGATGGCATCCGCGTGAACACGATCCTGCCGGGCATCATGGATACGCCGCTGTTTGCCACCGCCCGCCCCGAACTGCGCCAGCAACTGGGCGACAGCGTGCCGTTTCCGCGCCGCATGGGGCATCCGGCCGAATTCGCCAGCCTGGCGGTGGAAATGTGCCGCAACGCCTATCTGAACGGCGAGCATGTGCGGCTGGATGGCGCGATCCGGATGTGACCGGCGGGCGATCATCGCCCGATCTCCCTCTTGGCCCCACTCTTGGCATGGATAAGCGATATGAACGAGGTTTGGATCATCGATGCGGTGCGCAGCCCGCGCGGGCTGGGCAAGGCGGAAGGCGCGCTGGCCGGCGTGCACCCGCAGCATCTGTTCGCGCAATTGCTGCAGGCGCTGGTAGCCCGCACCGGGGCCCATGGCGCCGATATCGACGATGTGATCGCCGGGGTGAACACGCAGCAGGGCAAGCAGGGCTTGAACCTGGCCCGCATGGCGGTGCTGGATGCCGGCCTGCCGGCCACGGTGCCCGGCTTTTCGCTCGATCGCTTCTGCGGCTCGGGGCTGACGGCGCTGAGCCTGGCGGCGATGGGGGTGCTGTCGGGCGCGCAGGATCTGGTGATTGCCGGCGGGGTGGAGATGATGTCGCACACCCGCACGCTGGCGCGCGAATTCATGATGGATTCGGGCAATCTGGAATTGCGGGCCAAGGTGCCGCAGCCGCACCAGGGCCTGTGCGCCGATCTGATCGCCACGCTGGAAGGCTTCACCCGCGAGGAACTGGACGGTGTGGCACTGGCCAGCCAGCAGCGGGCCGACAGGGCCATTCGCGAGGGCCGCTTTGCCCGCTCGCTGGTGCCGGTGCGCGATGGCGCAGGGGCGGTGGTGCTCGATCATGAGCAGTTCCCCCGCCCACAGACCACCGCTGCCGGGCTGGCCGGGCTGAAACCCGCTTTCGAGGCGGTGTTCGATCGGCAGATCGATGCCGATGGCACAACGTTCGGCACGCTGGTGCGCCGGGCCTATCCGGATCTGGCCCTGCGCTATCTCCACACGGCGGCAACGAGTTCGGGGGTGGTTGATGGCGCCGGCGCGCTGCTGCTGGCCGCGCCCGCCTATGCCCGGGCGCATGGGCTGCAGCCGCGGGCGCGGGTGCGGGCAGTGGCCACGGTGGGGGATGATCCCACGCTGATGCTGAACGGGCCGGTGCCCGCCGCGCGCAAGGTGCTGGCCAAGGCGGGCCTGGCGCTGGGCGATATTGATCTGTTCGAGGTGAACGAGGCGTTTGCCTGCGTGCCGCTGAAGTTCATGCGCGATCTCGGGCTCGATCCGGAGGTGGTGAATGTGAACGGGGGCGCGATGGCGCTGGGCCATCCCATCGGCGCCACTGGCGCGATCCTGGCCGGCACCTTGCTCGACGAGCTGGAGCGGCAGGACAAGAGCCTTGGCCTTGTCACCATGTGTGCGGCCGGCGGCCTGGCCCCGGCGATGATTATCGAACGGATATAGGAACCGCGCCCTTATGGTCGAATATAGATCATAAGGGCGTTTATAGCACATATTTGTGCGCCAGCGCATTTCCATGGTTGACATGGGGCGGCAAAGGGCACATCGGTTACATATGGCACAATAGATCGTTTATCGCACAACATGTGTGGGGCGGCAAAAAGAACCGGCCGGCAAGGCGGGCCTGACCGACCCTTCGGGTCCTGTCGGCGAGAGGGTGAAGATGAGCAGCGTTCTGTTCGAATTGCAGAGACTGGAGCCGTTTCGCGCCGAAGTGCGCGCGTGGCTGGCGCAGAACCTGCCGGCCAACTGGCAAGCCGGGATGACCGGCGCCAGCGAGGAGGCCCATGTCGCCTTCCAGAAGGCCTGGTTCCGCAAGCTGATGGTGCCCGGCTATGCCGCGCCGCACTGGCCGCGCGAGTGGGGCGGCAGTGGCCTTTCCTTTGCCGAGCAGATCGTGCTCTACGAGGAAATCGCCCGTGCTGGCGCGCCGCGCCTCATTCTCTATTTCATCGCCCTGCATCATGTGCCGGGCACGCTGCTGCACTGGGGCAGCGAGGCCCAGCGCCAGCGGCATCTGCCGGCGGTGCTGGGCGGCGACGAGATCTGGTGCCAGGGCTTTTCCGAGCCGGGCGCGGGATCGGATCTGGCTGCCTTGCGCACCAGGGCGGTGCGCAAGGGCGATCATTATGTCGTGAACGGGCAGAAGACCTGGTCGTCCAACGCCCATCTGGCGCGCTATTGCCTGCTGCTGGCGCGCACCGATCCGGATGCGCCGAAAACGCGCGGCATTTCCTATTTCATCCTCGATCTGCAGACGCCCGGCGTTACGCTGCGGCCGATCAAGCAGATGACGGGGGCCTCCCATTTCAACGAGATCTTCCTCGATGATGTGGCGATCCCGGCGGAAAACCTGATCGGCCCGGAGCATGGCGGCTGGGCGGTGGCGCAATCCACCCTCTCCTCGGAGCGGGGGCTGTCGGTGCTGGAACTGGCCGAGCGCATGCGTGAGGGTTTCAAGCTGCTGCTGGCCGCCGCCCGCATGGTGGCGCCGGGCGGCCGGGCGCCGTTCGAGGATGACGAGATCCGCCGCCGGCTGGTGGATCTGCGCTGCCGCATCGAGGCGCTGCGATTGCTGGTGAACAACCAGCTTTCGGGCGTGCTGCGCGGCGCCTCGGCCGGGGTCGAGCCCTCCATCATCAAGCTCTACTACAGCGATCTGCTGCGCGATTTCACCGAGCTTGGCGTGACCATCGGCGGCATCGAGGCGCAATATCTGCAGGCCGTGCTGATGGGGGGCGCCAACGAGACCGGCTATTGGATGCAGGATTATCTCTATTCCTGGGCCTGGACGATTTCCGGCGGCAGTTCGGAAATCCAGCGCAACATCATCGCCGAACGGGGATTGAAGCTGCCGCGTGAACCGCAGGCGGCCTGAGGGGTTTATTGGATCGATGGAATTCGCCTGGACAGACGATCAGATCGCATATCGCCAGCAGGTCCGGCAGGCGCTGGATGAACTGCTGCCGGCCGATTGGGACGAGACCTACGTTCCGGAAAGCTATGCTTCGGATTTGCAGGTGGCCTTCTCGCGCGTGTTTTGCGCGCAGCTGGCTGAACGCGGCCTGCTGATGCCGCACTGGCCGAAGGAATTTGGCGGCAGCGACAGCCCGGACTGGTATCATTTCATCCTGGGCGAGGAGATGAAGGCGGCCGGCGAGCCACGCGGCTCGCAGTATATGAATGTCAACTGGATTGGCCCCACCCTGCTGAAATTCGGCACAGAGGCGCAAAAGGCGCAGCATGTGCAGGGCATCGCCAGCGGCACGGTGATCTGGTGCCAGGGGTTTTCCGAGCCCAATGCCGGCACCGATCTGGCCGCCTTGCGCACCCGCGCCGAGCGCGATGGCGATGCCTATGTCGTCAATGGCTCGAAGATCTGGACAAGCTATGCGCGCACGGCCGACTGGTGCTTTCTGCTGGTGCGCACGGGCCCCGCGCGCAAGGATGTCAGCATTCTGTTAGTGCCGATGGATACGCCGGGCATTTCGGTCACCAGCTTCCCCGGGCTGATCAAGGAGGGCCACCTCAACGAGGTGTTCTTCACCGATGTGCGGGTGCCGGTGGCCAACCGGCTGGGCGATGAGGGGCAGGCCTGGGCCATCGTCACCCATGCGCTGGCCTATGAACGGGTGGGCGTGCCGCGCTATCACACCGGGCTCGATGCGCTGGATCTGGCGGTCTCGGCGCTGAAGGCCGATGGGCGCTGGGAGGCGGATCCGGTGATGCGCGCGCGCGCGGGCACGCTGGTGGCCCAGTTCGAGGCGGCGCGGATGCTGACCTATCTGGTGGTGGATCAGCGGGTGCGGCGCGAGCCGCCCAACACCGATGCCAACCTGTCCCGTATTGTCGCGCTGGAGGCGGTGACGGAGATGATGCATTTTATTGCCGATTATGTGCCCGATTGCCTGGCAGGCGGCGATCGCCTGCTGGAAGACTATTACCGGATCAACATTCCCGCCGGCATTACCGGCGGCACCAACGAGATCCAGCTCGATCTGGTCGCCCGGCGCGGCCTTGGCCTGCCGGGAGCCTGACCGATGGATTTCCAGCTGACCGAAGACCAGCGCGCGCTGGTGGATGCGATCCAGTCGATCCTCACCGATCATGCCGAACTGCCGCAGGACCAGCGGCTGGGCTATGCCTGGCACGATCCCGCCGTGCAGGCGCTGCTGGCCGATAATGGCTTTCTGGATGCCGGGCGCAGCATCGGCCCGCTGGAAGCGGCGCTGATCCAGTTCGAAACCGCCCAGAGCCTGATCTCGATCGAGGCGATGGGCTGCGGCCTGGTAGCGCCCATGGCCTTGCCCGAACTGCCGCTGGCAGGGCCGGTGGCGCTGGTGGCCGAGCGCGATGTGGCGCGCGCCATCCGCAATCTGCCGGTGGCCACCACGCTGCTGGTCGATTGCGGCGAGGATGTCATGGTGCTGCCGGTGGCGGCAGGGCAGGTTGAACCGGTGGCCTCGATCTATGGCTATCCCTATGGCCGGTTTCGCGCGCCGGTGCGCTTGGCCGATGGCCAGCGCCTGGCCGGGCGCGGCGCGCTGCTGCGGCAGTGGTGGCGCACCGGCCTTGCCGTGGAGATTGCCGGGGCCGCGCGGGCGGCGATCGATTTCACGATCGATTATGTGCGCCAGCGCCAGGTTTTTGGCCGGCCGGTGGGCGCTTTCCAGTCGGTGCAGCACCGGCTGGTGCAGCGCCATGGCCATGCCCGCGCCGGCTATTTCCTGGCCATGCGCGCCGCCTGGAGCGGTGATGCCGGTGATGCCGATGTGGCCGCCGCCCATGCCCTGCTGGGCATCAAGCCGCTGCTTTTCGATCTGCACCAGTTCAATGGGGGCATGGGGGTTACCACCGAATATGCGCTCCATTTCTGGACCTATCGCATCCGCGCCCTGCAGGCCGAAGTGGGCGGATTGACGGGCGCGGCGCTGGATATTGCCGCGCGCCGCTGGGCCGATGCCGATGCGCCGCTGCCGAAAGGGGCCGATGATGAGTGAGATGCTGGACACAGAAGAGCTGCGCGAGGCGATCCGCACCGTTCTGGCCGACCGTTCGGGCGGGGTGATCGCCATCCCCGATGAGGCCGGCCGTGGGCTGGATCGGGCGCTGTGGCAGGAGATGGCCGGCCTTGGCTGGCTGGGCCTGGCGCTGCCGGAGGAAGAGGGCGGGCTGGGCCTGGGGCTGGAGCATCTGGCGGTGCTCTACGAGGAACTGGGCCGCGAACTGGCCTCGGTGCCGGTGCTGCCGGCGATGCTGGCGGCAGGGGCGCTGGTGCGCCATGGCGGGGCCGAGGCGCGTGCGCGCTGGCTGGCGCGGCTGGCAGATGGCAGCTGCCTTGCGGCCATCGCCTTGCCGGAGGCCGCCGCCTTGCCCGCAGCCATCACTTTGCCGGCGGCGCTGCCACAGATCGCTGCCGATGGGCGGATCGCCGGCGCTGTCGATCATGTGCCTTTTGCCGATGTGGCCGATCTGCTGCTGCTGCCGGTGCGCCAGGCCGATGGAGCGCTGGCGCTGGCGCTGGTGCCCAAAGGCGCGGCCGGGCTGGCGATCACGCCGCGCCCGCTGATCGATCTCACCCGCAGCAGCGCGCGCATTGTGCTGGAAGGGGCAGTGGCGGCCGATGTGCTGGCGGTGGACGAGGAGGGCTGGGCAGCCTTGCTCGATCATGCGGCGATGGGCCTTGCCTGCGACTGCGTTGGCGCGGCCGAGGCGCTGCTGGAGCGCACGGTGGACTATCTGGGCATGCGCGAACAGTTCGGCCGGCCGATCGGCTCGTTCCAGGCGCTGAAGCACCGCATGGCAGACTGGAAAGTGCGGATCGAGGCGGTGAAAGTGCTGGCCCGCCACAGTGCGGCCCTGTTGCAGGCGGGCAGCGCGGAGGCATCGGCCATCGCCTCGGGGGCCAAGGCTTATGCCGGCGATGTGTTTGCCGCTTTCTCTGGCGATGCGGTGCAGCTGCATGGCGGCATCGGCTTCACCTGGGAACATCCCTGCCACCTCTTTCTCAAGCGCGCCAAGCTGAGCCAGCAGCTATTCGGCAGCTCGGCCACGCACAAGGACCGGGTGGCGCGCCTGGCGCTGGCCTATTAGCTGGCAGGGCGCGGCCTTGGGCGCGCCCTGCGGCCGGCTCAGGCGATAACCATGCCGCCATCCACCGGCATGGCGATGCCGGTGACAAAGCTCGCCTCATCCGACACCAGCCATACCGCCGCCCGGGCGATCTCGATCGGGTCGGCCACGCGTTCCATCGGGCGGATGCGGGTCTTGGCCAGCGCCGGATTGGCGTTGGACGAGCCGACCGCCAGCGGCGTCAGCGTGGGGCCGGGCAGCAGCGCGTTGATGCGGATGCCCTGCTCGGCGCAATCCATCGCCGCGCCGCGCACCATGCCATCGATCCCGGCCTTGGAGCCGCAATAGTCCGAACTCCACGGCAGGCCCTTCAGCGCCGCCGCCGAGGAAACCGCGACGATGCTGCCGGCGCGCTGTTCCCACATCGCCGCCACCTGGTGCTTGAGGCAAAGGAACATGCCGCGCAGGTTGATCGCGTGCAGCCGGTCCCAGTCGGCCAGTTCGATCTCGTGGATCGGCCGCGAGCAGCCGGCGATCCCGGCGCTGTTGATCGCGCCGTGCAGGGCCCCATGGGCGGCAAGGGCGCCGGCCACCAGCGCGCGCACGCTGGCTTCCTCGGTCACGTCGGTGGCGATGAAGCAGGCCTCGCCGCCCTCGGCGCGGATCGCGGCGGCAATGTCCTCGCCGGCCGGGTTGCGATCGGCGATGGTCACTGCCCAGCCGCGCGCGGCGGCCAGCCGCGCCGATGCCTCGCCAATGCCGCTGGCGCCACCGGTCACGATAATCGATCGCCTTGCTGTCATCCTGATGCTCCTGTTGGTTCTTGCCTTTGTCGCGCTTATCGCTAACCTTGGCGATAATAGAACGCAAGGGCGATTATCGAACTTTTAAGCGCCCGCCGGATGAGGATAAGATCATGCCGATACCTCCATCGGGGCACCAGGCCGTGCCCCTGTCGCACCCCCGCCAGATCTTTGTCGATGGCGCCTGGCAAGACAGTGCCGGCGATGGCCTGATCGACGTGATCTGCCCGGCCAGCGAGGCGCTCTATTTCCAGGTGGCCAGTGCCGGCGTGGCCGATGTGCAGCGGGCCATCGCCGCTGCCCGCACCGCTTTCGACGAAGGCCCCTGGCCGCGCATGGCGCCGGCCGAGCGGGCGGCCTATCTGCGGGCGATGGCCGCGGAACTGGAAGCGCGCGCGGCCGATATCGCCCAAATCTGGCCCAATGAGATGGGCATCCTCCATTCCATGGCGCAGGCCTATGCGCCGGGGGCTGCCGGTTTTTTCCGCTATTACGCAGATCTGGCCGACAGTTTCCCCTTCGAGGAGCAGCGCAAGACGGTGTCTGGCGCCGCCCTTGGCCTGCTGGTGCGCGAGCCGGTGGGCGTGGTGGGCGCGATCATTCCGTGGAACGGGCCGATCATGATCACCGCCTTCAAGGTGGCGCCGGCGCTGCTGGCCGGCTGCACCGTGGTCATCAAGGGATCGCCCGAGGCGCCCGGCCATGCCCTGCTGATGGCCGAGGTGGCCGAGAAGGTGGGCCTGCCGCGCGGCGTGCTGAATGTGGTGATCGCCGACCGGCAGGCCTCCGAAGCGCTGGTCAACAGCCCGGATGTCGACAAGATCGGCTTTACCGGATCGAGCGCCACCGGCCGGCATATCGCCTCGATCCTGGGTGGGCGCATGGCGCGCTACACGCTGGAACTGGGGGGCAAGTCGGCCGCGATCCTGCTTGACGACTACGACCTCGAGGCGGCCGCGCGCGAACTGGCGCTGCGCGAATGCGACATGTCCGGGCAGGTGTGCGCCTCGCTCACCCGCATCATCGTGCCGCGCCACCGGGCAGAGCGCATGGCCGAGGCGATCGGCGCGCAGTTCTCGCAAGTGGTGGTGGGCGATCCCTTCGATCCGGCCACGCAGATGGGGCCGCTGGCCACCCGCCTCCATCGGGACCGCGTGCTGGGCCATATCGAGCGCGCTCGTGCCGATGGTTTCCGGCTGGTGGCAGGCGGCGGCCGGCCGGCCCATCTGGAGCGCGGCTTCTATGTGGCGCCCACCGTCTTTGCCGGGGTGGACAACGCCTCCGCGCTGGCCCGCGAGGAAGTGTTCGGCCCGGTGCTGGCGGTGATCCCCGCGCAGGACGAGGAGGACGCCGTGCGCCTCGCCAATGCCTCGCCTTTCGGGCTGAACGGGGCGGTGTTCACCAACGATCCTGATCGCGCCTATGCCGTGGCCCGCCAGCTGCGCAGCGGCACCGTGGGGCACAATGGCCATCTGGTGGATTTCACCATTGCCTTTGGCGGTTTCAAGCAATCGGGCGTGGGGCGCGAGGGCGGCGTGGAAGGGCTGCTGCCCTATCTGGAAAGCAAGACCATCCTGTTGAACGGCCGGCCGGCGCATCTGGGCTGAACGGACGGGGCGGCCTGCGCTTGGGGCGGCCTGCGCCGCCCCATCCGCGCTGCGTCCGGGCTGCCTCAGCCGGCGAGGATGGCATCCACCGACTGGTGGAAGGTGATCATCTCGCGCTCCATGCCGCCGCAGGTCATGAACGGCACGACGCCGCTTTTGGCGCCAATCGTGCCCAGTTCGGCCACCCAGAAATCCTCCTTGGTGGTGATCTGCTTCATCAGCGCCAGCGATCGGTCGAAATGGGCGATTTCGCGCTCGGTCTCGGGCAGTTGGTCAACCATCATGTAATAGTTCACCACGGTGTGATCCACCGCCTGCGGCGAGAGCAGCATCACGCTGACATAGCTGGGGCTGGTGATGATCAGCGCGCCGGCGACGATCGTGTAATGCGCCACCGCCGATTTGCGGAAGGCCTCATAGGAAGCGATTTCCTCGCCCTGGCGGAATTCCGCCCGGCCCGACATCACCCGCAGATGCTCGCCGATCATCTCGCAGGAGGTCTTGCGATCGACGAACATGCCGCCCAGCGATTGCGCGTGCAGGCGGGTGACATGATAGTTCTCGGAAAAACTGTCGACGATCAGCTTCCAGTTGGCCTTCACGTCCACTCGCAGGTGGTGGCAGATCTTCTGCTGGCCAAGGCCAAAGGCATCGAGATCGGCGCCCAGCGGCCCGCGCACCAGCGCGAAATCCGCCTTGCGCTCACGGTCGAGATTGACCCAGATGAGGCCGCCTGCCTCCACGCATTCCAGTTCGACCAGGCCCATTTGGCTCTTGTCCAGCCCGGGGAAGATTTCCGGGCGGGGCAGGGCCTTCAGGCGGCCCTTCATGTCGAAGCTCCAGGCATGATAGGGGCACACGACCAGCCCCTTTTTCTGCGGCTCCCTGGCCTGGCACAGCTTGATCGCGCGGTGGGTGCAGACGTTGAAGAAGGCGTGCACCTGCCCTTCCTCGTCGCGCGTCAGCAGCAGGGAAGTGCCATAATCGTCGATGGCGACATGCGATTTGGCGGTGGGCAGCAGCGCCGACACGCCCACCGGCACCGGCCGCCCGCGAAACAGCTTCTGCCGTTCCAGCTCGAAGCGTGCCTCGGAGGCGTAGATGTCGGTGGGCAGATGGTCGATCTCGCGGAACACTTCCGCCGGGTTCGAATCTTCCAGCCCGGCCAGCTGCTGCATTTGGGCCTGGGTCAACAGGCGCTCGGCCGGGGCCTGCGTGGATTTCAGCATGATCCGCTCCTTGTCAGACAATTTCCTGGGGTCAGACCGCCTCTTGCGGGCCGGGCAACCTCTCTGGCGCGAATCATGTTACAAAAAACGTAAAATGTAAATCGTTCATGCGCAGCGCCGCCAGGGCGCGTATGCGCTCCACTGCCAGGGCGCCTATGCGCCCCGCCGCCAGGGCGCCGGCCTTATGTTCCGGGCGGCGCCCTCACACCGATTTCAGCAAGGGCGCCACGGCAAAGCGGCGCACCAGCCGGTGCAGCTGGGCGGCATCGATCTGCCCGCTGGCCAGGCGCAATTGCAGCACCGATTGCATCATCAGCAGCCAGGAGACGATCTCGTCGAGCGAGAGATCATCCGCCAGCTGCCCGGCCGCGGCGGCGCGTTGCATCATGCCCTGCCAATAGGATCTGTTCAGCCGATAGGCGCGGCTGGCCGGGCTGCTGGCCAGCGTTTGCACAGAGGGCGCATCGATCACCTGGCGCAGATAGGGGTTCTTGTCGGCCTCGCTGATGATCACGCACAGGGCATCGGTCAGCGTGTCGGCGAAATTGCCGTCGCGGCGGATGCGGGCGCGCACGATGGCATTGATTTTCACGGCCTCGCGCGCGCAGATTTCGTCGAGTATGTCGTCCTTGCGGGCGAAATAGCGATAGACCGACTGGCGCGAGACAGAGGCGCCGCGGGCAATATCCTCCATCGTCGTCTTGGTGATGCCGAAGCGTTCGAAACAGGCATAGGCCGCCTCGATGATCTGCGCTTCCAGCGCGCCATTGGCCGCGCGGCGGGGGGCGGTTCCGGCAGGTTCGGTCATGGCCGGCCTGCTTCCCGGGCCACCGGATCGATGCGCTGCCGGCCCAGATAGGACAGGATGAGTTCGCAGATCTGCTCCACCAGCTCGTCGGGCGGCAGGCCTTCGGGCGCCTCCAGCACATAGCGGCGCATCAGCGCGTGGATGATCGTCTCGATGTAGAAGATGTGGTTTTCGGTTTTCTCGCTGTCGAATTCGGGATGCTGGCTGAGATAGAGGCGGATGTTGCCCCGGTTCAGCATTTCCAGCGAGGTGTAGCGGATGACCTGTTCGATGCGGGGCACTTGCCGGGGCATTTCGATCAGCGCCAGGCGGTGGCGGGTGTAGATGTCGAGCAGGCGGCGGTTGGCGATGCGCAC
>DASRYE010000283.1:0-5406 GCA_035653915.1 Novosphingobium sp. | reverse complement strand
CAGGATCCAGGCAAAGGCCACCAGCGAAAGCAGCGCGCCCGCCACCCCCACCACCCCGCCGGCATACAGGAAGCCGCCGCCGGGGAAGATGATCCCCAGCCCCAGCGCCTGCCAGGCCGGCGCCAGCCCCGCCACCACCGGCGCCACAGCCGCCGCATAAACCAGCGCCAGCGCCAGATAGAAACGCCCCAGCCGCCGCCGGGTGAGCGGCCCCAGCCGCCGCTGCCGCACAGGGATGGGCGGGATGGGCCCGGTGAGAATGGCAGCGCCCTGCGGCGCTGCATCTGCGACAGGCAATGCGTGGGAAGCCATGGTGCCTCGCTCTTCCTGAGCCCGCGCTTTTGCCGGCCCGTTGGGGGCCAGTGGCGCTGCTCGCTCTCCGTAGCCGCCTTTTGCCGGCGGCTTTCGTATGAATATATCGTATGATGAAAATGGGCGGCAAACAAGGCCCGCCGCCCGCCTGATCAGAAACGATAACTGAAGCTCATCCCATAGGTCACCGGCTTGCCGGTGAAGCGCAGATACACGTCCTGGCTCTGCAGGGCGTTGGTCCAGTAATAGGTGTTGGTGAGGTTGCGGCCCCAGATCTGGAAGCGCCACTTGTCGCCCGGATCGCGCACGCCGATCTGTGCATCGAGCAGCGCATAGGCCTTGATCGCCAGTTCCGGAATGGAGCCGATGCTGCCCTGCGTGGCCGAATTATAGGTGAGCGAGGTGCCGAGGAAGGCGTTAAGCTTGCCGTTCACCGGGAAATCATAATCGGCGCTGCCCACGATTTCCCATTTGGGCGCATAGGGGAACGGCGTGCCGGCATAATTCTGCAGATCGCCGGCATTGTTGTAGCCGGTGAAACTGAGGATCTTGGTGTCGAGATAGGTGGCCGCCACATCCAGCACCAGCCCCTTGATCGGCCGGGCATTCAGTTCGGCCTCGGCGCCCCACACGCGTGACTTGGGGATCTGCACCAGCGCATCCAGCGGGCCGAACACCGCATCGAGAATGCGGCCGCGCAGCTGCTTGTCCTTGTAGTCATAGTAGAACAGCGCGCCGTTCAACTGCACCTTGCGATCGAGCAGCGGCTGCTTGAAACCCACTTCGTAGGCGGTCAGCGATTCCTGCTTCACCGGCTTGTATTGCGAATCGAAGGAGGCCGATGTGGTGGGGAAGCTGCCCGCCTTGTAGCCCCGGCTGACAGTGGCATAGAGCAGGCCATGGTTGGCCGTCCTGTAGTTCACGCCGGTGCGCCAGGAGAGGTTCTGCTCGTTAAGCTGGCTCTGGATCGGGTTGACATAGGGCACACCATAGAGGCCAGTGGCGCCGTTGATATCGGGCGAGGAATGGAAGGTGACGCAGCCGCCTTCGGGGATCGTCACGAAAGTGCCCGAATTGATCCAGGATTCGATGAGGTTGAAGGCTTCGGCCACGCCGCCGCCCGGCTCGTCCAGCGTGCAGCCGGAAAATTTGCGGCGGCTGTCGGTGTAGCGCAGCCCGCCCTGCAGGGTGAGGCCGGGCAGCACTTCATATTCGCCATTGGCAAAGATCGCGGCCGTCTGCACATCCTGGCGGGTGAAGTTGGAGGTGAAGGTCATATGGTCGGTCGACACCCATGAGGTCGTCGAATCCGAGAAATTGTAGTAGAGCCGGTCGTAGGTCCAGTCATACTCGTAATTGGCGCCCAGCACCCAGTTGAAGCGGGGCAGCTTGCCGGTCAGCCGCAATTCCTGCGACACGGTGTCGATATAGCCGCGCACGTAATTGTCGGCGATGTTGCGCGCGGTGCCATCGAAATCGGACGTGGAATTTTCCTTGTAGCGCTCATAGGCGGTGATCGAGGTCAGCGTCATCGCCGGGTTGATGGTGTAATCGGCCCGCAGCGCGCCCTGCACGAAATAGTCATCGTTGCGCAGCGCACCGATATTGGTGGACCAATCCGCCGCCCGCGCGTTCTGCGGCGGATAGGGATAGGCCAGCGTGGCCGCTGCCGGCGGGTTGCCGGGCACGGAAATATAGGTGGCAATGCGTTGGGGCGCCTGGGTGTCCGATTTGTCGATCCAGCCGTTGAGGTTGAAGGTGATCTTCAGCCGCGGGCTTGGCGTCCATTCCAGCAGGATGCGGCCCTGCAATTCGCGCGTGGCGCCCAGCGTGTCGGCGCGGGTGGCGCTATATTGCCAGGGCCCGCTTTCGACGATGCGGGCGGCCACCCGGCCCTTCAGATTGTCGGTCAGCGGGCCGCTGACAAAGCCTTGCAGGTCCACCGTGTCGAAGCGGCCAAAGCTGCCGTTGACGCCGGCCTTGAAAGTGTCGGTCGGCTTGGCGGCGATGTAGTTGATGGCGCCGCCGGTGGTGTTGTTGCCAAACAGCGTGCCCTGCGGCCCTTTCAGCACTTCCACCCGCTCCAGATCGAGCGAGGCGGCCTTGGTCATGGCACTGAAGGGCAGCGGCACTTCATCGGTGTAGACGGCGACCGTGGGCGAGGCGGACAGTGTCGATTCGTAGAAGCCCACCCCCCGCAGCGTGTAAACCGGCGTGTTGAATGGCGAGGGCTGCGCCGTGAGGCCCGGCACGATCCGCGCCAGATCGGCGGTGCTGTTGATGCCGCGCTTCATCAGCGTGTCGCCGCTGGCAGCGGTGATGCTCAGCGGCACGGTGTTGATGGATTGCTGCCGCTTGTTGGCGGTAACGATGATTTCGGCGGCGCTTGGCTCGCTGTGCGGCGCTTCATCGGCGCGGGCGCTTTCGGCCATTGCCAGCCCGCCCAGCGCCACGCCAGCCAACGCCCATGTTATCGATTTGGCCATCTCGCATCCTTCCCTATCCCCGCGAGCCGGCTATCCGCACTGCGTCGCCAGCTTCACGAGGGACGGCTTACCGACATCGACACTGACCGTCAATATCGTTCGACGATTTCATATCATATCTTCGTCCGGCAATTTTAGAAGCCATGCGCAGCCCGCGCTTTTGCGCGCTTCTGCCACCACCCGCCGCACCCGGCGCTTCTCTTCCCATCCGAATCGGCAAAAATTTGTAGACGAAATCGTCTGACGCTTTATACGAGGCAGCGGGAACAGGATAAACCGGCAAGGCCTTGTGGGAAGCCCCTTCCCCCACCGCCTCGGCCGCCCGCCAATTCAGCGTTCAGACTGGAGTCGGAAATGACCGCAATTTTGCCCAATTCGCCCACCCGCTTCGTGCGCAATGCCATGGAAGACATCGGCATGATCACCGCGCTGGACGAAATGCTCAATCACCAGATCGTCGATACTTTCGCCTCCACCGCCACTGCCGATCATAGCTGGACGGAAAAGATCTGGACCGCCATTGCCCGCAAGGATGGCACGCTGGCCATTGATTTTGGCCTGGGCCGCTATCACAATCGCGGCATTCTCGATGGCTGGGCCGCCGTCTCGCGCGGGGGGCAGCAGTGGACGGTGCGCGCCAACCGCGAATTGCGCGACGACCCCACCGAAACCCGCGTTGGCCCGCTGACCTACGAGATCATCGAGCCGCTGCACAAGGTGCGCTATGCACTGGCCCCCAACCCGCATCAGCCGATCGCTTTCGACGTGACCTTCACCGCCGAAATGCAGCCCTTCTTCGAGGACCGCCACCGCCAGCGCGAGAAGGATGGCTTCCGCATCGGCTCGGATGTGGTGCGCTATCACCAGATCGGCGTGCCTTCGGGCTGGGTGGAGATCGAGGGCGAGCGCATCACCATCGACCCTGCGGATTGGACCGAATATCGCGATCACAGCTGGGGCGTGCGCCTCGATGTGGGCGCGCATAATGCCGATATCCGCCCCACCGCCGATTTTGGCGATGCCCGCTTTGGCGAGGGCGAGTTCATGCTGGTGTGGAGCCCCTTCATGCTGGTCTCCCCCGATGGCGGGAAGGTCGCCTATCACTTCTACCATCAGGTGAAGCAGGGCCGGGTGTTCTATTCCTCGGGCTATCGCAACCTGCCCGATGGCACGCAGGAAAAGGTCGCCCGCGTGCGCCCGGAACTGCGCTATGACGATGCGACGCGGCGCCTGCTGGGCGGCCTGGTCCATTTCGACATGCTCCAGGGCGGCACGCATAGTGTGGAGGTCGAAGTGGTGGGCACATCGGGGGTGCATCTGGGGCCGGGCCTCTATCTGGGCTTCGACGGGCGCAAGCATGGCATGTGGCAGGGCCCGCTGACGGTGGAGGGCGAGGCCTTTGCCGACACGCTGGACCGCGAGACGCTGAAGCGCATCCGCCAGCTGCGCGATTGCCCCATCCGCGTGCGCGAGGGCGATGCGGTGGGCTATGGCATCATGGAAACGATCATCCACGGCGCCCACCCCGAACTGGGGCTGACTGCCGCCAACACGCTGATCTAGGCCGATGGCGCGCGATACCGATCAACTGGCCCGCGCCTTGCGCGGCTGGCTGCCGCGTGGCAGCGCCATCACCGGGGTGAAAACCCTCTCGGCCGGCCACTCGAACGAGACCTATCTCATAGAGGGGCTGGGCGAGATCCTGCGCCTGCCGCCATCGGAAGAAGGGCTGCTGCCCCCCTACGACATGGCCCGCCAGCACCGGGTGCTTTCGGCCGTGGCGGCGGCAGCACCCGGCGTGCCGCTGCCGCCGGTGCTGGAACTGTGCGAGGATGCCAGCGTGCTGGGCGATCCGTTCTTCCTCATGGGCTGCATCCCGGGCGAGGCGTTCGAATATGCCGTGCCCGCCTGGCTGGCGGCCGATCCGGTAGCCGGGGCAGACAGCGTGTGCCGCCAGTGGTTCGATGCGATCCTGGCGCTGCACACCATGCCGGCCGCGGCCATGCCGCCGGGCGGGCGCAGCGTGGGCGCCGAGGCGCAGCACTGGCTGGATGTGGCCCGCGGCGCCGAGGCGATGCCGGCGCTGATTGCCGTGCTGGAGGATCTGGCCCGGCGCCCCCCGCGCGAATCCGGCCCGCCCACCCCGGTGCATGGCGATCCCAAGCATGGTAATTGCCTGTGGCACGAGGGCCGGCTCACCGGCCTGCTCGACTGGGAAATGGCCCAGCTTTCCGAACCGATGCTGGATCTGGGCTATATCCTCATGTTCCACGATCAGGGCGAGGCCTCGCTGGCGGCGGCCGGTTTCGAGCTGCCGGGCTGGTGGTCGCCCGAGCGGATGATCGCCGAATGGGAACAGGGCACCGGCCGCACCGCTCATGAGGCCGGGCGCTATGCCGTGCTGGGGCAGGCCAAGGTGGCGGCGATCATCTCGGTGGGGGCGCATCTGTCGGCCAGCGGGCGCATCGCCGATCCGCGCTTCAGGGCCTTTGCCGCGGTGCTGCCCGGCTATGTGCGCCTGCTGGAGGCGCGCGCCATGGTGGCCGGCTGAACCAGCCCGCCCCAATTCCGTCAGGGCACCGGCAGGCGCAGCACCTGCCGGTGCCTT
>DASRYE010000282.1:0-15304 GCA_035653915.1 Novosphingobium sp. | reverse complement strand
TCCGGCCGCCGCGCTGCGGGCGCTGACCAAGCCGGTGGTGGCCGCGATCGACGGGCCCTGCATCACCGGCGCGCTGGAAATGGCGCTTTCCTGCGATATCGCCATCGCCACCCCCGCAGCCCGCTTTGCCGACACCCACTGCCAGCTGGGCCTGTTTCCGCGCTGGGGCGGCGGCACGCTGCTGCCATCGGCGATCGGCGTGTGGCGGGCGCGCCAGATGATGCTGACCGGCGCGCCGATCGATGCCGGCACGGCGCTGGCCTGGGGGCTGGTCAACGAACTGGTGCCGGCCCCGGGGCTGCTGGCCCGCGCCGCCGAACTGGCGCAGGCCATGGCGCAGCTGGCCGGCGCGCGGCCCCAGGCCTTTGCCCTGCATGCCGAACTGCTCGACACGCTGGCCCTGCCGCCGCCGGCCCGCGCGCTGGAGGCAGACCTGCTCGCCCGCTTCGACCTGGCCCGTTTCGACCTCGCCTGACCTCCCCCTTTCCTGCACAAGGTGCCCTCATGACGACCCTCACCTCCGATCCGCGCGTTGCCCCGCTGGCCCATCCGGACAAGCTCTATATCGGCGGGGCCTGGGTGGCTGCCGGCAGCGGCCGGCGCCTGCGGGTGATCAATCCGGCCACGGAAAGCCTCTATGTCGAAGTGGCCGAGGCGGATGAGGCGGATATCGCCCGGGCTGTCGGCGCCGCCCGCGCCGCTTTCGACGAAGGCCCCTGGCCGCGCCTCTCGCCGGCCGAGCGCGGCGCCTGGCTACAGCGCCTGGCCGATGGCATCGATGCAAGGGCAGAGGATTTCGCCGCCATCTGGCCCAATGAGATGGGCATCGTCCACGCCATGGCCAAGGCGATGGCCGGCGGCATCGCCTACACCTATCGCAGCTACGCCCGGATCGCCGAGCGCTTCGCCTTCGTCGAGGAGCGCCCCACCGTTTCCGGCGCGAAGCTGGGCCTGCTGGTGCGCGAGCCGGTCGGCGTGGTCGGCGCGATCGTGCCATGGAACGCGCCGGCCGCGCTCGCCGCGCTGAAAGTGGCGCCGGCGCTGGCGGCGGGCTGCACGCTGGTGCTCAAGGCCTCGCCCGAGGCGCCCGGCCATGCCCTGCTGCTGGCCGAAGTGGCCGACAGCATCGGCCTGCCGGCCGGCGTGCTCAATGTCCTCACCGCCGATCGCCAGGCCTCCGAAGCGCTGGTGCGCGACGAACGGGTGGACAAGATCAGCTTCACCGGATCCAGCGCCGCGGGCTGCCATATCGCCTCGATCCTGGGCGCGCGCATGGCCCGCTACACGATGGAACTGGGCGGCAAATCGGCCGCCATCATCCTCGATGACTATGACGTGGAAGCGGCCGCCACCGCGCTCGCCAAGCGCGCGCCCGACATGACCGGGCAGGTCTGCGCCGCGCTGACGCGGGTGATCGTGCCGCGCGCCCGTCATGATCGCTTCGTGGAGGCGCTCGGCGCCGCCCTCGCCCGGGTCACGGTGGGCGATCCCTTCGATCCGGCCACGCGGATGGGGCCGCTGGCCACCGCCCGTCAGCGCGATCTGGTCGAAGGCTTCATTGCCGGCGCCCGTGCCTCGGGTGCAACGCTGGCCTGCGGCGGAGGCCGGCCGGCCCATCTGCCGCGCGGCTTCTATGTGGAGCCCACCGTTTTTGCCCATGTCGATCCGGCCGACCGCATCGCCCGGGAAGAAGTGTTCGGCCCGGTGCTGTCGGTCATCGCCGCAGACAGCGAGGCCGAAGCGGTGCGCATCGCCAATGCCTCGGCCTATGGGCTCAACAACGCCGTTTTCACCGATGATATCGACCGCGCCTATCGCGTGGCGCGCGCGCTGCGCTCGGGCACGGTGGGGCACAATGGCCAGCGCATGGATTTCTCCATCGCCTTTGGCGGCTTCAAGCGCTCTGGCGTGGGGCGCGAGGGCGGGGTGGAAGGCCTGCTGCCCTATCTGGAAAGCAAGACCGTGCTGCTGCAGGAGCGGCCTTCGGCGCTGCCGCCGGTGCAGGGCTGATGGCCGATTACGATTATATCATCGTCGGCGCAGGCTCTGCCGGCTGCGTGCTGGCCAACCGCCTGAGCGCCGATCCTGCCATCCGCGTGCTGCTGCTGGAGGCCGGCGGCAGCGATGCCCATCCGTTCATCACCATGCCGCGCGGCCTGGCCAAGGTGATGGCCAATGCCCGCTATGTCTGGCCCTTTGCCACACGGCCGGAACCGCGCTCGAACGGCGTGGCGGAAATCTGGGCGCGCGGACGGGTGCTGGGGGGCTCCAGCGCGGTCAACGGCATGGTCTATGTGCGCGGCGCCAGGGCCGATTTCGACGCGCTGGCCGAGCAGACCAGCCCCGACTGGAACTGGGACCACATGGCCCGCGCCTATCGCGCCATCGAAGCGCATGAACTGGGCGAAGGCCCGGCCCGGGGCGGCTCTGGCCCGTTGCCCGTCACCCTGCCCGAAACCCGCCCGGCCTTGAGCGAGGCGGTGATCGCCGCCGGCCAGGCGCTGGGGCTGCAGCGCTGCGAGGATGTGAACGATCCGGCCGACAGCGCCCGCATCGGCTATGCCCCGCGCACCATCTGGCGCGGCCGGCGGCAAAGCGCGGCGGCGGCCTTCCTGCGCCCGGCCCGCAAGCGCCCCAATCTCACGGTGATAACCGGGGCGGTGGTCGATCGCCTCCTGTTCGAAGGCCAGCGGGCCACAGGCGTTGCCGCGCGGATAAGGGGCGCCGAAGTGTCCTTCCACGCCCGGCGCGAGATCGTGCTTAGCGCCGGCACCCATGCCAGCCCGGCCATCCTCCAGCGTTCGGGCGTGGGGCCGGCCGCGGTGCTGGCAGGCCTGGGCATACCGCTGGTGGCCGACCGGCCCGGCGTTGGCGAAAACCTGTTCGAGCACCGCGGGCTGGTGTTCCAGTGGCGCGTGGCCGATCGCCTGTCGCAGAACCGCGCCTTGCGCGGGGGCGGCCTGCTGGGCAGCGTGCTGCGCTATTATCTCACCCGGCGCGGGGCGATGGCCGGCGGCGCCTATGACATGGCCGCCTATGTCCGATCCGACCCCGCCCTCGAACGGCCCGACCTGCAATTGCTGATTGCCCCCTATTCCCTCGATTTCAACGCGGTGCCGCTGCAGATCGAGGGCCATGGCGGCTTTAACATCTGCGTCTACCCGATCCGCCCGCTATCGCGCGGGCGGGTGGTGATCGACAGCCGGGATCCTGCCGTGCTGCCCCGCATCGAGCCGCATTACGGCAGCCACCCGCAAGACACCGCGCTGCTGCCGGTGATGGCCGAGGTGGTGCGCCGGCTGGTGGCGCAGCCCCCGCTGGCCGCGCTGGTGGAGGCAGAAACGCGGCCCGGCCCGGCCTATCGCACCCCGGCCGAGCTGGATGAGGCATGGCTGCGCTTCGGCTATGCCAACTACCATTCCGCCGGCACGTGCCGCATGGGCAAGGACGCCGCCGCCGTGGTGGATCCGGCCTGCCGGGTGCGCGGCACCGCCGGGCTGAGGGTGGTGGATACCTCGCTCTTTCCCTTCATGCTGGCCGGCAACACCAACGCCCCGGCCATGGCGCTGGCCTGGCGCGCGGCCGACATCATCCTGTCTTCTTGCGGCATGGACGAAGCGGCGGGAAAGCGCTAGAGCACACATGGTGCAATAATCGCACAGAAAGAAGGGAACGCAGTGGCCGGAAACGTGGCAGGCAAGGATGAAGAGCGCAGCGCAGAAGGCCAGCGCAAGCCGCTGCGCGATGTCGATCGGATGGGCGGGTTTGCCAAGGGCCTGTCGGTGATCGAGGCCTTTGGCGAGGGGCGCAACCGGCTGACCATTGCCGAAGTGGCGCGGCTGGCCAATCTCGATCGGGCCTCTGCCCGGCGCTGCCTGCTGACGCTGGTGGAAAAGGGCTATGCCTTCACCGATGATCGCTATTTCGAGCTGACCCCGCGCATCCTGCGCCTGGGCCATTCCTATCTGGCCGCCTCGCTGCCGCGCCTCATCCGCCCCTCGCTCGACTGGCTGGCCGACGAGATCCGCGAAAGCTGCTCGGCGGCCGTGCTCGATGGCACCGAAGTGGTCTATATCGCGCGCGCCTCGCATCATCGCATCGTCGGCGCCGGGCTGCATCCGGGCAGCCGGCTGCCGGCCTATTGCACCTCGCTGGGCCGGGTGCTGCTGGCCAACCTGCCCGAGGAACAGGCCCGCGACGTGCTGGAAAGCAGCGACCGCCAGCGCTTCACCGACAATACGCTGACCACGGTGAAGGCGCTGATGGCCGAGCTGAAGAAAGTGCGCGCGCAGGGCTATGCCTATATCGACCAGGAGCTGGAACAAAGCTCGCGCTCGATCGCGGTGCCGGTGCGCAATTTCTCGGGCGAGACAGTGGCGGCCGTGACCGTGGGCCTGCATGTCTCACGCGGGACGCCGGAGCGGATCATGGGCGAGATCCTCACCGCCATGCTGTCCATGCAGGCGCAGCTGGCCGAAGTGCTGCCATAGGGCCAGGCGCGGGAGGGCGGCATGGAGCAGCGCTTTCTCGGCCGCAGCGGCCTGCAGGTGTCGGTCATCGGCTTTGGCACGATGACTTTCGGTGGCGGTGAGAGCGGCGGCAAGTTCGCCGCCATCGGCACTACCGATCTGGCGCAGGCCAAGCGCCAGGTGGCCCTCGCCCTCGATCATGGCGTCACCCTGTTCGACACCGCGGACAATTACGCCGACGGCCATGCCGAAAGCCTGCTGGGCGCAGCGCTCGGCACCCGGCGGCGCGATGTCGTCATCGCCACCAAGGCGTTCGGCCGCACAGGGCCCAGCACGCATGACATCGGCCTGTCGCGCCGGCATCTGGTGAGCGCCTGCGAGGCCAGCCTGCGGCGCCTCGGCACCGACTGGATCGACCTCTACCAGGTGCACAACCACGACGGGCTGGTGCCGATGGAGGAAACGCTGCGCGCGCTCGACGATCTCGTGCGCGCGGGCAAGGTGCGCCATATCGGCTGCTCCAACCATTTTGCCTGGCAGCTGGCCAAGGCCATCGGCCTGTCTGCCCGCCATGGGCTGGAAAGCTATGTCAGCCAGCAGATCCTCTATTCGCTGGCCTATCGGCAGGCCGAACAGGAACTGCTGCCCGCAGCGCTCGATCATGGGGTCGGCACGCTGGTCTACAGCCCGCTGGCCCAAGGCTACCTCAGCGGCAAATTTGCCGATGCCGGCAGCGAAGGGCGGCTGCTGGCCACCCGCCAGTTTGCCGGAACAGACACGCCCCATGCGCGCGGCATCGTGGCCGAACTGGCGCGCCTGGCCGCCAGCGCAGGGCCCGGGCGCACGCCTTCGCAACTGGCGCTGGCCTGGCTGATCGGGCGGCCCGGCATCAGCGCGGTGATCGTTGGCGCCCGTTCCGAAAGCCAGCTGCGCGAAAATCTTGCCGCAGCCACCACCACCCTTGCCGCAGCAGAACGCACAGCCCTGGAGGCGGCCAGCGCCATCGCGCCGTGGTATCCGCGCACGGCCCAGCGCGTGTTCCATCCCGAGCGCAATCCGCCGATCGACTGAAGGCGCATCCCCCCGGCGCAGGCACTGCGCCCGGGGGGCCTTCAGGCGCTCAGCTGCCGGTGAAACGCGGGCTGCGCTTCTCGAGGAAAGCGCGCGCGCCTTCCTTGTGGTCCTCGGTGAACAGGGTCAGCTGGTCGTAGGCGAGCGATGTCTCGAACGCGCCGGCGGTCATCTGCTTGAGCAGCAGGTTGACCGACATCTTGCCATAGGCAATCGCCAGCGGCGCCCCATTGGCCAGGCGCTGCGCATAGGAATCCACCAGCGCGTCAAGTTCCGCATCGGCCACGCAATAGTTGATCAGCCCGATCTCGGCCGCCTTGCGCGCCTCGATCGGCTCTCCCAGCATGAGATATTCCTTGGCCCGGTGAAAACCCAGCAGCAGCGGGAAAAAAGCCACCCCGCCATCGCCCGGCGCGATCCCCATGCGCACGTGGGAATCGCAGAAGCGCGCGCCCTCGGCGGCGATCACCATATCGCAGGCGAGAGCAATGTTCACGCCCACCCCATAGGCCGGCCCGCGCACCTTGGCGATGATCGGCTTCTCGCTGTCGAGCATGTTCCAGAACAGCCGGCGCGCGCCGCGCGTGGGCGGGCGCCCCTTGCGGCCCTGGCTGTTCTCGCCATCCTGAAAGGACAGATCCGTGCCGGCGCAGAAGGCATCGCCCTCGCCGGTCAGGATCGTCACCCGGATATCGTCGTCGGCATCGATATCGTCCCAGATGCGCTCCAGTTCGCGGTGCATCGGGCGGGCCAGGGCATTCTTGCGGCGCGGGTTGTTCAGCGTCAGCGTGGCGATGCCGTCCTCCCCCCTGGCAACCTTGATCCATTCATAGCGGCCTGGCTCTATCGCGGGCACTTTGCATCCTTTCCTGAACTGCGGGCCGGTCAGCGGGCCGCGCGGGCAAACACCATCGGCAGCGAGATCAGCCCCTGCCCCAGCCCGCTGGTGTAGCGGACAGGGCCATCGAGGCGGAAATCGGCAAAATGCGCCAGGATCTCCTCGAAGGCCACTTTCAACTCCACCTTGGCGATGAACGAGCCGATGCAGCGGTGATGGCCCGCGCCAAACCCCACATGCGGGTTGGGCTTGCGCGCCGGATCCACCGTTTCCGGGCAGGCGAATTTGGCGGGATCGCGATTGGCCGCGCCAAAGGCCACCAGCACCGAATCCCCCTCCTTCAAGGGCGTGCCTCCCAATTCGCAATCCTGCGTCACTTCGCGGCGCAGATAGGTGGAAGGCGAGGCCACCCGCACCATCTCTTCCACCGCCGCCGGGATCAGCGCCGGATCGGCGCGCAGGCGGGCGGCCGCCTCGGGCGTCTCGGCCAGCCAGCGCATCATCTCCGACAGCGTGGCCGAAGTGGTGTCGAAGCCGCCGATCAACAGCAGGCGGATGATCGACATCTGCTCCTCGCCGGTAAGCGGGCGGCCCTGCACCTGGCCCAGCAACACCGAGGACACCAGATCCTCGCCCGGATCGCTGGCCATGGCGCGGCGGCGCTCCAGCACCCGTTCGGCATAGGCCTGCAAACGGTCGATCGCGCCGCTGGAAACGCCGGCCGCCACATCGCGGTGGATCTCGCCCACCAGCGTCTCCAGCGCCTCGGCATCCTCGCCGGGCATGCCCAGCAGATCCAGCGCGACAAGGATCGGCAGGGGCCGGCCCAGCAGCCGCACGAAATCCACCGGCTGCCCATCGGGAAAGCGTGCCAGCAACTGGCGCACCAGCGCACGGATCGCCGGCTCACGCAAGCGGGCCTGTTCGGGGGTGACGAAAGGCATCAGCAGCGCGCGATATTCGCCATGCAGCGGCGGATCGACCTCGGCCGGGATATGCAGGCTGCGCACCGCGGTGGGCGGCGGCAAGGTGATGCCCCTGGCCGAGGAGAACAGCGCCGGCTTCATCAGCACCGCCATCACATCCTCGAAGCGCGCCGCCACATGGAAACCACCATAGCGATCGCTGTGGTAAAGGCCGGGCTGCGCGCGCATCTGCGCCCACAGGCATTCCGCCCCCACCCGCGCATCGGGCGCGTGAATGTCGAAACTTTCCAGCGATTGCCCGCTGCCTGACTGATCCGGTCCGGCCATGTGCCCCTCGTCCAATTTAGTGCGATATTCGCTCTATAGTTATATATTCGCACATAATCCAGCGGTGCCCAGCTTGTCAAGCTGCACACCGGCCGCGTGGGGCTGGGGGTCAGGGTCGAAAGCTCAGCTGGCGGCCAGCGCCCGGATCAGCTCATGATGCAGGTGCTGGGCCGAAACCTCGTTGCGACCATAGCGAAAGGCCGTGTCTGGCCAGGCCATGGCGTTTTCCTGAATCCACACCTCCATCGGCCAATCCTCGGTTGTGGCGGCATTTTCGAGAATGGCCCAGCTCCTGTCGATGCGCTCCTCCATCTCCGGCGAGAGAATCTCGGGCCGCACGAAGAAGCGGATGCGCACCGTGCATTCCGCCGGATTGGCCGACGGCCACACCGTCCAGAACTCGACATGATCGGGCGCGGCGGCCATCAGCGCATTGGGATAAAGCAGCATGATCGAGGCCACATAGTTGGTGGTAGCAGCGGCCTCCTCGCCCTGATCCACCAGCTTCTTCATCCGCGTGCGCGGCACAAACAGCCGCCCGTGCGGCCCAAAGGCGCGAAACACCGCAATATTCGTCAGCGTGCGTGCGCCCACATTGCCGGGGCCGGGATGCAGGTATTGCGCATGCAGGCTATCCACCGCGCCATCCATCACCAGCTTCCAGTTGATCGGCACGGTGAAGCTCTTGTCGAGATAGACCCGCGACTGATCGAGCTGCCAGGGCGCCAGCTGGGCCTCCACTTCCGCGCCCAGGAAGCTGGCGATATCGCGCTCGCAGTTGTCCGACAGGTCGACGAAAATCAGCCCGTGGCGCACCTCGGTGCGGATCCGCTGCAGGCCCGAACAGGCATAGTCGATCGGGCCGAAACTGTCCTCGTAGGGCACCGGGCGCAGCGCCCCGTCCTCGGCATTGAACGACCAGCCGTGATACTGGCACATGAAGATGTGCTTGCGGCCTGCCTCCTTCTGTTCCACCCGGCCGCCGCGATGCGGGCACATGTTGCGGAAGGTGGCAATGCGGCCATCCTTGCCCCGGCTGACAATCACCGATGCGCCCAACAGATCGCGGGTGATGAAATCACCGGCTTGCGGCACTTCGGAAGCATGGCCAATCACCAGCGGGCAGGTTTTGAGCAGGGCGATTTCCGCGCGGGCGCGGTCGGGGCAGGTGAACTGGCTGGCCGGCACGCGCAGTTCCTGTTCGGCCCTGTCCGTGCTCTTGTTGCGAATATGCTCGATCAATTGCGCCACTACCGACGTGTCGAGGGCGACGTTGGTATCCATGCCAGCCATGCAAGCTCTCCCGAATTGGGCTGTGGGCCCGGTGCGCTGGCAAGGACAGGCAGCCCGTTGCCCCGAAGCGGACGCATTTATCAAACATCGTTTGGTTATTGCTGTCAAGGGCGCATGGCGCCCCGGTGCGGCTGATCGCCAAAGAGCCGGCGCCGCGACAATCCGCTTGACCCCCCAGCCCCGATGCGCATTGAAACACAGCCATCACACCGGGCAGGAGGGCGCCAGCAACGTGGCCAGACCAAAATCGCCGCTGATATCGCTCGATCTCGTGATCACGGCGGCCACGCAGATTCTCGAGAGCGAAGGGCTGGACGCCTTGAGCCTGCGCCATCTGGCCGCGCGCATGCAGGTCAATTCCGCCTCGCTCTACCATCATTTCGCCAATAAGGACGAGATCTTGCTGGCGGTTGTGCGCAAGGCCCTGCGCGATGTGCAGATCCTGCCCCCCACCGACGACTGGGCGCAATGGATCGCCGGCAATGGCGTGCATTATCGCCGCCTGCTGGTCGCCAAGCCGTTCCTCGTGCCGCTGCTGCTTAACGGCATCCGGCCGCCCACCATGACCTATGCGCTATCCGATCAGAAGCTGGCAGACATCCACCTGCCCGCCGCCCTGCGCCACGAATTCCTGATCGCGCTTGACAATGCGGTGATCGGCTCGGCGCTGATCTCGATCAAGGCGTCACAATTCAACGGCGGCATCGCCGACACGCATTTCGACCATGAGGCGCTTCTGCGCCACACCATCCGCGCGATGATCGCCGAAATGATCGATCAATTCCGGAAAATGGCCAGCCCGCCCCCTGCCCGCGCGCAGCTGTAAAAGCGCAACGCTGCCTCAGCGCTGCTTCTTGGCGGTGGTGGCGGTGAAATCGGGGTCCTTGTTGGCCACCCAGTCGACGAATTTGCGCACGGCCGGATGGGCCAGCAGGGCTTCCACATCCATGCCATGGCGCTGCAGTTCGGAATTGGTGAAATTGGCGATCAGCGTCTGCTGGCAGATGGGGTGCATGGGCACCACATCGCGCCCGCCCCGGCTTTTGGGCACGGGGTGGTGCCACACGATGGTCTGCCCGGTGGGCCGGCCGCACAGCCAGCACGGCACCACCTCGACCGGCGCTTCCTCCTCGCGATCAAGATCGCCATAGGGATCACGTCTGGAATGTTTGCGCGCCATGGGGCCATCCTGTGCATTGCCGAATGCTCGCCCCTATAGCGCCGGCGCGCGCCTTTGCCAGCAGCCTTAGCGATCCGCGTTGATCGGCCCGTCGGTGCGCCCGTCGACAAACTGGCGGACATAGGGATTGTCGGTGCTGTCCAGCTGGGCGGCCAGCCCGCGCCAGACGATGCGGCCATGGTGCAGCATGGCGATCTCGTCGGCAATCGTGCGGGCAGAGGCCAGATCATGGGTGATCGACACCGCCGTGCAGCCCAGCGAGCGCACCCGGTCGACGATCAGCGCATTGATCGCGGCCGCGGTGATCGGATCGAGCCCGGTGGTCGGCTCGTCGAAGAACAGGATCTCGGGCGCGCCGATGATGGCGCGGGCCAGCCCCACCCGCTTCTGCATGCCCCCCGACAGTTCGGACGGGTAGAGATCGGCCGTCTGCGGCCCCAGCCTCACCAGCGCCAGCGTGTCGATCGCGCGGGCGCGCGCCTCGCGGCGGGGCACCCCCTCGGCATTGATGAGGCGGAAGGCGACATTTTCCCACACGCTGAGGCTGTCGAACAGCGCCCCGCCCTGGAACAGCATGCCCACCCGGGCCAGCGCCTGGCGCCGCCCGGCGGCATCAAGCCCGGCGATGTTCACGCCATCGAGCAGCACCTCGCCGCCATCCACCGGGATCAGCCCCAGCGCCACCTTGATCGCCACCGACTTGCCCTGGCCCGAGCCGCCGATGATCACCAGGCTGCGCCCGGCAGCAACGGCCAGATCAAGGCCCGCAAGCACCGGCGGCCCGTCGAAGCGCTTCGACACGTTTTTCCAGGCCAGCTTGGGCAAAGGCGTTTCCACAGGCATCGGCAGGCTCACATCCGGGAGAAAAGCGAGGTGAGCAGATAATCTGCCGCGAGGATGAGGATCGCCGAGGAGACCACCGCCTGGGTGGCCGCCCGGCCCACGCCGCGCGCGCCGCCGCGCGCGTTCATGCCATGGTAGCAGCCCATCAGCGCCACGATGAAGCCGAACACCGCCGCCTTGACGAGGCCCGATTCCACATCCCAGTCCTGCAGGTAATCCAGCGTGTTCTGGATATAGGTGGGCGGCGGGATATCCAGCACCTGCACCGCCACCACCAGCCCGCCGGCGATGCCAAAGCAATTGGCCACCAGCGTGAGCAGCGGCATCGACAAAACCCCCGCCAGCAGCCGCGGCGCGATCAGATAGCGCATCGGATCGGTGGACAGGGTGGTCATCGCGTCGATCTGCTCGGTGGCGCGCATGGCGCCAATTTCCGAGGCCATGGCGGCCGCCACCCGGCCCGCCAGCATCAAGGCCGCCAGCACCGGGCCCAGCTCCCGCGTGATGCCGATGGCAACGATCTGCGGCATCGCCTGTTCGGCGTTGAACCGGCTGCCGCCTGTCCACACGTTGAGGGCAAGGGCGGCGCCTGTGAACCAGATCGTCATCCCCACCACCGGCAGGGAGAGAAAGCCCACCTGCCACAGCTGGCGGCCGATCTGCCCGCCAAACCAGCGCGGGGTGAGCGCCGCGCGCAGCGCCGCCAGCGCAAACAGCGCCACCTGGCCGATGCTGCCGGCGCCCGCCAGCGTGGCCCGGCCCAGCGCGGCCACCGGCGCCAGCAGGCGGGGCGGCGGGCTTTCCGGCACATCGCTGCCGGTCATCTCAATCCACCCCGGCCGGATAGGGGGCGGGCTTTGCTGCTGCCGCATTTGCCGCTGCCGCAGGAGCAGAAGCGGCGCCGGCCGCCGGGGCATCATCGTGCGGGCGGATGAACTGGCCGATCAGCCCGATCAGATCCACCGCGCCCTGGGTGTTGGCGATCTCGTCGCCGGCTTTCAGATTGCCTTGCGCGCCGCCCGGCGTCAGCGCCACATGGGCGCCGCCCAGCAGACCATCGGTAGTGATCTTGGCGGTGGAGTCGGTGGGCAGCGGCACGGTGCTGTCAACGCTGAGGTGGATCACCGCGAGATAGCTCTTGGGATCGAGCGTGACGGCGGTGACAGAGCCGATCTTCACGCCGCCGATCGTCACCTTGGCGCCGGGGGCCAGGCCCCCGCTGTCGCCCACCCGAGCGGTCAGCTCATAGCCCTGGCCGCTGCGCCCGGCATGGGCCACCCCCAGCGAATAGACGAGGAACAGGCCGGCCAGCGCCAGCACCACGAACCCCATTGCGGTTTCACCCCAATGCGCGCGCATCTTAGCCCCTTTTGTCAATCACGCAGGCCCTGCCCCCTGGGCGGGCGGCCTGTCAAGCATGGCAGTGCGCCGGCCTCAGCGCCGGGGCGCCTCGTTGCGGGCCAGCTGGGCGGTCAGCACGTCGATCTTGCCGCCAGCATTGTCGATCGTCGAGACGAAATCCTGCTGCTGGGTGATCGCCAGCCACACGCCCTTCACTTCCACATCGACCACCTTCCAGCCCGCGCCGCCGCCCAGCACCCGCCACGACAGCGCCGTGGGCTGGGGGCTTTGCCCGCCCGACAGCAGCGTGGTGACGATGACATCGCCGGGCTTGCGGATGAGCGAGCCGCTGACCACGGCGCGCTCGCCCTTGTAGTCGTCGATGCGGCGCTGATAGACGCCTTCCTCATAGGTGCGATAGGCCGCGGCAAAGCGCTGGAACTGGTCTGGCGTGGCGGTGCGGGCATATTTGCCCAGCACGAAGCGGGTGAGGCGCGGCCAGTCCACCAGCTCGCCGATCAGCGTGTGGAACGCCTGGCGGCGCCCCTCGACCGACAGGTGATGATCGTTGAGCACCCCCAGCACGCGGCGCGCATTGGCATCGACATAGGCCTCGGCCTGCGCATCGCGCGCCTGGGCCATGGCAGCGGCCGGCACCAAGGCCGCGGCCGCGCCCATGCCCAGCGCCAGCGGCGCGCCGACCCGGCGAAGAAGGGCCATCAGCACTCGTGTCATGATTATCGCTCCGGTTTCATCCATGGGGTGGGCCGCGCAAGGGACCGCTGCAAAGGGCCCGCCGCAAAGGCCCCGCCACAAAGGTTATGCGGCCTCAGGGCGCGTCGAAATCCGGCAGGGCCTCGGCCTTGCCGGTGGTGTCTCGCAAGATGGCCGCGCGCGCCTGAATATAGCCCGAACGCGCCGTGGCATAAGGATCGGTGGAATCGCGCAGGGCCCTGATCGCCGGCTCCGCCTCGGCCCGGCCATGCACGATTTCCGCCCCCAGCCTGGAGGCCCCGAAAGTGGTGAGGAAATCGCCAAAGACCCAGCCCACCGGATCAGCGGCAATATCCACCGCCCGGCCAAACCCGTCACGCAGGTCCGACGGGCCGAAGAACGGCAGCACCACATAGGGGCCCGGCTTTGCCCCCCAGCGGCCCAGCGTCTGGCCGAAATCGGCATCGCGGTGCGGCAGTTTCCACGCCACCACATCGAACATGCCGCCAAGGCCGATCGTGCTGTTCAGCGCAAAGCGGCTGAGCGTGTGCACGAAACGGCCCGGATGGCCCTGCAGCAGATTGTTGATGGCCACCATCGGCTCGTTCATATTGCCCACGACATTGCCGATGCGATGCCGCACAAAGCGCGGAAAGACAAACACATAGGCATGGGCCACCGGGGCGATCAGCACATGATCGACATCATTGTTGATGGCAAAGAGGGTGCGGTTGGTTTTCTGCCACGGGTCACGCGGGGTGGCCAACATGTCGTCGCTGGCGGGCGGCGGGGCGGATGCGGGGACGGGGGCATCTGCCTGGGCGGCCGCATCGGGCTGGGCGGCGGGCGGCGGGGTAGTGGGCGGCGGGCTGGCCCCCTCTGGCCCAGCACCGGCCGGCGCACCGGCGGCCAGCGGCTGCGCCAGCGCGGCCGGCGGCTCCACCACGGCCGGCAGCACAGGCCCCACCGGCCCCACTGGCATGGCCATCATCATCACCCAGCTCAGCACTGCCATCGTCCTGTCCTCGCAGGGGGGCCGCAGCGGCCGGGCGGCGGGGCCCGGGCGGCGGCGTTTGTCCCTTTGCCGCAAGCATGTAGCCTGCCTTGCCGGGCATCGCCAAGATTTTCTTGGCCGCCGGCAAACAGCCATTGCGCGACAATACCCTACCATTCACATAGGCGTTTTACAGCAAACCACAGCCGGCCATCCGGGCCAGCCATCGCCTGTGCAATCATCACCTGTGCAAAGAGGAACCAGCCGCCGTGCCATCCCCCGGATCGCGCCCTGCCACCAGCGAAGAGGCGGCCGCCCCTTCTGCATCCGGCATCGATCTGGCCGATATCGCCGCGGCCCTGCGCCAGCGCCGCGCGGCCTGGCGCGCCACGCGTGAGCGGGAACATCTGCGTGATCCGGCCTATGGCGCCCATGGCTTTCCCGCCCGCCACGCGCTGGGCCGCATTGTCGACACGCTGGCCGCGGCGCTGTTTCCCATGCGGCTGGGCCCGCCAGAGCTGACGCTGGCCAATGAGGATGCCTTTGTCGAGGCCTCGCTCGGCTCGGCGCTGCCGGCGCTGGCCGCCCAGCTGCGCATGGAGCTGGCCGCCCTGGGCCCGGCCGAGGCCGCCACTGCCGCCGATGCCGGCGCCACCCGCATGGTTCGCAAGCTGGCCGCCCGCCTGCCCGATATCCGCCGCCTGCTCGACAGCGATGTGGAAGCCGCCTTTGCCGGCGATCCGGCCGCCCGCAGCGTGGATGAGGTGCTGCTGTGCTATCCCTCCTTCACCGCGCTGATCCACCACCGCATCGCCCACGAGATCTACAAGCTGGGCGCGCCGCTGGTGGCCCGCATCATCGCCGAGATCGCCCATTCGCACACCGGCATAGACATCCACCCCGGCGCCACCATCGGCGAGAGCTTCTTCATCGACCATGGCACCGGCGTCGTCATCGGCCAGACGGCGATCATCGGCCGGCGGGTGCGGCTGTATCAGGCGGTCACGCTGGGCGCGCGCAGCTTCACGGTGGACGAGGACGGCCACCTGCTCAACACCCCGCGCCACCCGATCATCGAGGATGACGTGACGATCTATGCCGGCGCCACCGTGCTGGGCCGCATCACCATTGGCGCGGGCAGCGTGATCGGCGGCAATGTCTGGCTCACGCGCTCCGTGCCGCCGCGCAGCCAGGTGCGCCAGAGCAAGCCCAGCGTGATCATCGAGACTGACCCGCTGGCCGACTGGCCCGACTTGTAAGCGCCATGGCCGGCGCTGATCCTGCCCCGCGCGGCCGGCTGCGGCGGGG
>DASRYE010000281.1:0-2878 GCA_035653915.1 Novosphingobium sp. | reverse complement strand
GCGGCCCGGGCCGCGGGCGGCGATGGCCGGGTGCGGCTGGTGATCCATGATCGCGCCGGGCCCACCACCAAGGCCGATTGCCTCAACCGGCTCTATCGCGCGCTGGCCCAGGATGAGGCCCGCACGCGCCGGCCCTATCGCGGCGTGCTGCTGCATGATGCGGAGGATATGGTGCATCCGCTGGCGCTGGCGGTGATCGACCAGGCGCTGGAAACGGCCGATTTCGTGCAATTGCCGGTGCGGCCGGAATTTCCGCCGGGGCCGCGCTGGGTGTCGGGCCATTATTGCGACGAATTTGTTGAATCGCATGCCAAGGCGATGGTGGTGCGCTCGGCGCTGGGGGCCGGTTTGCCGGCAGCCGGGGTGGGCTGCGCCTTCTCCCGCGTGATGCTGGAAAAGGTGGCCCATGAACGCGGCGCCGGCGGCAACCCGTTCGCCGCCGAATGCCTGACCGAGGATTACGAGCTGGGCCTGCTGATCGCGCGGCTGAAGGGGCGCAGCCGGTTCCTGCGCCTGCGCGATGGCAGCGGCCAGCTGATCGGCACGCGCAGCTATTTTCCCGCCACGCTGCCGGCCGCCGTGCGTCAGAAAACCCGCTGGATCCATGGCATTTCGCTGCAAAGCTGGGAACGGCTGGGCTGGTCGCGGGGGCTGGCCGATATCTGGATGGCGCTGCGCGACAGGCGCGGGCCGCTCACCGCGCTGGTGCTCACCTGCGCCTATGTGCTGATGCTGATCGAGGCGGGCATGCTGCTGGCCAGCCTGTTCGTGCCCACGCCCATGCTGCGCTATTCGCCGGCTGTGCTGGGGCTGATGCGGCTGGGGCTGGCGGGCTTCTTCTGGCGCGCGGCGATGCGTTTTGCCTTTTCCGCGCGGGAATACGGGCTGGTGGAAGGCTGCTTTGCGGTGCTGCGCATTCCGGTGGCCAATGTCATCACCATCATGGCCGGGCGGCGGGCGTTCGTGGCCTATTGCCGCTCCTTGCGGGGCATGCGCGTGGCGTGGGAGAAGACCGTGCATATCAACCATCCGGCCGATCATCCCGTGCGCCTGCTGCGGCAGATGGCGCCCCCTGCCGCCGGCCTGGGGCAGGCGGCATGACGGCCCAGAGCGTGGCCCGCGGCCAGCCGCTATGGGTGTTTCTGGGCCTCACCATGGTGTGGACGGCGGGGCGGGCGCTGCTCTGGCAGGCCCCCGCCTTCGAGGCAGCGCAGGGCCCCGGCCAGCGGCTGGCGCATGATTGGGGGCTGGCAGCGGCACCGGCCTTGCTGCCCGCTCCTTTGCCGCCCGCCCCCTTGCCGCTGGCCGGGCTGGTGACGGCCGGGCCGCTGTGCCTGGCGGTGATCCCGGGCGGGCAGGTGGTGGCGATGATGGCCCCACCTGCCTATGGCGCGGCTTATGGCGCGGCCTATGGCGGGGCCCTTGCCCCGCTGGCGGCAGGTGGCTGCGCGCCGGCCGTGGCGCGCCTGGCCGATGGCGGGGGCACCGGCCGGGGCCGGGCGGGCGGCGGGGCCTCCGCTGCCGAGCCTTTCGCCTATGCCGGAGATGAAGGCTATCGGCTGGCGCCCGCGGCCCATGCGCGCGCGCCAGAGGCGCAACTGGCCGGCGGCTCCGCGCTGGAGGCCGAGGTGCTGGCCCGCGCCGGGGCGGGCATGGTGATGCTCTCTGGCGGGGCCGATGCGCCGCCGGCGGCACAACCTGCCGCCAGTGCGCCCGCGCCTGCCGCCCGCCCCCGCCGCTTTGGCGGCGATGCCTGGCTGCTGTGGCGCCCGGGCGGCACGTTCAATGGCGCCAGCGCGCCCATGGCCACCTATGGCGCCAGCCAGGTGGGCAGCGTGCTGCGCTATCGGCTGGCGCCCGACAGCGCGCCCTCGCTGGCGCTCTATCTGCGGGGCACGGCCGCGCTCAACGGCTCGCTGGAGCGCGACATGGCCGCCGGCCTGCAGCTGCGCCCCATCGCCGGCCTGCCGCTGCTGGCCATGGCCGAAGTGCGCAACAGCCTGTTCTACGATGGCACGGTGCATGTGCGCCCGGCCGGCATGGTGGTGGCCCAGCCGCGCCAGGCCAGCCTGCCGCTGGGCTTCAAGAGCACGCTGTATGTGCAGGGCGGCTATGTCGGCGGGGCGGCGGCAACGCCTTTTGTCGATGGGCAATGGAAGGTGGAACACCCCTTCGACGCTTTCGGCAAGGGCAACCTCAGGCTGGGCGGCGGCCTGTGGGGCGGCGCGCAGACGGGGGCGGGCAGGCTCGATGTCGGCCCCTCTGTCAGCATCGGCGCCCATCGCGGGCGGCTGGGCCTGAGGCTGGGGGCAGACTGGCGGATGCGCGTGGCCGGCCATGCCGCGCCCGGCAATGGCCCGGCGGTCACGCTGTTCGGCGGATTCTGAGCGGCACGCCCTTCGCGCACCCTTCCCAGCGGGCGGGCGGCGGGCTAGTCTGGCCGGCAGCATGGATGTTTATCTGCCTATCGCCAATCTGGCCGTGAACGGGCTGGTCATCATCGGCCTTGGCGCGCTCACCGGGGTGCTGTCGGGCATGTTTGGCGTGGGCGGGGGCTTTCTCACCACGCCGATGCTGATCTTCTATGGCATTCCGCCCACGGTGGCCGCCGCCTCTGCCGCCAGCCAGGTGACAGGGGCCAGCGTTTCGGGCGTGTTTGCCCACAGCCGGCGCGGCGGGGTGGATTATCAGATGGGCGCGGTGCTGGTGGCCGGCGGCGTGCTGGGCACGGGCGCCGGCTCGGTGCTGTTCACCTTCCTGCAGCGGCTCGGCCAGATCGATACGGTGATCAACATCCTCTATGTGCTGCTGCTGGGCGGCATTGGCGGGCTGATGGCCAAGGAAAGCCTTTCGACCCTCGCCGCCACCCGCCGCGGCG
>DASRYE010000280.1:0-14245 GCA_035653915.1 Novosphingobium sp. | reverse complement strand
CTGTGGTATCGCCTGGCCGAGATCGTCGTGCGCATTCCGGCGCTGGCCCAGCGGGCGGGCGATCCGCCGCTGCTGGCGCGCGCTTTCCTCAGCCGCTTCGCGCGTGAGCTGAACCCGCAGGTGAAGGGCTTTGCCCCCGATGCGCTGGCCGCGATCGACAGCTGGAGCTGGCCGGGCAATGTGCGCGAGCTGGAAAACCGGGTGAAGCGCGCCGCCATCATGGCTGAGGGCAAGCTGGTGACGGCGGCCGATCTCGACCTGGCCGCGCCGCAGGAACCAGACGCACAATTGCTCAACCTCAAAGCCGCGCGCGAACAGGCCGACCGGCGGGTGATTCGCCACGCCCTCGCTCGCAGCGAAGGCAATATCTCGAACACCGCGCGGCTGCTGGGCATCAGCCGGCCCACGCTCTACGACCTGTTGAAACAATATGATATGCAGGGCTGAAAGGGGCCGCCGCTGGCCCTGCAAAGCCCGGGCGGGCGGGGTTTTTGCCGGAAATGAAAAAGGGCGCCCAATGGACGCCCTTCTCCTCTCCCTTTTTCTTCCGAGACATCAACTGTCATAAAGAAGCGGCCTTCACAACAGGGAATTGCGGATTGGGCCCAAATTGGCAGCAACCGTTGCCAGATAACCACATAGGCACTTCTTCAGGGTTCGTGAACGAAACGGTACAATCAGGCATACCTATGCAGGGGCCTATGCGCCGGCCCATGCAGGGGCCTATGCGCCGCCCCGCTGCCGCAGCCGCAAGGATTGCCAGAAAGCCACAGCGATCAGCCCCGCGCCGACCAGCCCGGTGATGCTCTCCGGCACTTCCACCAGCGGCGCCGACAGCATGATGCCCGCCAGCGCCAGAATGGCCCAGAACGCCCCATGCTCCAGGAACACCAGCTGGCCCAGCACGTCGCGCTCCACCAGGATGAGCGTGAGCGCGCGCACGAAAGCCGCGCCAATGCTGAGGCCCAGCGCGATGATCACCATGTTGTTCGACAGCGCAAAGGCGCCAATCACCCCATCAAGGCTGAAGGAGGCATCCAGCACGTTGAGATAGAGAAAGGCGCCCAGCCCGGAACGGGCCACCGCCACCGTGGCGCCATGGCCGCCATCGCCCGCGCCCAGCAGATTGCCCAGCGCTTCCACCAGCACGAAAGTGATGATGCCAACGATGCCGCCGGTCAGCCAGCCATGGGCGTCTTGCGGGGCCAGCCAGGCGCCGCCGGCCAGCAGGGCGGCCAGCACCAGCGCGATGGCGGCCGCTTCCACCCGGCCCAGCCCGTGCAGCGGCCGCTCCAGCCAGCGCAGCCAGTGCCGCTGCTTGCCCTGATCGAGGAAGAAGCGCAGCCCCACCAGCGCCAGAAACGCCCCGCCAAAGCCGGCAATCGGCAGATGGGCGGCGGTCACGATCTCCTCGTAACGCGCCGGCTCTGTCAGCGAGAGGCGCACCGCCGCCACCGGATCCAGCCCGGCCGACAGGCCCACGATCGCCAGCGGAAACAGGATGCGCGTGCCAAACACGGCAAACACCATGCCCCAGGTGAGGAAGCGCTTGCGCCACACCGCGTCCATATCGGCCAGCAGGGCCGCGTTCACCACCGCATTGTCGAAGCTGAGCGAGACTTCCAGCACCGCCAGCACCACCACCACCCACAGCTGCCCCAGCAGCAGGGGCACAGAAGGGCTGGCCTGCCAGCTATAGGCGCCGGCCAGCGCCAGGCACAAAAGGGTGAACAGGGCAGGGCCCAGCAGATGCCGGCGCAGGGCCGCAGCGAGGGACATGGCGCGGCCTCAGCGCTTGGGCTGGTAGGTCTGTTCGGCGCCGGGGAAGCTGCGCGCGCGCACATCGGCGGCATAGCTGGCCACCGCTTCCGAGATCCGCCCGGCCATGTCCTCGTAGCGCTTCACGAAGCGGGGCACGCGTTCGAACAGGCCCAGCATGTCTTCGGCCACCAGCACCTGCCCATCGCACTGGGCAGAGCCGCCGATGCCGATCACCGGGCAGGCCAGCGCCTGCTGCACGGCAATGGCGATGGGCTCCACCACCCCTTCCACCACCACGGCAAAGGCGCCGGCCTCATCCAGCGCCCTGGCATCGGCGAGGATCTTCTCGGCTTCTGCCGCGCTGCGCCCGCGCGCGCCATAGCCGCCCAGCTGGTTCACCGCCTGCGGGGTCAGCCCCACATGGCCCATCACCGGAATGCCGCGGGCCGAAAGGAAAGCCACCGTTTCGGCCATCGCCGCGCCGCCTTCCAGCTTCACGCCGGCAGCGCCGGTTTCCTTCAGCAGGCGGGCGGCATTCTCGAAGGCCTGGGCCGGGGATTGCTCGTAGCTGCCAAAGGGCATGTCGACCACGACCACCGCATGCCAGCTGCCGCGCACCACCGCCGCGCCATGGGCGGCCATCATCTCCAGCGTGACCGGCAGCGAGGAGGGCAGCCCATAGATCACCTGCCCCAGCGAATCGCCCACCAGCAGCAGGTCGCAATGCGGATCCAGCAGCTGGGCCTGCCGCGCGGTATAGGCGGTCAGCATCACGATCGGTTCTGCCGTGTGGCCGCCGGCCTTGCGGGCGCGCAGGGCAGGGATGGTCAGGCGCTTCATCGGCGCCGGGGTGGGATTGGCGCGCGAGGTGGCGGTGTCGATCTGGAAGGTGGTAGACATGGGCCCGCTTCTAGCCCCTTGGCCGGGCAAGGCAAAGCATTGATGCGAGCCATTCGCGAAAAGGAGAGGGCGCAAGGCCGAATATGGCCGTTTTTCCGCGTTGGACCGGTGGATTTGCCCGCCTTAGGCCCTTGCCAAGCGCCACCGGTGCGTTAGCCTGCCCGCCCTTAGCCGCCAACGGTTCAGGGGAATTACATGTTCGGTCGCGTGAAGCCGCTCGATGCCATTTTGGCAACGGCGGAACGGAAATCTTTGCATCGTTCGCTAGGGGCGGTGCAACTGACCCTGCTTGGCATCGGCTGTGTGATCGGCACCGGTATCTTCGTGCTCACGGCGGCGGGCGCGCAGAAGGCGGGGCCGGGCCTGATGCTGGCTTTCGCGATTGCCGGGGTGATCTGCGTGGTGGCGGCGCTGTGCTATGCCGAGATCGCCGCGATGCTGCCGGTGGCCGGCTCTGCCTACACCTATACCTATGCGGTGATGGGCGAATTGCTGGCCTGGACGGTGGGCTGGGCGCTGATCCTTGAATATGCGATCGCGGCCTCGGCGGTGGCGGTGGGCTGGTCGGGCTATTTCACCGGCACCATCCTTGGCAAGACAATGGGCGTGCACCTGCCCACAGCGCTCAGCGCGGGGCCGCTGGTGCTGGGGGGGGCGCCGGGCGGTTTCATCAACCTGCCGGCCACGGTGATCTCGCTGCTGATCACTGGCCTGCTGATGCTGGGCACCAAGGAAAGCGCGCGTTTCAACGCCTTTCTGGTGGCGATCAAGATCGCCGCGCTCACCGTTTTCGTGGTGCTCACCGCGCCGCACATGCATGGCGACAATTTCAGCCCCTTCCTGCCGGCCGGCGTGTTTGGCGGCTTTGGCACGGGCGTGGGCGCGGTGGGGGCGGCGGCCACCATCTTCTTTGCCTATGTGGGCTTCGATGCCGTTTCCACCGCCGCGGAGGAAACCCGCGACCCCCAGCGCAACGTGCCGATCGGCCTGGTGGGCAGCCTGCTGATCTGCACCTTGTTCTACATGGCGGTGGCAGCGGGCGCTGTCGGTTCGATTGGCGGGCAGCCGATCATGGGCGGCGATGGCACGCCGCTGCCGGCCGGATCGCCGGAACTGGCCAGCCAATGCATCCTGCCGCAATATGCCGACCGGCTGGTGTGCAGCCATGAGGCGCTGGCCCATGTGCTGCATGTGATCGGCTTTGGCGCGGTGGGCAATTTCATGGGCATTGCCGCCTTTATCGCGCTGCCGTCGGTGGTGCTGATCCTGCTCTTCGGGCAAACCCGCATCTTCTTCGTGATGGCGCGCGATGGCCTGCTGCCCGAGGCGCTCTCACGCGTGCATCCCAAATGGAAGACGCCCTATATCGTCACCGCGCTGACCGGCCTTGCAACGGCGCTGGGCGCGGCCTTCTTCCCGGTGGGCGAACTGTCGGACATTGCCAATGCCGGCACGCTCTATGCTTTCATGATGGTGGCGATCGCCGTGCTGATCCTGCGCCGGACCGAGCCCAACCGCCACCGCCCTTTCCGCACCCCGCTGGTGTGGCTGATCGCCCCGGCGGCGATTTTCGGCTGCGTGTTCCTGTTCTTCAACCTGCCGCTGGCCGCGATGCTGGTGCTGCCGGCCTGGGCGGCGATCGGCCTGGTGGTCTATTTCGGCTACAGCCGTTCGCACAGCCATGTCGGCCGCGGGCTGGTGGAAGTGCATGAGGTGGACGAGGACGCGCCCGGCCTGCCGGTGCCGCCCGCACCGGAATTCTGAGCCGCGCCGGCGCATGAAAAAGGGGGGCTGGCCGGCCCCCCTTTTCACATCTTCACTGGCGCTGTGCCTACACCGCTTCCAGCGCATAGCCCGCCGAGCGGACCGTGCGCACCGGATCGGGCGCGCCATCCACTTCTATGCCCTTGCGCAGGCGGCGGATATGCACGTCCACCGTGCGCAGTTCGATATCGCTGTCGGTGCCCCACACGGCATCCAGCAATTGCCCGCGGCTGAACACCCGGCCCGGATGCTCCATGAAGAATTTCAGCAGGCGAAATTCGGTGGGGCCCAGCTGCACCATCTGGCCCCGGCGCGTCACGCGGTGGGCCGTGGCGTCCAGCGTCAGGTCGCCCACGGTCAGCGATTCGCCGGCCAGCGCCGGGCGGATGCGCCGCATGATCGCCGCCACCCGGGCGATCAGCTCACGCGGGGAGAAGGGCTTGGTGATGTAATCGTCGGCGCCGGTTTCCAGCCCGCGGATCATGTCGTCCTCGGCGCCGCGCGCGGTCAGCATGATGATCGGCACATGGGCGGTGGCCTTGTCGCGGCGCAGCCGGCGGCACACTTCGATACCGCTGGTGCCCTCGATCATCCAGTCCAGCACGACAAGGTCGGGCGCCTCTTCCGCCGCGCGCAGCAGGGCTTCATCCCCATCGGCCGTGGCCGAAACCGTGTAGCCTTCCGCGCGGAAGCGGAATTCCAGCAGTTCGGCAAGGGCTGGGTCGTCTTCAACCAGAAGCAGGCGCGGCGGATTCATCGGCAGCAGATCCCGAAAGAGGTGTCAGTCAGGATCAATTCTCGGGGCGCTCGGTGCGCTCGGCCGGATATTCGCCGGTGGCGGCGTAATAGACCTGCTCGGCGACATTGGTGGCATGATCGCCAATGCGCTCCAGATTGCGGGCGACGAACAGCAGGTGGGCGGCCGCGGTGATGGTCGAGGGGTTCTCCATCATGAAGCTCACCATGTTGCGGAAGATGCTGTCGTAGAAGGCATCGACCTTGGCATCGCGCTCCACCACGTCGATCGCCAGCTGCGGGTCGCGGGCGGCAAAGGCGGTCAGCACGTCATGCACCATTTCGGCGGCGACTTCAGCCATGGCGGGGATCAGCGTCAGCGGCTCGAACACCTCGCGCCGCTCGATCCGCGAGACGCGCTTGGCGATGTTCTTGGCATAATCGCCGATGCGCTCCAGAATGCCGGCGATCTTCAGCGCGGCGATGATGTCGCGCAGGTCGTCGGCCATGGGGGCGCGCAGGGCGATGATGCGCACCGCCAGCTGTTCCACCTGCGTTTCCAGCGCGTCGATGCGCTTGTCGCGGGCGATCACTTCCTCGGCCAGCTGCAGCGAGCCATGGGTCAGCGCATCCATCGATTCGCTGATGGCCACTTCGGCCAGGCCGCCCATTTCGGCGATCAGTCCGCGCAGGCTGGTGATTTCCTCGTCGAAGGCCTTGACCGTGTGTTCTGCAACCATGTTCCCTACCTCAAGCCTGCGCGTCGCCGCCTGATGCGGCGTCTTTGGTTACCTTGTCACTTCGGCCTTCTACAAGCCAAACTGTTACGCCAGCGTGTCTTTGCCATGCTGGCAGCGGGCTCGCAGCCTGCGCGATGCCTCATGAAACAGCGCCATGGCGGCCTAGCATGACAGCAATGTGACAGTTGGCGGTTCGCCGCAAGCAGCGGTGGTTTTGGGCCACAGTCAGCAGCGTCAGCTCTGGGCCGCTGCCAGCGGTGTCAGCTTGGGGCCGCTGCCAGCGGCAGGCGCACATGCACCTGCGTGCCCACGCCCAGCTGGCTGGTGATATCCAGCCGGCCGCGGTGCCGCTCGACGATATGCTTGACGATGGCCAGGCCCAGCCCGGTGCCGCCGGCCGCCCGGCTGCGGCCCGGATCGGTGCGGTAGAAGCGGCGGGTGAGGTGGGGCAGGTGTTCCGGCGCGATGCCCTGGCCATGATCGGCCACCACCAGTTCCACCATGCCGCGCGGGGCGCCGGCCAGGCTCACTTCCACCGGCTGGCTGCCATCGGCATATTTCAGCGCATTGTCGATGAGGTTGCGCAGCAATTGCTCCAGCTGCTTCACATCGCCCGCCACGCTGATCGTCTCGTCGGGCCGGCTCAGCCTCAGGCGCGGGCCGCTGCCCTGGGGGCCGGGGGCAAATTCGCCCACCACCCGATGCGCCAGGCGCCCCAGATCCACCCGCTCGGAAGGCAGGTCGTGCTTTTCCGCCTCCAGCTGCGACAGCGACATGAGATCGGAGACCAGGTTCTGCATCCGCCGTGCCTCGCGCAGCACGGTGCCCAGGAAGCGGCGGGTGGTGTCCGGTTCCATCCGGCCGGGATCATCGGCAATGGTTTCCACATAGCCGATGATGGAAGACAGCGGCGTGCGCAGCTCGTGGCTGGCATTGGCGACGAAATCGGTGTGGGCGCGGCCCAGATCCGCCTCGGTGGTGCGGTCGCGCAGCTCGATCGTCCAGAAGCGGGAATCGATCGTCTGGCGGGTCAGCTGCCACAGGCTGCCGGTGCCGGTCAGCCCGCGGATCGTCACGCTGCCGCCCGAAGGCATGTCGAGCAGCCGCATCGCTTCGGGGTGGCGCAGGGCAATGCGCGCATCCTGCCCCACGATATGCGCGCCAAAGGCCGCCCGCGCCGCGCCATTGGCGGCCATGATGCGGTGGCGCTCCATCAGCACCAGCGGCAGGCTCACGCCTTCCAGCGTGCGGGTCATCGCCTCGCGGGTCAGCGCGTCGATATCGGGGCGGTTGATGGCGATGCGGATCGCCGGGCGGGCCACCGGGCGCAGCCAATCGAGCCACAGCGAGAGCAGCCACACCGGCCCCAGCAGCGCAATCGACATGGTGTTCACGCCCGACAGCATCAGCCACCCGCTGATTCCCAGCGCCACCATCATGCCCAGCCAGGGAACCCTTCTTTCGCCGTCCATCTTTATGCGTATCCGTGCCGTGCCATGCCCAAGGAGCCTGACCGAATGCCCTAGGCCGGTGACAGTATGGTGTCATCCGCTTTGGTGGCGAAAAGCACGGCGAAAGCGCGCAAAAGGAAGGCCGGAGCAGTGCGCTCCGGCCTCTTGAGTTGCGTTCACAGGAAGGAACGTCGGTCTGGCCCGGATCATCACGCTGTCATGCATGCGGCCCCGGGCGGTGGAGAGGAGAGGGGCCGCCCGGCCCGATGCGGCGTGTTCCCGGCTCGATGCGGCGGATCCCCGGCCAGGGCACCTGGCGCAGCAGGCCCGGCCCCGCCAGTGCCAGCGCCAGCCCCGCCTGCAGCACGGCCACCGCCACCAGGCAGCCGGCCAGCATGCAGGGCCGGCCGGCCACGGCGGGCGCGCGCTGCTGCAGCCAGAACAGCCAGCGTGCGAACAGCGCAAACCCCCACAGCCCGCCCAGCCCGGCCAGGCGGAAGGCCAGTTGCTCGTGCCAGAGCGGGCGCCCGTCGCGCAGCCTTTGGGAAATGACCTGTGCCATGCCCGCCGGAATGGCGCCGATCGCCGTGAAGCTTCCAGTGGAAAGGCGGGCGCCGGCATAAAGCTTTCGTAAACAGGCGGCGCCATCGGGCAGATCCTGTCACGCAAATATCGCAAAGGCCGCCTAGGCAGGGCATAAGGATAAAAACGGCATCAAGGCCAGATATGACGGAGCATGTGTGACAGGCGATCCCATGGCTGCCGAACGCCCCGCCATCGCCGGCGCAGGCAGGACAACCCACGCGGCGCTGCTGGATGAGCTGGACGCGCTGATCGCCGCCGTGCGCAGCGAGACGCGCCAGCGCATGGAACTGTGGCGCGCAGGCGGCATCCGCCCCGCCTTCCTGCCCAGCGCGGAAAACCTGGCCGCCTATCTGGCCCTGCGCCACCGTGATCTGCGCCCGCTGCAGCGCCGGCTGATGGTGCTGGGCCTGTCATCGCTGGGGCGGCTGGAAAGCCGGGTGATGCCCACCTTGCTGGCGGTGCGCGCGGCGCTGGCAGGGATGGCCGGGCAGCCGGCAGAAGCTGTGGGAGGCGAGGATTTCTTCGCCGGCGAACAGCGGCTGGAGGCCCGCGCGCGCCAGCTGTTTGGCGCGCGGCGCCAGCAGCGGCAGGCCGCGCTGATGGTCACCTGCCCGTCCGAGGCGGCTGATGATCCGGCCTTCATGCGCGATCTGGCCGCGCGCGGGGTGGAGGCCATCCGCATCAATTGCGCGCATGACGGGCCCGAGGCCTGGGCGCGGATGATCGCCCATCTGCGCGCGGGCGAAGGGGGGCAGGCGGCCCATGTCTTCATGGATCTGGCCGGCCCCAAGCTGCGCACCGGCGGGCTGCGCCATCACCACGATGTGAAGCGCCTGTTCCCGGGCGACAGGCTGGCGCTGGTGGCGCCGGGCGGGCTGGATCGCAAGGTGCCGGCCGATGTCGCCTGCACGGTGGAATGCACGCTGCCCGAGGCGATTGCCGCGGCGGCCCCCGGCGAGCGCCTGCTGATCGATGATGGCAAGATCGCCTGCGCGATCGAGATGGTGGGCGAGGGGATGCTGATCGCCTCTGTCACCCGCTGCAAGGAGGAGGGGGCCAAGCTGAAGCCGGAAAAAGGCATCAACCTGCCCGATACCGATTTGCAGGTGCCGGCGCTCACCGCCAAGGATCGCGCCGATCTCGCCTTTGTGGCCGCCCATGCCGACGGGGTGGAATTCTCCTTCGTGCAGGAAGTGGCCGATGTCGAACTGCTGCAGGCCGAACTGGCGCGGCTGCGCCCGGACGACTGGCAGGAACTGGCGCTGATCCTCAAGATCGAGACCGCGCGCGCGGTGCACAACCTGCCCGATATCCTGCTGGCCGCGGCCGCCCGTCAGCCGGTGGCGATCATGATCGCGCGGGGGGATCTGGCCATCGAGATCGGCTTTGCCCGCCTGGCCGAAATGCAGGAGGAGATCCTGTGGATCGCCGAGGCGGCGCAGGTGCCGGTGATCTGGGCCACCCAGGTGCTGGAACATCTCGTCAAGGAAGGGCTGCCCAACCGCGGCGAGCTGACCGATGCCGCCATGGCCGCCCGCGCCGAATGCGTGATGCTGAACAAGGGCGCCTTCCTGTTCGAGGCGATTGCCGCACTGGACGGGCTGCTGGCGCGCATGGACGACCATGTGCACAAGAAAACCCCCCAGCTGCGCCGGCTGACAAGCTGGTGAGCGCCTAGCGCCTAGCGCCAGAGGCCCCCGGCGGCGGCCTGCAGCACTTCGGCCGAGGCGCGCAGGGCCGCTTCCTCGTCTGGCGCCAGATCGGGCCACAGCGTTGCCAGCACGCCCTCGCGCCCCACCACGCGCGGCAGGCTGAGCGCTACATCGGCCACCCCCAGCACCTCGGGCATGCGGATGGAAACGGTGAGCACCGCGCGCTGGTCGTCGCGGATGGCCTGGACGATGCGCGCCAGCCCCGCGCCAATGCCGAACCAGGTGGCCCCCTTGCCGGCAATGATGCGATAGGCCGCGCGGCGCACGCCTTCGTCTATGGCGGCGCGCACTTCGGCGGTGATCGGCGCGCCCAGCAGGGCAGCGCCCGGTTCCAGCGGCTTGCCGCCCACCTGGGCAGACGACCACGCCAGCACTTCGCTGTCGCCATGTTCGCCCAGCACCGAGGCGTGGATCGATTGCGCCGCCACCCCCAGCCGTGATGCCAGCAACTGGCGGAAGCGGGCGGTGTCGAGCAGCGTGCCAGAGCCGATCACCCGTTCGGGCGGCAGGCCGGAGGCACGCTGGGCCACCATCGTCATGATGTCCACCGGGTTGGAGGCCACCACCAGCAGCGCCTCGGGGGCTGCGGCGCGCACCTGGCCCACCACTTCTGCAAACACATCGGCATTGCGCGACAGCAGGCTGAGCCGGCTTTCGCCCGGCTTTTGCGGCACGCCGGCGGCCAGGATCACCACGCCCGCGCCTGCCAGCGCCGCATAATCGCCCGCCACGATGCGCCGCGGCTGGAGGAAGGGGGTGGCATGGCTGATATCCTCGGCCTGGGCGGCGGCCAGATCGGCGTTGCGATCGACCAGCACGATCTCGGCCGCCGTGCCCTGCAGCGCCATCGCATAGGCCGCCATCGAGCCGACCATGCCCGCGCCCACAATTCCCACCTTCATCGCGCACTCCCTTCCGGATGCCGCGCCTTATGCCGTGCGGGGGCGGGGAAGGCCATGGAAAAGCGCAGGATTTGATGGGGGCGGAGTGGGGGTGGGCAAAGCCTTCCTTGCATGTTCCAATAATTTCTATCTGGTTACTGGCATTAATAGTAGTCCATAAAGTCTATCTAATCAGTGGAGATTCGTTTTGCCTGTTCCCTCCCTCACTCAGGCGCCCTGGCAGGCTGGTTCTGCCGAAAGCCATGCGGCGGCGCGCCCCGCATCCCCTCACGTTTCGCTGGCGGCGATCATGCTGCTGGGCATTGTCTGCGTGGTGGATGCGATGATCATCTCCTCGCTGCTGACGCCCATCAAGGCCGATCTCGGGCTGAACGACGAGGCCTTTGGCCGCATCGCCGCCGCTTTCACGCTGGCGGGCGTGCTGGGGGCGCCGTTGTTCGGCTATGCGGCGGGGCGGCTGGGGCGCAAGCCGGTGCTGATTGCAGGGGCGGTGCTGTGGAGCATTGCCTCGGCCTTCAACGCGCTGGCGGCGGGAGTGGCGGGCCTGTTGTTCTGGCGCGCGGTCACCGGCTTTGGCGAGGCGGCCTATCAGGGCCTGGCTCCGGGCTGGCTGGCGGATCTCTACGACAAGCGCTGGCGCAATCTGGTGTTCTCGGTGTTCATGGTGCGCAACAAGATCGGCTCGGCGCTGGCGCTGGCGCTGGGGGCGTGGCTGGCAGGGGCCTATAACTGGCATATCGCCTTCCTCGTCTCGGGGCTGCCGGGGCTGGTGTGCGCGGCCTGGCTGGCGCTGCTGCCCGAACCGCGCCCCGGCGCTGCCGATGGCTATGCCGAGGCTCCCCGCCACCTCACCTGGCGCGAGCAGCTCTCGGTGCTGCGCCATGGCCGCTATGCGGCGCATCTGGCGGCGCTGGCGCTGTTCTTCTCGGGCACGGCCACGGCGCAGATGTGGGCGCCGGCCTATCTGCACCGCGTCTATGCGCTGAGCAATGCGGCTGCCTCGGGCTTTCTCGCCACGGTGCTGCTGGCCACTTTGCCGGTGGGGCTGGTGGGCGGCTATGTCTTCGGGCGCTGGCTGTCGCCCTATCGCTGGGGGTTGACGGCGGCGTTGGCGGCCACCTCGCTGCTGGCGGCGGGCTTCTTCGCCCAGGCCTTTCTCACCCGCGATCTGGCCACTGCCAAGCTCTTCATCATTCTGGCCATCTGCGCTTTCGGCTCCACCGCCGGCAGCCTCACCACGCTGCTGGTGGAGCTGGTGCCGCCGCATCTGCGCACGGCCGCCGGCGCGCTGGGCGCGGTGGTGGTGGCGGCCATCTCGGGTGCGCTGGCGCCCTGGCTGCTGGGCTATCTTTCCGATCGCATCGGGCTGGATCGGGCCATTCTGGTTGGCCCTGCGGCCTATGCGCTGGCTGGCCTGATCTGGATCGCCAGCCTTGTTGCCCTGCGTTTTTCTCCCCTTTCTCCCACGAAGGACTGACCGCCATGACCATCGCTACCCAAGCGGCGCCTGCCATTGCGCGCCCCGACCATGCCGCGCGCCCCGATACCAGCCCCCGCACCGCCGAGCCCTATCCGGCCGACTGGCTGGCCCTTGCCCGCACGCTGGCCGACGAATTGCGCCCCGGCGCCATTGCCCGCGATGCGCTGGGCACGCTGCCGGTGGAAGAAGTGCGCCGCCTGCGCGAGAGCGGCCTTGTCAACCTGCTTTACCCCGCGGATCTGGGCGGCGGCGGCGGCACCCTGCGCGAGGCGGCCTGGAGCGTGCTGGAAATCGCCAAGGCCGATGGTTCGGTGGGCGCCGTGCTGGGCTTCCATTTCTACAATTCGCTGGTGCCGCTGCTGCTCGATTACAACGGCGCCAATGATGCGGTGGTGCGCGAGGCTGCCCGCCAGCGCTGGCAGTGGGGCAATGTCACGCAATATGTGAATGTCGATTTTGTGGCCGAGCATCATCCCAATGGCGGCTACACGATCAGCGGCACCAAGAAGTGGAACACCGGCACGCCGATTGCCGAACACACCACCCTGCTCTTCGTCCACCCCGACCGCACCCATTACCTCTATGCCCATATCCCCACCGATCGCGCTGGCCTGCGCTTCCACGAGGATTGGGACCAGATCGGCCTGCGCGGGGCCGACAGCAGCACCATCAGCTTCGATCAGGTGCGCATCCATGCCGAGGAAGTGCTGCATTGGGGCCATGACGGCCAGCAGACCGGCCCGCTGCCGCTGTGGGCCACCTTTGGCGCGGTGTTCTATTCAGCGGTCTATCTCGGCAACACGCTGGCAGCGCTGGAGGCAGCGCGCGATTATGCCACCGCCGGCCGGCGCCAGTCGGTGCTGCCGGGCGCTGCCACCACCGCCGAGGATGTGCTGGTGCAGACGCAGTTTGCCGACATCTGGCTGAAGGCCAAGGCGGCCGAGGCGCTGTTCGAGACCACCATTGCCCGGCTGGCGGCCGGCTGGGAACGCCGCCACGAGCTGAGCGAGGAGGATCGCGGCCTGCTCGCCATCGAGACGCTGGCCCTGCGCACCTACACCTCGCAGGTGGCGCTGGAAGTGACCGCGCAGATCTTCGAATTCGGCGGCGGCAAGGCCACCGGCCGCAGCTATGGCTTCGATCGCTTCTGGCGCAACGTGCGCACGCTGGCCAACCACGATCCGCTGGTGCTGGCGCAAAAGACGCTGGGCGCCTTTGCCCTTTCGGGCCAGCCGCCGCGCTTCCCCGCCAAATTCCCCGCCAAGAACCCCGCAGCCAAGTGAGGCCCGCCATGACCGCAACCGCATCTGCCCGCCCGCCCATCATCGATCTGCACAGCCACTGGTTCTCGCCCGCAGCGGTGGAGATCCTGGGCCAGCAGCCCGGCGCCCCCCGCATCGCCACGGCGACCGATGGCGCCCGCGCCATCCACCGCGCCGGCCCGGGATCGAACGGCCTGCCCTTTGCCCTTGGTGAACACTGGTTCGACATCGACCTGCGCCTGAAGCACCTCGATGCCTCGGGCGTGGCCCATCAGCTGATCAGCTGGCCGACCACGCTGGGCGTGGATTCGCTGGCCAATGGCACCGACTGGCGCCCGCTGTGGGCGGCCTATAACGATGATCTCTCGGCGCTGGTGCGCGCCCATCCCACCCGCTTCAGCGCGGTGGCGGCGCTCTCCACCCACGACATCGCCTGGTCGGTGAAGGAGCTGGAGCGCGCCCATGAGAAGCTGGGGCTGATCGGCGCCGTGCTGCCGGTGAACGGCTTCTTCACCTCGGCCTCGGCCCGCGCCTTTGCCCCCCTGTTCGAGGCGGCGCAGCGGCTGGGCAGCCACATCTATCTGCACACCGGCTATGCCAGCCCGGCCATCCCCGGCCAGCCCCCCATCGTTGAACATCTCGACAATGCCGCGGCCCGCTGGGTGCTGGACAATGCCTGGCATTTCGCTTCCTCGGTGGCCACGCTGGCCTTCAGCGATTTCCTCGATCCCTATCCGGATGTGACGGTGCAGGTGGCGATGCTGGGCGGATCGGGCCTGGCCGCGCTGGTGGCCGAACAGGTGGAGATCTCGGCCGCGCGCAGCGGCATCAGCGATGTGCGCGCCCGTTTCCGCAACCTCTGGCTGGATACCGGCGCTGCCGGCAATGGCCCGGCGGCGGTGGCCGCGGCCATCCGCGTGCTGGGGGCAGACAGGGTGGTGTTCGGCTCCGAT
>DASRYE010000279.1:0-4267 GCA_035653915.1 Novosphingobium sp. | reverse complement strand
GCTTCCGGCCGACCTGGTTACAGCCAGCGCCAGCGGCCTCGATCCGCACATCAGCCCGGCCTCGGCCGCCGCGCAGGCCGCGCGCGTCGCCAAGGCACGCGGCGTTCCGTTGGATCGTATCCAGCTTCTCGTCGCGCGATTCACCGAAGATCGCGACTTCGGTTTCCTCGGCGAGCCGCGGGTGAATGTGCTGGAACTCAATCTCGCGCTCGACACGATGGCCCGCGGTGAGGCACACACCACCCCGTGACCGAAGACGACAGACCAGATCCCGATGCCCTGCTGCGCACGCTGAACCAGGCGGGCGGCAGTGGCGGGGAGCATGGCGCGCGTGGCCGCCTCAAGGTGTTCCTTGGGGCGGCGCCGGGCGTTGGCAAAACCTGCAAGATGCTGGAAGATGGCGCGGCGCGGGCGGCAGCCGGCGTGGATGTGGTGATCGGCGTGGTGGAAACCCACGGCCGCAAGGAAACGGTGGAGCGCACGGCGGGTTTCGAGATCCTGCCGCGCCGCACCATCCGCCATCGCGGCCAGGCGCTGGAGGAGATGGACATCGACGCCATCCTCGCCCGCCACCCGGCGCTGGTGCTGGTGGACGAGCTGGCCCACACCAATGCGTCCGAAAGCCGCCACGACAAGCGCTGGCAGGATGTGGAGGAGATCCTCGATGCGGGCATCGATGTCTACACCACGCTCAACATCCAGCACCTTGAAAGCCTGAACGATGTGGTCGCCTCCTTCACCCGCGTGCGGGTGCGCGAGACATTGCCCGACCGCGTGCTGGAACAGGCCGAGATCGAGGTGGTGGACCTGCCGCCGGGCGAGCTGATCGAGCGGCTGCGCGAGGGCAAGGTCTATGTGCCGGAAGAGGCGGGGCGGGCGCTGGCGCATTTCTTCTCGCGCTCGAACCTGTCGGCGCTGCGCGAGCTGGCGCTGCGCCGGGCGGCCCAGGCGATCGATGCGCAGATGCTGGATCTGGTGCGCGCGCAGGCGCTGGCCGGCAATTGGGCGGCCGGCGAGCGGCTGGTGGTGGCGGTGAGCGAGCAGCCGGGCGCGGCCGAGCTGGTGCGCACGGCCAAGCGCATGGCCGATGCCCTGCGCGCGCCCTGGACGGCGGTGCATATCGAAACCCCGCGCGATGCCACCTTCACCGATGCCGAGGCCACGCGCCTCGCCGCCCATCTGCAGCTGGCCGCGCAACTGGGCGGGCAGACAGCGGTGATCCCGGCCGAAAGCGTGACGGCGGGCCTGTTCGTCTTCCTGCGCGAGGCGCGCGCCACCCAGCTGATCCTTGGCAAGGCCAGCCGCAGCCGCTGGCACGAATGGCGCCACGGCTCGGTGGTGGACAGGATGGTGCGGGCAACGCCGGGCGTGGCCGTGCATGTGCTGGGGCTGGAAGCGCCGGCAGAGCCTGCCGGCTGGCGCCTGCCGCAGCCCGGCGGCGCCCGCCAGCCCTGGGCGGCCTATGGCCTGTCCTGCGCGCTGGTGGGGCTGGTCACGCTGGCGGGGGTGTCGATCGCCAGCCTGGGCAGCATCACCAATATCGCGCTGCTCTATCTGCTGCCGGTGCTGGTGGCGGCCACGCGCTTTGGCCTTCGGGCCGGGCTGGTGGCGGGGCTGGCGGGCAGCCTTGCCTATAATTTCTTCTTCATCCCGCCGGTGCACACTTTCACCATTGCCGATCCGCAGAACCTCATCACCGTGCTGGTGCTGCTGGGGGTGGCGGTGCTGGTCAGCCAGCTGGCCAGCCGCATGCGCGAGCAGGCCCTGCTGGCCCAGCGCAGCGCCGCGCAGAATTCCGCGCTGGCCGGCTTTGCCCGGCTGCTGACAGGGGTGCGCCGGGCCGAGGAGCTGGGCCAGATCCTGTGTGCCGAAGTGGCGCGGTTGCTCGATGTGCGCACGGTGCTGCTGCTGCCCGAAGCGGGCGAGCTGGTGCTGAGCGCCGCCTTCCCGCCCGAAGACCGGTTGGAGACGCTGGAGCTGGCCGCCTCGCGCTGGGCCTTCGACAATGGCCGCCCGGCCGGCCGCGGATCGGATACGCTGACGGCGAGCGAATGGCTGTTCCACCCGATTGCCGCGGGCGGGCGGGCGCTGGCGGTGTTTGGCGTGGCGCGCGAGGATGGCCAGAGCCCCCTGCGTGCCGACCAGCGCCCCCTGCTGGCCAGCCTGCTCGATCAGGCGGGGCTGTCGCTGGAACGCATCGCGCTGGAGGGAGAGATGGCCAAGGTGGAAACCCTGCGCGAGCAGGACCGGCTGCGCAGCGCGCTGCTGTCCAGCGTCAGCCATGATCTGCGCACGCCGCTCACCGCCATTCTCGGCACGCTGGCCGCGCTTTCTGCGGCCGATGAGGCCCAGAGCCGCCAGCTGGCCACCGCCCGCGCCGAGGCCGAGCGGCTCAGCCGCTTCGTTGCCAATCTGCTCGACATGGCCCGCATCGAGGCCGGCGCCATGGCCCGCGCCAGCGAGCCGGTGGATATTGCCGAGGCGGTGGCCAGCGCCGTCCACGATCTGCGCCCGCAGCTGGCCGATCACCCGATCCGCCTCGATGTCTCGCCGGAACTGCCCTTCGTGCTGGTCGATCCGCAGCTGTTCCACCACTGCCTTATCAACCTGTTCGACAATGCCGCCAAATACAGCCCCGCCGGCGCCCCCATCACCGTGGCCGCCCGGCGCGACCGCGAGGGCCTTTCGCTGATGGTGCTGGACGAGGGGCCGGGCCTGCCACCGGGCACGGAAAAGCGCATCTTCGAAACCTTCACCCGCATCGAGGGATCGGACCGGCGCGGCGGCACCGGGCTTGGCCTTGCCATCGTCAAGGGCTTTGCCGAGGCGATGGGGCTGGGTGTATCAGCGGCCAACCGGGCCGAAGGGCAGGGGGCCTGTTTCACCCTGCGCTTCGATGCGGCCCACCTGCGGCTGGGAGCAAGCGGCGAATGAGCCCGAAAGTGCTGATTATCGAGGATGATGCGGCGATCCGCCGGCTGTTGCAGCTGTGCCTGGCGCGGGGTGAATATGCCGCCGTTGCGGCCGAGAACGCGCGCGCGGGGCTGGCGGCGCTCGCCATCGACAAGCCCGAGGCGGTGCTGCTGGACCTTGGCCTGCCCGACCGCGACGGGCTGGAGCTGGTGCCGCTGGTGAAGGCGGCGGGCTGCGCGCTGCTGGTGATTTCCGCGCGGGACGAGACGGCGCAGAAGGTGGCCGCCCTCGATCTGGGGGCTGATGACTACATCACCAAGCCCTTCGATGGCGACGAGGTGCTGGCGCGCCTGCGCACCGCGCTGCGCCACCGGCTGGCGGGCCATATGGCGGGCGGGCCGGCGCTGGTGAAGCTGGGCCAGGTGGAGGTGGATCTGGCCGCCCGCCGGGTGCTGCGCGCGGGCGCGGAAGTGCATCTCAGCCCCAAGGAATATGGCGTGCTGGCAGAGCTGGCGCGCCATCCTGGCCGGGTGATCACCCATGCGCAGCTGCTGCGCGCGGTGTGGGGGCCGGGGCATGAGCAGGATGTGGAATATCTGCGCGTGGCCGCCCGCGGCATCCGCCGCAAGCTGGAAGACGAGCCCGCAGCGCCCACCCTGCTGCGCAACGAGCCGGGCGTGGGGTATCGGCTGATGGGCTGAACGCCTCTAGCCCGCCACGCTGGCCGCCATCGGCAGCGCCTCCCAGAAGGCGCGCAGATCGGCATCCGGGTCATGCGCCAGCACGTCGTCCTCGCCCAGCAGCAGGCAGGCGCGGGTGTGCGGATCATAGGGCTGCCAGGGCCCGCGCCACGCGCCGCCGGGCTGGCCATCGCGGGCAAAGCCGGCCAGCGCCGACGACAGCGCGCCCGCCAGCCGCCGCCCATTGGCCACGCCGCCGCCCAGCAGGCTGTCTCTCACGCGGGCAAAGCTGGCCGACACATCCATGGCATGGGCCGCGCCAAACAGGCCATCCCAGGCCGGGCTTGGCCAATCCCAGCGATACATCCACACAGGCGCCGCGCCCCCCGCATGGCGCGCTGCGGCCTGGGCATGGGCATAGCGGCGAAAGCCCGCATCGGTGATAATCCGCGCATGCAGCAGATAGGGCGATTTGGCCGGCGTATGCGCGCGGTAGAGCGGCAGCAGGCGCTGGCCTGCCTCGCCATATTTTTCGGCCAGCAAGGCGGCCAGGGCTTCTTCGGTCAGGTCGAAATGGCCGAAGAACAGGCCGGCATCCTCCAGCATGGTGGAGATGATCACCGGCACATCGGCATTGAGCGCCACCCCCTCGGGCGAGGCCGGGTGATGGGGCA
>DASRYE010000278.1:0-10573 GCA_035653915.1 Novosphingobium sp. | reverse complement strand
ACCCCCACGCAGCTTCCGCCCCGACCCTGAAGACACCACCCGCCCCGCCCGCGGGCTGGACGATGCCGCGCTGGCCGCCCGCCAAAGCGTGTTCCGCACAGATCTGCTGGCCGGCCAGGTGGCGCTGGTGTCGGGCGGGGGCAGCGGCATTGGCAAGGCGGCTGCGCTGCTGCTGGCGCGGCTGGGCGCCGAAGTGGCGATCTGCGGGCGCGACGAGGAGAAGCTGGCTGCCACCGCCCGCTTCATCGAGGGCGAAACCGGCCGCGCCATCTTCCCCCTGGCCACCAACATCCGCGATGCCGATGCGGTGGAAGCGCTGATCGGCCGCGTGCATGATCGCTTTGGCGCGCTGCACACGCTGGTCAACAATGCCGGCGGCCAGTTCCCGCAGGATGCCATCGATTTTTCCCGCAAGGGCTGGCTGGCGGTGATCGACACCAACCTCAACGGCACATGGTGGATGATGCAGGAAGCCGCCCGGCGCTGGCGCGCCGATGGGGCGGCGGGCAATATCATCAACATCGTTGCCAATGTGGAACGGGGGATGCCGCAGGCCGCCCACACCTGCGCCGCCCGGGCCGGCGTGATCTACCTGTCCAAAACGCTGGCCACCGAATGGGCGCCGCACAATATCCGCATCAACTGCATCGGCCCCGGCGTGATCGAGACCGAGGGCTTCCGCATGTATCCGGAAGAGGCGCTGGCCCGCTTCCACATGGCCAACCCCATGAAAACCCGCGGCGATGCCTGGGATGTGGCCGAGGCGATCGCCTATCTCGCCTCGCCCGCCGCGCGTTTCGTCAATGGCGATCTGATCCTGCTGGATGGCGGGCAGGCGCAATGGGGCGTGGTGTGGCCGGCCGGCATGCCCGATTATTTCAACGAAGGCGGCGCGGCCTAGCGCCAGCGCCAGCCACAAGGGAGAGCAGCAATGGGCCGTCTGGCAGGCAAGGTGGCGCTCGTCACGGGCGCAGGATCGGGGCTGGGCGCGGCAGATGCGCGCGCCATGGCACGCGAAGGCGCACAGGTCATCCTCACCGATGTGGCGCTGGGGGCGGCAGAAGCGGTGGCCCGCGAGATTGGCGGCACGGCCATCGCCCTGCCGCTGGATGTGGCCAGCGAAGCGCAGTGGATCGCCACCATGGCCGCTGTGGAACAGCGCTTTGGCCGGCTGGACGTGCTGGTGAACAATGCCGGCGTGGTGCTCAACGCCGATATCGAGGCCACCAGCCTCGAACAGTTCCACAAGGTGAACGCGATCATGATCGATGGCGTGTTCCTGGGCTGCAAACACGCCCTGCCGCTGATGCACAAAAGCGGCGGCGGCTCGATCATCAACATGAGCTCGGTGGGCGCGATCCTGGGCTATCCGATCTTCTTCGCCTATTCCGCCGCCAAGGGCGCCGTGCGCGCGATGAGCAAATCCATCGCCGTGATGTGCCAGGAAAAAGGCTACAAGATCCGCTGCAATTCGGTGCACCCCGGCGCCATCGAAACACCCATGGTGCAAGCCGCCGAGGGCCGCGTGGGGCAGGCCAGAACCATCCCCCAGGGCGTGCTGCCCCCCGGCACCCCGGGCCACCCGGACGATGTTGCCGCGCTGGTGGTGTTCCTTGCTGCCGATGAAAGCCGCTTCATCACCGGCGCCGAACTGGTGATCGACAATGGGGTGACGATCAGGCCGTTTTGAAGGGGAAAGGAAGGGATGCGAGGGTTAACACCCTCGCGCTCCCGTTACCTGTCAGCGTCGCGCACCATTGCGCCCCGGCGCGCCATCGCACCGCCGGAGGCTTTGATGATTGCGGCTGCGCCGCCGGGCGCCACGCCGAAAGACCATGCAACCTCTACAGGTAATGGGAGCGCGAGGGTGTCAACCCTCGCCCCCTCCCTTCCTCTCCTGCCCCCTCACCCCGCCGCCATCATCCGGTCCAGCTCGGCGTGGAAGTGGCGCAGGCGGCCTTCCTGTTCGCTCCACAGGGGCCCGCGAAAGCCGCGCGAGCCGGCGCCCTGCTGCACCACCGGCAACAGGTCGCTGTCCTGGTCCAGCACTTCGCCAAGGCCGGGTGGTTCGCCAGGGCCGGTGCGGGTGATCGCGGGCCGGGTGCGGCCGGAGAAGTCCACCTCGTCGCCCAGCCCCATCCAGGCGGGGGCGGAATAGCCGGGCGCATCGATATGGCGATAGAGGATGCAGGTGTCGTAGGTGAAGCGCGCAGGATCGCTGGCGTGCGGCAGGAAGCGGTGGAGGAACACTGCTTCCGGGTGGCAGCCGATCTGCACATTGGGGAACAGCGAATAGACCACCGAATCCGACAATTGGCTGTCGGAGAATTTCTCGTAGCCCAGCCCCAGTTCGGCCGAGCGGCGGCGTTTGGCGGCCTGCACGGCGGCGCGCGTTTCGCGGGCGGTGCCGGTGTAGGCGGCCGGGTCGATGCCGGCATCGCGCAGCATCAGCTGGATGCCCGGGTTCACCCCTTCCTGATCGGCATAGCGCGGCGAGGGCTGGGCAAAGGGCACGAACTGGCGCGACAGGCCGCCCGGCCACAGGTCGATCTGGGTGCGGTCGTCCATCAGGCCCTGGGTTTGCGGGTGCACGGCGTGGAGGTGGTAGATCTCGGCGAAGGCATCCACCCCGCCCTTCCAGTTCGCCCCCCATGCCGACTGGCGGTGCTGGATGACATACATCCGGTCGATGTCATACAGCGCCAGCTGCGGCAGGATGGGGGCCAGCCATTCGGCCAGCGGGCGGATCGCCGGATCCATGGCGATGAACACCAGCCCCACCGCCACCTCGCAGCGCACGCTGGAGAGCTGCGTGCCATGGGCCAGCACTTCGGGGCGGAAGGTGGCGGCATCGGTCACCGCGGCGCAGCGGCCATCCAGCGCGAATTTCCACGAATGGAACGGGCAGGAAAACTGCGCGACAGAACCGAAATCCTCGGTCACCAGCCGGCTGCCGCGATGCGGGCAGACGTTGTAATGGGCGTGGATCTGCCCCTCCTCCCCGCGCACGATGAGGAAGCTTTCGCCGCCAATGTCGAAGCGCATGAAATCGCCCGGCTCGGGGATATCGGCAGCAGGGCCGGCCAGCAGCCAGCTTCTGGCAAACACCCGCTCCCATTCGGCGCGGGCGAAGGCCGGGCTGGTATAGCGATCGGGCGCGGGGCGCGCGGTGCCATTGTCGATAGGGGCCGCGCGCCGGTTGAAGGGGTGATCGGGCCCCACATGAATGTTCCACTCATCGAAATCGAGCCGCATGGACTGTCTCCCGGAAAAAAGGGGGCGGCCGGCCACGGCGGGCCGGCGCCCTTTTCAAAAGCCGCGGAATTTCGCGCCCAGCTCCAGCCCCACATAACGCGGCGGGCCATAGTTCGAATTGAGCCACAGGCCGGCGACATTCTGCGAGGCGGTGCGATAGCGCTCGTCGGTCAGATTGCGGCCCACCACCTTGATGTAATAATCATCATGGATCTGCGAGAGGGTGAGCGAGGCATTCACCAGCGTGCGGGCGTTGAGGAAAGTGTTGCCCGCCGGATCGGTGATCGACTGGGTGTTGAGGTTGCTGCCGGTGTAGGCGGCAGAGGCATCGATGGCCCATTTGAACTGGCGGTTCAACGGCCGCTCATAGGTGCCATCCAGCGTCCACTGCCAGCGCGGCGTGCGATCGAGCGGCGCCGAGGCCAGATTATAGCCGGCCGATGGCGCGGTATACTGGTTGTAGTGGCCATCCTGATAGCCCAGCACAGCGCGCAGGGTGAAGCCCTGGAACAGGCGGGCGGCCGCTTCGGCCTCTATGCCCTTCACCGTGGCGCTGGCGGCGTTGACGAAGATCGTCACCTGGTTGGGCGCGCCGTTCACTTCGATCGGCACGTTCAGCTGCTTTTGCAGATCCTTGTATTCCACCCAGAAGCCGGTGAGGTTGAAGCGCACCCGGTGGTTGAGGAATTCGCTCTTCACGCCGATTTCATAGCTGTCGGCCTTTTCCGGCTTGGTGGCGGCAGCCGCGGTGCGAAAGGCGTTGTAATCCGATCCGAAGGCGGCAAACCCGCCGATCTGGTCGTTGAAGGCGCCGGCCTTGAAGCCGTGGGAATAGGTGGCATAGAAATAGAGATCGCGCTGGGCCTGCCAGCCCAGGCTGGCGCGATAGGTGGGCTCATGCGCGGAATCGGTGAGCGAGATGACGCCGGCCGGATAGGCAAACACATTGGCATCCAGCGCGTTCTGGATGTTGATCGATGTGTCCCAGCCGCCGTTCAGCTGGGGGATGAACACCTGCTGGCGGCCCCACCAGGTCTTGTTTTCCCAGGTGTAGCGGCCGCCCGCCGTCAGGCTCAGCTTCGGCGTGATCTTGTAGGTGCCCTCGGCGAATACGGCGCGCGACCGGGACGTTTGCGCGTTGCACAGGATGTAAGGGTTGTCGTTCCAGTTGCCCAGGCCCGCGATCGGCCCGCTCGTCAGATCGAGGAAGCCCAGCAGCTGCGCCACGCAGAAATCGATGTTCTCATGCTGGTAGAAACCGCCCACCACCATATCGAAGCGCCCGCCAAAATTGGTGGCAAAGCGCAGTTCCTGCTGGAAGGTGCTGCGGTTGTCGTCACGCGTGGCATCGAAGAAGGAAAGCGGCTGGCCATCGCTGGCGATCGCCACCGCGCCGGCATAGGAATTGGGCAGGCGGCTGCGCTGATAGCGCCAGCCCGTGACCGAGGTGAGCGTGCCAAAGCCCAGCTTGTAATCGGCGTTGAGGTAGAACCCATCGACCGAGATGCGCTGCCCGTCGCGCATCTTGATCAGCCCGTCCTGCCGATAGGAGACCGCGGCATTGTTCAGCGGATCGGAACTGGCGCCATTGGTGTTGATCACCCCCAGCGTGCTGGTGAGGAAGCTGCCGGTGCCGGTGTAGCTGGCATTCTCGTTCACCGATGGCATGGTTTGCGAACGATCGCGCAGCCATTCATATTGCGCCAGCAGCTTGAAGCGATCCGACGGCTGCCACAGGATCTTGGCGCGCGCCTGGGCCACATCCTTGCCGCCCGCGCTCTTGCCATCGAGGCAGCCTGAGGCGCCTTCGAACTTGTTGGTGGTGACAATCCCCGTCACCGGGCCATAGCAGGCGCCGTTCTTGTAGTAGCCATCCGATTTTTCCATGCCGCCCACCAGCCGCACGGCGATCGTGTCGCCAATCGGCAGGTTGAAGGCCAGCTGGAACTTGCCGGTGTTGAAGCTGCCATATTCGGCATGGGCATCCACGCCCAGAATGCCCAGCTCCGGCTTCTTGGTCTTCACCGTAACCGCGCCGCCAGTGGTGTTCTTGCCAAACAGCGTGCCCTGCGGCCCGCGCAGCACTTCCACCTGGGCGATGTCGAACGTGTCGAGCAGCTGGGTCTGCACCGAGGAGACGACGAAATCATCCACCAGCACCGCTACCGGCGGCTCGAAATAGACAATGATCGAGGTTTGCCCCACCCCGCGCATGGCAAAGGAAGCGGCGTTGAAATTGGTGATCGTGCCGGCCGAGAAATTGGGCACGAAAGCGGCCAGATCGCCCACATCACGCGGGGAGGCGGTGCGGATGAGGTTGGTATCCACCGCCGAGACGGCGATCGGCGTGCGCTGGAGGTTGGTGTCGCGGCGGGTGGCGGTCACCACGATCTCGTTGAGGCCGGCGGGGGTATCGGCGCTGGTGCCAGCTGCCGTGCCGGCGGCATCCGCGCCGGCTGCCACGGCGGGGCTGCATGCGGCCACTGCCCCCATTGCCACGGCGGCCATGGCGGTGCCCCGCCACAGGTCTTTCGTGTTCATCCCTCTCTCCTCGTGTCCCCACTATATCTGTGGTTCTCGCGCCGATGGATAACACAGTTTCACCCGATTACAACCAGACATGAATGTTTTTTGATGCGCGCCAGGCGAGCCCCTTGCGCAAGGTGGCGGGGCGCTTGCGGCCATCACCCGCACCTGCCGCCCGGCCCGGCCCCGCCCGCATAATTTTCCATGCGTTCATGATTGTTTTTTCTATCGCCCCGGCTATGCTCTGCCCACGCCCGCGACAGACCGGGCCCGAAGGGAGATGGCCGCCAGCCCCGCATGGCCCTAGCGCGAATCGCCTGCCTGCCAGGCCCTTCGCGCCGGCCGCCCATGCGCCTGCGCCCGCTGCTTTCGGCCATAACGAGCACACTGGCGAATGGAGAGGCGCCCATGGCATTCAGCTTTCTGTCCCGCTTCCGCATCCGGCCCGAACAGGAGGCCGCCTTCATCACCCTTGCCCGGCAGATGGAAGCGCTTTCGGCAGAGGAGCCGGGCACGCTGCATTACCAGTTCTTCCGCCTGGCAGAGCCTGGCCTTTTCGCCGTCTACGAAAGCTTTGTCGATGCCGCGGCCGACAAGGCGCATATCGCCGCTGCCGCCAACCAGCCGCTGATCGCCCGCATGATCGCCTGCATGGACGGCCCCTACGAGCGCGAGATGCTCTACGACCTTGCCCCCGCAGCGGAGACCGCCGATGCCCGCTAGAAGCTTCATCGCCCAGCTGCGCTGCCGGCCCGAGGCGCGTGCCGATCTCATCTGCCTGCAGGCCGAGCTGAAGCGGCTGGTGGCCGAGCACGAGCCCGACTGCCTCGTCTACGAACTGTTCCAGTCCGAGGCCGACCCCGACCTGTTCCAGGTGGTCGCCACCTTCCGCAACGAGGCCGCCTTCGAGGCGCATATGCATATCGACTTCCACGACCGGCTGGTGCCGCCCATCCTCGCCACCCTGGCCGAGGACATGCAGCTCGCCTTCTACCGCTCGCTCGCCTGAGCGCCCGCGCAAGGAGCCTTTCATGCCCCCTTTGTTTTCGCTGGCGCGGCTGGCGGCCGTGCTGCTGCCCCTGGCTGCCGTCGCTGCCAGCCCGCCGCCCGCCCGCATCACCTCGGTCGATGATTTCCAGGCCCGCGATGCCGCCCGCATAGACCCCGAAACCGCCCCCGGCCGCGCGCTTTTTGCGCAGCATTGCGCCATCTGCCACATGGGTGCGGTGCCCAAGGCGCCCTCGCCGCAATTCCTCGGCATGCTCAGCCCCGCCGCCATCGTGAAGGCGCTGAACGAGGGAGTGATGCGTGAGATGGCCACCGGCCTTGCCCCGGCAGAGCGCATTGCCGTGGCCGAATATCTCACCCGCACACCTTACAATCCGGCCCAGCGCGCGCCCGAACCACCTGCCTGCACCGGCGCCAATGCCGCGATCGACTGGGCCGCCGGGGCCCCCGCCATCGGCTGGGGGCGCGACAACCGCCGCTTCGTGCCGGCCGCCGTGGCCGGCCTTGCCAAGGCCGATGTACCGCGCCTGAAGCTGCTGTGGGCCTGGGCCTATCCGGCGGCCTTCCGCGCCCGTTCGCAGCCTTCCATCGCCTGGGGCACGCTGTTCGTCGGCAGCCAGGATGGCACGATCTACGCTTTCGATCCGCGCCATGGCTGCACCCGCTGGATCCGCCACACCGGCGCCGAAGTGCGCACCGCGCTGGTGGCCGATCCGGCCGCGCGGCGGCTCTATTTCGGCGATCTGCTGGGCCGCGTGCATGCGATCGATGCCGCCACCGGCGCCGATCTGTGGCAGGTGCGCCCCTCGGCCCATGCCGATGCCACCATCACCGCCGCGCCCACGCTGGCCGGCGGCCTGCTCTATGCCGCTGTCTCCTCGCTGGAAGTGGCGCAGGCGGGCAATCCGCATTATGCCTGCTGCACCTTCCGCGGCCTGGTGGCAGCGCTCGATCCGGCAACCGGCCGCGAGGTCTGGCGCTTTTACACCGCTGGCGAGCCCAAACCTCAGCCCGCCACGCCCGATGGCACCCAGCGCTTCGGCCCCTCTGGCGCGCCGGTGTGGAACAGCCCCACCTATGACGCGCGCCGGGGCCTCCTCTATTTCGGCTCGGGCGAGAATTATTCCTCGCCGGCCGATGGCAATTCCGACGCGATCTTCGCGGTGGAGGCCAGAACCGGCCGCCTCGTCTGGCGCACGCAATTGACCAAAGGCGATGCCTGGAACGTGGGCTGCATGCTGGCGCTGGAAAGCTGCCCACAGGAAAACGGGCCAGACTACGACCTGTCCGCCTCTGCCCTGCTGATCGATCTGGGCGGCGGCAGGGATATCCTCGTGCTGGGGCAGAAATCGGGCTGGGCCTATGGCGTTGCGCCCGATAGCGGCGCCATTCTCTGGCGGCGGCAGCTGGGCCATGGCGGCACGCAGGGCGGCGTCCATTTCGGCATGGCGGCCGAAGGCACCCGCATCTTCGCCCCGGTGAACGACATGGCCAACACCTATGACGGCCGCCACTACGACCCGGCGCTGCGCGGCGCAGGGCTGCATGCGCTGGATGCCGCCACCGGCCGCCCGTTCTGGTTTGCCAAGGCGGCCGACCGGTGCGCCGGCAAGCCGTTTTGCGATCCGGGCATATCGGCGGCGGCCACGGCCATGCCCGGCGTGGTCTTTGCCGGCCATCTCGATGGCATGCTGCGCGCCTATGATGCGGCCAGCGGCGCCCTGTTGTGGCAGGCCGACACCACCGCCCCCGTGACCGGGGTGGATGGCCGCCAGGGCCATGGCGGCAGCATGAGCGGGCCGGGCCCGGCCATCTGGCAGGGGCTGGTCATCGCCAATTCCGGCTATGGCATGTATTCGCACATGGCCGGCAATGTGCTGCTGGTCTATGCGGCGGGCGGCTCATGAAAAAGGGGGCGAGAGGCCTGGCCCCTCGCCCCCTTTTCGTTGCCGGCGGTGGCCCGCTCAGTCCTTCTTTTCGAAGGCCGCGCTGATCCGCAGGGTCACCTTGTCGCCGATCATCGGCAGGTAGGTCTTCACGCCGAAATCGCTGCGCTTGATGCTGGTGGTGGCATCAAAGCCCACGGTGAAGCCCTTGCTCAGCGGGTTGACACCGGCGCCGTGGAAATGGGCGGCCAGCGTCACCGGCTTGGTCACGCCGTGGAAGGTGAGATCGCCGGTGATGAGGGCAGCGGCAGGGCCGGTGCGCACCACCTTGGTCGAGACGAAGTGGATCTCGGGGTAGCGGGCGGCGTCAAACCAGTCGGCGCTCTTCAGCTCGCCATCCAGCTTGGTGTTGGTGGTCGACACGCTGGCCACCGGGATGGTGATGTCCACCTTGTCGGCCGCGGCATGGGCCGGGTCCAGCACCAGCTGGCCCGAAATGCCGGTGAAATCGCCGAACCAGTCGGTGAAGCCCATGTGGTCCACGCTGAACTGCACGCGGGTGTGCCAGGGCTCCACGCCATAGGTGCCGGCCTTGGCGGCAGTGGGGGCGGCATTGCCAGGCGTCTGGGCGAAGGCGGGGCTGGCAGCGAGGATAGCGGCAGCGGCCACCAGGCCACGCAGGGCCGAGGTCGAGAAGGTCATGGGTCTGTTCTCCGGAAACAAGAGGGGGCCGATCAGGCCAGTTCGGCGATCTTGGTGGCGGCCTCGGCAATGGCGGCAGCGGCGGCATCCGGGCCAAAGGCCAGGCCCTCGGCGGTGATCACTTCCACATCGGTCACGCCGATGAAGCCCAGCAGCGCCTTGGTGTGGGCCACCGCGAAGGGGAAGCCGGCGGCATCGTCATACTTGCCGGCGCGGGCCTGGGCGATGATCGCCTTCTTGCCCTTCACCAGCCCTTCGGGGCCCTTCTCGGTGTACTGGAAGGTGGTGCCGGCGCGGGCGATATAATCGAACCAGGCCTTCAGCGTGGAGGGCATGCCGAAATTGTAGAGCGGCAGGCCGATCACCAGCACGTCGGCGCCAAACACTTCGCCGATCAGCTGATCCTGCAGGGCGCGCGCTTCGGCAAACTGGCCGCCTTCGGGGGCCTGGCGGCCAATGCCGGCAAGGCTGGCCGAGGTGACATGCGGCACCGGCTCTGCATCCAGGTTGCGGTCCACCACCTCGGCGCCGGGATGGGCGGCAAGATAAGCGTCGATCAGCTTGTTGCTGACGGAAGCCTCGCCAGTGGCGGCGGAACGGATCACGAGAATCTTGGTCATGGGAAGGTTCCTTGTTTGGGATGAGGGGTTTGGCAGGAGGGATCAGTCGAAAGCGTAGGCATCCATGCGCAGCACGCCAAAGGTGCTGCTGGCATGGAGGCGCCGGGCGGCCAGGCGCCGCTCGTGCTCGGCAGGGCTGGCCGTTTCATGCAGCCCCGCGCCCAGCGCCACGAACAGCGGCAGCAGGTGCTCGTCGGTGGGGTGATTGTCCACCGCATGGGGGGCCAGCGCCCGATAGGAGATGAGATCGCACACGCGGCTCTGCGCGATGGCCTCATGCACCCATTCGGCAAAATCGGTAACCCAGTCCGGCTCGCCCTCGCCGCCCTCGCCGCGATAGAAGCGCAGCGCGCCAAGATTGTGGGTGAGGCTGCCGCTGGCCAGGATCAGCACGTTTTCCGCGCGCAAGGGCGCCAGCGCCCGGCCCAGCTGCAAGTGATGGCCCGGCCCCAGATGCGCCTGAATGGACAGCTGCACCACCGGGATATCGGCATCGGGATACATCAGCATCAAGGGCACCCAGGCGCCATGATCAAGCCCGCGGACAGGATCGAGCGCGGCCCTGAGCCCCGCCTC
>DASRYE010000277.1:0-14382 GCA_035653915.1 Novosphingobium sp. | reverse complement strand
CCCCAGCGCCGGGCCGGGCCCGCCAATGGCGCCGGGCGTCGCTGAAAAGCGCGTGGGTATGCCGGGAAAGCGCAGGCGGCCCAGATCGCTGTCGCGCTCCTGCCAGAAGCCGGTGGCGGCCAGATGCGGATCGTCCAGCACATCGGCCAGGCTGGCCACGGGGCCGGCGGGGATTTCGGCCGCGCGCAAGGTGTCCAGCCATTCAGCGGTGGTGCGCGTGGCCAGCACCTCGGCCACCCGGGCCAGCACCAGGGCGATGTTCTGGGTGCGGCTGCGCATGGAGGCGAAGATCGGATCGCGCGACCATTCCGGATCGCCCAGCGCGTGGAAGAAGGCGCGCCAGTGCTTGTCGTTGTAGATCATCACGGCGATATGCCCGTCGGCGGTGCGATAGGGGCGGCGCGTGGGGGCGGTGGCGCGCGGATATTCGGGCGGGCCTTGCGGCGGCACGAAAAGGCTGCCGCACAGATGCTCGGTAAGGGCGAAGGAGACCAGCGTCTCGAACATCGGCACTTCGATCTCCTGGCCCAGCCCGGTCTTCTCGCGGGCATAGAGGGCAGCGATCACCGCATAGGTGCCGGTCAGCCCGGCCACCTTGTCGGCGATGACGGTGGCGGCATAGGCCGGCTCTGCGCCCGACAGCCGCCCCTGCAGATCGGCAATGCCGCTGGCGGCCTGCACGATGTCGTCATAGGCGGGGTGATCGGCATAGGGCCCGGCCCGGCCATAGCCATAGAGATTGGCATAGAGGATGCGCGGATTGGCCGCCTGCAGCGCCGGATAATCCAGCCCCAGCCGGGCCATGGCGCCCGCCCGCATGGAATGGATGAACACATCCGCCCCCGCCGCCAGCCGCAGCAGCGCCGCGCGCGCCTGCGGCTGCTTCAGATCGAGCGCCAGGCTGCGCTTGCCGCGGTTGACGTTGAGGAACATGCCGCCGCGCGCCGGGTCTGGCCCGGGGGGGATGAAGCGGGTGGTATCGCCCGCGGGCCCTTCCACCTTGATCACATCCGCGCCCAGATCGGCGAAGATCTGCGTGGCATAGGGGCCCATCAGCACGCTGGTCAGATCCAGCACCTTCACGCCGGCCAGCGGGCCCTGTTTCGCGCTTGCCATTCTTGTTCTCTCCTTCAGGCGGCGGCTTCGGGGGCCGGGCGCATGCCGTCCAGCCGGGTTTCCAGTTCGGCCAGCAGGGCCGGCACCAGCGCTGCCTCCAGCGCGCCGGTCAACAGGGCGGTGGCCATGCCTTCCATCAGCGTTTGCGATAGCGCCATCGCCAGCGCCAGGCGCCCGGGCACGGCCTGCCATTCGGGATAGAGGCGGGCGGCCAGTTCCTGCTGGCGCTGCTGGTATTCGGCCTGCAGGGGCAGCAATATCGCCGCCAGATCGGCATCGCAGCGCGCCGCCAGCGCCAGTTCGTGAAAGGCGATGAAGCCGGGCTTCTGCAATTGCTGCCAATAGGCGCGGATCATCCCGGGGCTGTTGCCGGCATGGCTTTCGGAGGCGCGACGGAAGGCGCGCAGGCGCTTTTCGTGCAGTTCCACGATGGTGGCGTGGATCAGCGCCTGCACGGTGTCGAAATGATGCAGCATGGCCCCGCGTGAGAGGCCTGCCTCGGCCGCCACCAGCGGCGTGGTGGTGCGGGCATAGCCGTGGCGCACCAGGCAGGCGATGGTCGCCTCGATCAGCCGGGTGCGGGTGGCGGCGCTTTTCTGGGCCTGGGCGGTATCTGGCCGGCGGGGGGCGGCGGGCCGGGCAGGGGGATGGGGCAAAAGGGCTGAATGGCGCGCCACGGCTGTGTTCTCTCCTGCGCCGCGCCGCTTCACGGGCGCTGGGCCATGCCTTCATGCGCCCGTTAAAAAATGCAATCAAGCATGTTTTTTATTGCAATCGGCGACGCGGTGCCTAAGCTGGCCGCAAACAGCAGGGGCGCACCAGCCGCCCCACCGGGCAGAGGAAGAACCAGCCATGGATCTGGGTTTGCAGGGCAAGCGGGCGATCATCGTCGGCGGGGCGCGCGGCATTGGCTATTGCGTGGCCGAAATCCTGGCGCGCGAGGGCGCCGATGTGGCGATTGGCGCGCGCGGCGAAGACAGCGTGAAGGATGCCGTGGCCAGCCTTGCCCGCTATGGCACGAAGATCGTCGGCAAGCCTGTGAATGTGAAGCGGGCGGAGGACTACAAGGCGTGGTTCGCCTGGGCGATCGAGGCGCTGGGCGGGGTGGATATCCTTGTGCCGCTGGCTTCGGCCGGCGGCGGCATGGGGTCCGAGCAATATTGGCAGAACGCCTTCGACACCGATGTGATGGGTCCGGTGCGCGCGGTGGAAGCCGTGCTGCCGGCGATGAGCGCGCAGGGCAAGGGCAGCATCGTGCTGATCGCCACCACTTCCGTGCTGGAAGCGATGGGCGGGCCCCAGCCCTATAATGCGATGAAGGCCAGCCTCGTCACCTGGGGCAAGCAGCTGGCGCTGCACCATGGCCGGGAGGGCATCCGCGTCAATGTCGTCTCGCCCGGGCCGATCGAGTTCGAGGGCGGCAATTGGGAGATGATCAAGGGCACGATGGAGAAATTCTATCAGGCCCAGCTGCGCCAGCAGCCGCAGGGGCGCCTGGGCCGGCCCGAGGAAGTGGCGCGCGCCATCGTCTTCCTGGCCAGCGAGGCGGCCAGCTGGTGCAATGGATCGCATCTGGTGGTGGATGGCGGCTTCACCAACCGCACCCATTTCTGACAGGGGAGGCGCGGGCGATGACCGTGACCTGGGATACAGCCCGCATGGATGTGCGCCGGGTGGTGGAGGTGCCGCATGTGGCGCCGGAAGATTGCCCGCCCGGCGGCACGCCGGTGGAAAAGGCGCCCGATCCGGATCTGGGCACGGCGCTTATCCCGGCGGCGCGCTATCACGCGCCGGAATTTGCCGCGCTGGAATGGCAGCGGATGTGGACGAAAGTGTGGCTGCTGGGCGGCCCCGCGGCCGATATACCGGCGCCGGGCGATTACATCTGCACCGACATCGGCAAGGAAAGCGTGCTGATCGTGCGGCAGGCGGATGGCTCGGTGCGGGCCTTCCCCAATCTGTGCCTGCACCGGGGCAACCGGCTGCGGCCTGAAGGGCTGGGCAATGCGGCGGAATTTCGCTGCATGTATCACCACTGGACCTATGGGCTGGATGGCGCCATCACCCGCCTGCCGGATCTGTGCACCTTCACGCAAGGGGGCCCCGATGGCATGGCGCTGCCCAGCCTGCCTTGCGCGGAATGGAACGGCTTCCTGTGGTTCTCGCTCGATCCGCAGGTGGAGCCCTTTGCCGATTACATCGCCCCCCTGCAGCAGCATCTGGAGCCCTATCAGCCGCAGCGCATGGCGATGGTGCGCGATGTGACGGTGGAATGGGATTGCAACTGGAAGGCCTCTGTCGATGCCTTCAACGAGACCTATCATGTGCAGGGCATCCACCCGCAGCTGCAATGGTATCTCGATGATGTGAACGTGCAGATCGACTGCTACGAGCGGCACAACCGCTATCTCATCCCCTTTGCCGCCATTTCGCCGCGGGTGGCCATGCCCACGCAAATTCCCCCCGCCATCCACGAGATCATGGTGAAGGCCGGCATGGATCCGGCCGCCTATGAGGGCAGCGTGGGCGATATCCGCCTGGCCGTGCAGCGCTTCAAGCGCGCCCATGGCGCGGCGCAAGGCAAGGACTATAGCCGGCTGAACGATGATCAGCTGACGGATGACTATCACTATCTGATCTTCCCCAATGTCGCCCTCAACGTCCATGCCGACGACATTCTGATGTTCCGCCAGCGCCCCCATGCCAGCGATCCCAACCGCATGCTGTATGACATCTGGGTGTTCGAACTGGTGCCCGATGGCGCCCAATGGCCGGCGCGGCCCAAACACCGCCACTTCAGGCATGGCGATCGCAGCATCGGCCAGGTGCTCGATCAGGATGCCTTCAACCTGCCGACGGTGCAGAAAGGGCTGCAATCCGATTTCTTCCCCGGCCTGTGGATTGGCGAGCAGGAACTGCGCATCCGCCATTTCCACAAGGTGCTCGACGATTATCTCTATGGCCCCGGCGGCAAGCGCCCGGGCGATCTGTGAAAGCTGCTGCCCCATGGATTTTTCCCTCACCGCCGACCAGCGCCAGCTGCAGGAAGCCGCCCGCACCTTCGCCCGCGCCGAACTGCCCGCCATTGCCGCCGCTTGCGAGGCCGGCAACACGCCGCCGCCCCGCGCGCTGGTGAAGCGATTGGCAGAGCTGGGCTTTCTGGGCATCAACGTGTCGGCAGAGCTGGGCGGGCTGGGGCTGGGCAATATCGAGGCGCTGGTGGTGCTGGAGGAATTTGGCAAGATCTCCTCGGCGGTGGGCTTTCCGGTGTTCGAAAGCGCGGTGGGGCCGGTCAAGGCGATCGAGCATTTCGGCTCCGAGGCGCTGAAGCGGCGGATCGTGCCGGCGGTGTGCGCGGGCGATATGGTGGTGGCGGTGTCGATGTCGGAACCGGATGCCGGCAGCGCCCTTACCGACCTCAAAACCCGCGGCGAGATCCGCGGCGATCAGGTGGTGCTGAATGGCACCAAGCGCTGGTGTTCGGGCGGCGGGCATGCCGATGCCTATGTCGTCTATTGCCGCCTGTCGGAAGCGGCGGGGGCCAGGGCGATCGGCGCGGTGCTGGTGGAAAAGGGCACGCCCGGCCTCAGCTTTGGCCCCAACGAGGAGTTGATGGGCTTTCGCGGCGTACCCTCGGCCGATCTCTATTTCGACAATTGCACCGTGCCGGCGGAAAACATCATCGTGCCGGCCGGCGGCTTTCGCCAGCTGATGGAGGCGTTTGATCTGGAACGCTGCGGCAATGCCACCATGGCGCTGGCCCAGGCCTCGGGCGCGCTGGAGGATGTGTGCGCCTATGTCGAGGAGCGGCGCCAGTTCGGCAAGCCCATCGCCGAATTCCAGGCGGTGCAGCTGAAGCTGGCCGAGATGCACATGAAGGTGGAAGCCGCCCGCCTGCTGATCTGGCGCGCCGCCTCGCTGGCCGAGGACGGGCTGCCTTCCGTGCTGCATTCCTCCACCGGCAAATGCTTTGCCAACACCATCGCCCGCGAAGTGGCCGGCGATGCGCTGCAGCTGATGGGCGCCTATGGCTATTCCAAGCAGTTCCCCATGGAACGCCGCCTGCGCGACAGCTGGGGCTGGGGCATTGCCGGCGGGGCGATCGATATCCAGAAGGTGAATATCGCCGGCGCCATGCTGGGGCGGCGGTTCGATCAGCGGCGGTGAGGGGCAAAGGGGGGGGATGCGAGGGTTAACACCCTCGCGCTCCCATTACCTTATTGTCGCGCCCGCTTTCGATGAAGCGCCCGCGGCGCAGCCGCATGCATTCATGCCTCCGGCGGGGCAGGCTGGCGCCTTGGCCCCAAAGAATGGGAGCGCGAGGGTGTTAACCCTCGCATCCACTCCCTTGCCTCCCTTCCCGCGTGTAAACGAGATTGGTGCTGAGGAAGCTCACGCATTCGGTGCCGGCCAGCGGGCCATCGGACAGCACCACCGCATAGCGGGTGATCGCCGTGCCGCGCGGCTGGCCGCTGCGCGAGGGGCGCAGCGCCTCGATCCGGCTGGTGACATGGATGGCATCGCCCGCCCGCACGGCGCGTTTGAGGCGCAGCTCGTCCCAGCCCACGCCGCAGACGAAATCGATGTCGCCGTTGATCTCGTGGTCCATCTGGCGCCACAGGGCCAGCACATGGATACCGCTGGCCACTACTTCGCCAAACACCGAGCCTTGCGCGGCCTCGGGGTCGGCGTGGAACCATTGCGGATCCCACTGGCGGGCAAAGGCGAGGATCTCCTCGCGGCTGACGCGCCGCGGGGCGGACTGGCGATATTCGCCAACGGCCAGATCCTCGAAGCTGCGGGGCGGGCGGGCGCTCATATCCGGCCCAGCCGGGCCTCGGGCAGCAGGCGGGCCAGGCCCTGCTGGGCAACGCTGGCCACCAGTCGGCCATCCTGCGTGAACACCTCGCCCCGCCCCAGCATGCGCGAGGAAGAGGCGGCCGGGCATTCCAGCGCGTAGAGCAGCCATTCATCCACCCGGAAATCGGCGTGGAACCAGATGGCATGATCGAGGCTGGAGGTTTGCAGCCGGTCGTTCATCACGCCGATGCCCATGGGCCCAAGGCCGGTGTGGAAGATGTGCAGATCCGACGCATAGGCCAGCAGCCGCTGGTGGACATGGGGGCCGCCCTCGATCGCATCGTAGAAGCGCAACCAGAAGTGCCGCCGGGCGGGCAGCGGGGTGGGGGCGTGGTCCCACAGGCTGTAGGGCTCGGCGGGGCGCCAGTCCACCTGCTGGCGGCGGGTCCAGAAGGGGCGGTGGCGTTCGGGCAGGCGGTGGGCCTGGGCGCGCACCATGTCCCACAGCGGCGGGCAGGCCTCGGGCGGGGGCACTTGCGGCATGGGGGCGTGGTGGCCGGGGCTTTCCTCCGGCGCCTGGAAGGAGGCCAGCACATTGAGCACCAGCCGCCCCTCCTGCGTTACGCGCACGCGGCGCTGGGCAAAGCTGCGCCCGTCGGTCTCGCGCGTGACCTCGAAATCCAGCGGCACATCGGTGAAGCCGGGCTGGGCGAAGCAGGCGTGCAGGCTGTGGGCCTGCTTGGGCGCGGCCACGGTAAGGCGGGCGGCATCCAGCCCCTGGGCGATCATGCTGCCGCCATAGAGCCGCAGCAGCCCGCTGGGCACCGGCTCCACCCGGAAGCGGTCTGGCCCGGTTTGGGCAAAGGCGAAGGCGGCTGCGCGCTCTTGCGCCGGATCATCAGGGTAGGGCGAGGGGGCAGGCTGGTGGGGCGCTATCGTCGTCACTCCGCAAGGAAGGGCGCCAGCACCTGTTGCACGCCCATGCCTTGGGGCACTTTATCGAGGCCGATGCGCCGGTCCAGCTCTTCGTGCCAGTGATAGATGCGCCGCTCCTGATAATTGAGCGGCATGCCCAGGAACCCCGGGCTTTCCAGCGATTCCTGGATCTGCGGGGCAAATTGCAGGTCCTCGTAGAGAATGCGTTCCCAATTGGCGAGGCGGGTGGGCCACAGCGGATGGGGGTTGGCCGGATCATGATCGGGCGCCAGCCAGCTGGAGACGACGCGGCTTTTCTTGCGGCCCATCGGCCAGAACTGCAGGATCGGCACGCCGGTGGGCGCCGGCGGCATCACGAAATTGGGATAGAGCGCATAGGAGACGTTGTTCTTCGCCAGAAATTCCGAAACCGTGGGAATTTCCGGCATGCCCACGGTGCCAGGGTCGGTCCAGCCCTCGCGCCGGTTGGGGGTGGCCATGCGGCTGTGGCCATTGGGCCAGAGCGTGACGATCATCGCCCGGTGATCGAGGAAGCGGTCCACCGTGTTCACATGGATCGACTTCAGGTGATAGACCTCGAGGAAGGCATCGAGCAGCACCTTCACGTTGCAATCGACATCATAGGAGCGGCTGTCGACAAGGCGCAGCTTGTCGAGCTGCAATTGCTCCAGCTCCTTGGCCATCGGGCCGATATGGTCGAGCAGCGGTTGGGCCTGGGCATCCTGGTTGAGGAAGATCAGCGAACCCAGCAATTCGCAGCGCACCGGCACCAGGCTGTGGCAGGCCAGATCGAAATCGACGAAATCGCGCGCATCGCGGATGGCGGTGAGGCGGCCTTCCAGCGTGTAGCTCCAGCCGTGATAGCTGCACATGAAGCCGCGCGCCTCGCCCGCCGCTTCGGTAACGAGCGGCGCGCCGCGGTGGCGGCAGGTGTTGTAATAGGCACGGATCTCGCCCGAAAGCGTGCGCGCCACGATCACCGGAGAGCCGGTGTTGCGGGTGAGGAACCAGGAGCCGGGGGTGGGCAGCTGGTCGGTGTGGCCGGCATACAGCCAGGCGCGCTGCCACATCCGTTGCTCTTCCAGCGAGAGGAAGGCCTCGTTCACATAGCGCTGGCCGGGGATGTCGGGCAGGGCGGGGAAGCCTTCCGGCGGGGCCTTGCGGGCGCGTTCCCAGGCCATGCGGGCCAGATCGTCGGCAGGCGGCGGGCACAGTTCGGCAGCGGCCGGGCTCGGCATCAGACATACTCCCTTGGCTGGTGGAATCAGGCCTTTGGTGGTCCAATTTTCCAAACAGACATGTCGGATTGTTTTATATTCGGGCCGGCCTGTCAAGGGCCGCGGATTATGGCCGCAAATCAGCCGAATGGAGAGGTTATCGGCGGCCATGCGTGGTTTACCATGGAGCGCAGGAAGAGGAGCAGTGCGATGAGCAAGAGCAACGAGCCAGCTACAGCGGCGCTGGCCGATATCTATCACCACGGCCTGCTGGTGGCGGATCTGGCCGCCACCATGGCCGCGCTGGGCCCGGCGCTGGGGGTGGAATGGGCGCCGGTGCGCAGCTTTTCCCCCATGCCGATGTGGCTGGCCGATGGCACGGAGGCGGTGGCGCATCTGAAGGTCGCCTATTCGCGCCAGGGGCCGATCCACCTGGAACTGATCGAGGCGCGGCCCGGTGATGCCTATGGCGCGCTGCGGGCGGAAAACCAGGCGCATCTGGGCGTGTGGGTGGAGGATCTGGCGGGCGAGGCAGAGGCGCTGCTGGCGGCGGGCTGGCGCATGGTGCTCTCGGGCGCGCCGGCGGCCAGCGGTTATGGGCTGATCGCCTATCTGGCGCCGCCCGATGGCGGGCCGGTGGTGGAGCTGGTCTCTGCGGCCCTGCGCGGGGCGATGGCGGAATGGTGGGCCAGCTGATGGCAGACTGGACGACCTGTGGAATAGGCTAGTCTCGCCTGCCGCCGGATTGTGGAAGGAAGCGGCATGACAAGCGGCAAGGCGCCGGTACAAGCTGGCGCCCCCACCCGCATGCATGGCCAGGCCCCGGGCCACCATGCCTACCAGGAGAGCGATGATGATCTTTGTTGCAGGCACCCTGTCGATCGACCCGGCGCAGCTCGATGCCTTTGCCGCCGATGTCGCCGAGATGCGCCCCAAGGTGCTGGAAGAAGAGGGCTGCCGCCATTATTCGCTGCTGGTGGAAGATGCCGCCAAGGGCGAGATCAACGTGCTGGAGATCTGGGACAGCGAGGAGCATCTGAAGGTGCATCTGACGATGCCGTGGATCACCACCTTCTTCAACCGCTACTCGCCGCACATCACCGGCATGACCGCGCAGGTGTATGACGCGGCCAACCCGCGCGCCGTGCCGCTCTGAGCCGCGCCTTTCCCTCCAGCTTCGGACACGCCCCATGAAGAACCGCCGTATCGTGCTTGCCTCGCGCCCCTCGGGCGTGCCGGTGCCTGCCAATTTCCGCCTGGAAGAAGTGGACGTGCCCGAACTGGCCGAAGGCCAGGTGCTGATCGAGAACCTCGTCTTCGCCATCGATCCGGCGGTGCGCGGGATGCTGGATGATGTGAGGAGCTATATGCCGCCGGTGCCGATTGGCGGGCTCATTCCCACCATGGTGCTGGGCCGGGTGGTGGCCTCGCGCAATCCCGATTTCCACGAGGGCGATTATGGCCGCGCCTTCATCGGCTGGGAGGAATTTTCGGTGCTGACGCCGGGCGCGGTCGGCTTCGAGAACGTGCGCATCGCCCCCGACATGCCGCTGACCGCCTATATGGGCGCGCTGGGCTGGTCGGGCATCACCGCCTATGTCGGCCTCAAGCGCTATGGCGAGATGCGCGCGGGCGACGAGGTGCTGATCAGCGCGGCGGCAGGGGCTGTGGGTTCGGTGGCAGGGCAGGTGGCGCGCCTGTCGGGCTGCCGGGCGGTGGGCACGGTGGGCGGCGCCGACAAGGCGCGCATCGCCCGCGAGGTGCTGGGCTTTGACGATGTGATCGACTATCGCGCCGCCCCCGATCTGGCCGAGGCGATCCGCGCGGCCTTCCCCAATGGCATCGATCTCTATTTCGACAATGTCGGCGGCGAGACGCTGGATGCCGTGCTGCCGCAGATGAAGGCCTTTGGCCGCATTCCGGTGTGCGGCATGATCTCGAACTACAACCACCAGAACGAGCCCTATCTGCTGCGCAACATCTGGCAGGTGCTGGTGAACCGCATCACCATGCGCGGCTTCCTTGCCTATGAGGCGGCCGACATGCTGCATGAGGCGGAAGATGCGCTGGCCGACTGGGTGCGCAAGGGCCAGCTGATCGCCACCGAAAACGTGACGACCGGGCTGGAGCACACGCCCGAGGCCTTCATCCGCCTGATGAGCGGCACCACCACCGGCAAGACGCTGGTGCGCCTGCGCGAGGATATCTCGACGCTGGAGAGCCTGAAGGTGGGCCAGCCGGCGTAACCCGCGGGCGTTGCGCAAAAGCCCCCGCCCGATAGCACCGGGCGGGGCTTGGCGCCGGGGCCCTGTCGCCCGGCCCGCGCTAATTCTCCTCTATCGCCACCACGCGCCCGTCCAGCATTTCCACCCGCACATCGGCGATCTCGGCGATGCGCGGGTCATGCGTCACGCAGACCACCGCGCGCGCCTCGCCATGGGCCAGGCCGCGCAGCATTTCCACCACCCGCGCGCTGTTGGCCGAATCGAGGTTGCCGGTGGGCTCGTCGCCCAGGATCAGCGCCGGATCATTGGCCAGCGCGCGGGCGATCGCCACCCGCTGGCGCTCCCCGCCAGACAGTTTCTCGGGCGTCTTGCCGGCCTTCTCGCCCAGCCCCACGCCTTCCAGCAGGGCCATGGCGCGGGCGGTGGCGGCAGGGCCGGCCAGGCGGCCCAGCCGGCGGATCGGCAGCAGCACATTTTCCAGCGCGGAAAATTCCGGCAGCAGGAAATGGAACTGGAAGACAAAGCCGAAACGCTCCAGCCGCAGTCGGGCGCGCTCATCGCCGGAAAGCGGGGCCACATCCACGCCTTCCAGCAGCAACTGGCCGCTGGAGGGCCGGTCGATCAGGCCGAGGAGATAGAGCAGCGAGCTTTTGCCGCAGCCCGAGGGGCCGACAATGGCGGTGAAAGCGCCGGGGCGGATGGCCAGGTTCACTTCCTCCACCAGCCGCACCGGCGGATCGCCCGGCAACTGGCGCGACAGGCCGCGCGCTTCCAGCAGCAGGCTCATACCGCGCCCCGCAGGATATCCACCGGATCCAGCCGCGCTGTCTTGCGGGCGGGCAGCCAGGCGGCCAGCGTGCCGGCCAGCAGCGAGGCGGCCGCGGCAACGGCATATTGCCGGCCCGACCGGTCGAGCGGGATCTTCTGCGGATCGCCGCCGATGGAAAAGGTGAGCGCGCCCAGCACATCCATCAGCCCGGTGCCCAGCGCCCAGCCCAGCGCCACCCCCACCAGCGCCAGCATCAGCCCCTCGATCACGAAGATCGCCTGCAGGTCGCCGCTGGAAAAGCCCATGGAGCGCAGGATGGCGATATCGCGCTTCTTGTCGGCCACGCTGTTCGAGACGGCGGTGTATATGCCAAAGCTCGCCACCAGCAGGATCGCCGAGACGACCGTATACATGATGATGTTGCGGGTGACGAGCAGCGCCAGGAAATCGGCGGAGCGTTCCTGCCAGCTTTGCGCCTTGTAGCCATATTGCGCTTCCAGCCGGGCGGCGATGGCCTGCGCGGCATAGGGATCGGCCAGATGCACGCCGATGCGGTTGATGATGAAGGGCCGGCCCAGCAGCGATTGCGCCTCGCGCAGCAGCATGTAGCCGGCGCTGTCGCCGATCTGGGTGTTGCCCTTTTTCACCAGGCCAACGATGCGCAGCGACCGGGTGGTGCCCCCGGCCGAGGTGGCCGCGATGATATCGCCCATGTTGAGGCCCAGCCGGCCGGCCATTTCCTCGCCGATGATGAGGCCGCCCTGCACCCGTTCGAGATCGTCCAGCCGGCCGGCGCGCAGCTTGTCGGCAATGGTGGAGACGCGGGTTTCGATGGCCGGCTCCACCCCCACCACTTCCAGTGGTTCCTCCCGCCCGCCCAGCCGCAGGGTGACAGCGCCCGCCAGGCTGGGCGAGCCGATGGCGCCGGGCGTGGCGTTGATGTCGGCCAGGATCGCCTGCCAGTCTTTCAGCCCGCGCACCTCGTTGCGCAGCTTGTAGCCATGCAGCGCCACCGCGCCGCCGGCAAAGGCAATGGCGCCCGGCTGCGGGCGCGGGCTGCGCAATTCGTCGGAAAGGGTGATGTGGGGGGCGGCATCGATCAGCGTGCGGATGAAATCGGCCTGGCTGCCGATCATCATCGCCGACACCGCCAGGAAAAACCCCACGCCCACCGCCACGCCGCTGGTGGCCACCAGCGTTTGCCGCTGGCGCACCAGCAGATGGCGCAGCGCGATGTGGAGGAGAAGGCGCGCGCGGGCCAGCATGGCTTAATGCACAGGGCCCTGCGGCGCCACCCGCGTGCCATCGGCAAGGCTGGCGGGGGGATGGAGGATCACCTCGTCGCCATCGCCAAGGCCGCCGGTGATCTCCACCCTGTCGGCCCCGGCAATGCCGGTGGTGATGGCGCGCGGGCGGGCGCGGCCCTGCGCCACCACCCACACGCGCCCGCCGCTCACCGCCGATGCCGGCAGCAGCAGGGCATGGGGGTGCTGGCGGGCGATGATGTTCACTTCCAGCGTCAGCCCCATGGGCAGCACGGTGTGTTCATCGGCTTGCAGGCGCACGCGAAAGGCGCGGGTGGTGGGGTCTCCGCCCGGGGTGATTTCGGCCACATGGGCGTGCAGCACGCGGCCGGGCCAGGCATCGCTGCTCATCAGCGCGGGCTGGCCGGGGGCGATGCGGGCGATATCGCGCTCGTCCAGCGTGGCGGTGATGCGCTGGCGGGCCGGATCGCCCAGCTGGAACAGGGTGCGGCTGGGGCTGGCCAGCTCGCCGGGATAGATGTCGCGCTTGGTGACGATGCCGTCGATCCCGGCGCGCACCACCAACTGGTCGATCCGGGCGGCAGCGGCGGCATGGGCGGCGCGGGCGGCATCGGCATCGGCAACGGCGGCATCGCGGGCGGCTTTCGTCACCCAGCCATCGCCAAAGAGGGCAAGGCTGCGCCCTTCGGCAAGGGTGGCGGCGCGTTCCTGCGCGGCGGTCTGCGCGGCCAGGGCGCGCTGCTCGCCGGCATCGAGGATGGCCAGCGGCTGGCCCTTGCGCACAGCCTGGCCCTCGGCCACCAGCACCTTGAGCACCGGCGCTGTGAGGCGCGCCACCACCAGCACCGGCTCTGCCGCTTCCACATAGCCGGTGGCATAGACGAGATCGGCCGCCGGCCCGCGCGTGGGCCGGGCCACTTCCACCGGCAGCGGGCGCCAGGCCCAGGCCAGCGCGCCGCCCAGCGCCGCGAGGCCAGCAAGGCCCGCGGCCCATACCCATCCGTGCCCTGCCATTTCGTCCCCCTATGGCTTGCGGCCTGTCACACTAGCGGTTTTGGCGCTTTGGCCAAGGTCAAAGGGGGGCGCCCTCAGGCCTTGCCCGCGCGGCGAAGAAGGGCACCATCCGCTCGATCGCCTCTGCCACCAGCGGCGTTGCCACGGCAAAGCTGAAGCGCAGGAAATGGCCGCCTTCCACCGGATCGAAATCGAGGCCGGGGGCCGTGGCAACGCCGGTTTCGCGCAGCAGGGCGATGGCAAAATCCATGCTGTTCTCGCCCGGCGCCAGCAGATGGGCAATATCGGCCCAGATGTAGAAGGCGCCATCGGGCGGGGCGATGGTGGACAGCTGCAGGCGCGGCAAGGCGGCCAGCATCAGCGCCCGGTTGGCGGCATAGGTGGCGATATGGCCCTCCAGCTCTGCCTGGCCGTCAAAGGCGGCAAGCCCGGCATGCTGGCTGAGCACGGGCGGCGTGAGGAAGAGGTTGCTCATGCGCGCATAGGCGGCCTGGGCCAGATCCGCAGGCGCCACCAGCCAGCCCAGCCGCCAGCCCGGCATGCTGAAATATTTGGAGAAGCTGTTGACGACCAGGGCATCGGGGGCATGCGCCAGCACCGTCTGGGTGGGCAGGCCAAAGGAGAGGCCGTGGTAGATCTCGTCGGAGACGATGCGGATGCCCCGCGCGGCGCACACGGCGGCAATCGCGGCCAGTTCCGCCGGCGGCAGGATGGTGCCGGTGGGGTTGGCGGGGCTGGCGAGGATGAGGCCGGCCGGCGCCGGATCCAGCGCGGCGATTTGCGCAGCGCTCAGCTGATAGCGCGTTTCCGGCCCGCAGCCGATCTCCACCGGCACCATGTGCAGCGCGCGCAAGGTGTTGCGATAGGCCACATAGCCCGGCCGCGCCAGCGCCACCTGATCGCCCGGGGCAAAGGCGCTGGCCAGCGCCAGCACCAGCGCCGGCGAGGCGCCGCAGGTGAGGATGATCCGCTCCGGCGCCACTTCCACGCCGGCGGTTTCGGCATAATGGCGGGCGATGCGCGCCTTCAGCGGCGCGCTT
>DASRYE010000276.1:0-2383 GCA_035653915.1 Novosphingobium sp. | reverse complement strand
GGGCCATTGCCGATCCGATGTATTCGATCCTGTCCACGCGCAACGCCCACACGCGGGTCACGGGCATCTATCTGGCCAGTTCGCTGGCCGCCCTTGCGCTGGCCTGGCTGCTCACGCGCTGGCATGCCAGCATGGTCGAGGTGGCCGCCTGCGTGGTGCTGGCGGAATTGTCCAACCTGCTGGCCGGCTATTATTTCGCGGCGCGCATGTTCCGCATGCCGCTCAATCGCTTTGTCCCGTCTCTGCTGCGCCTTGGCGCACAAAGGCTGAAATCCATGCCGGGCAGCGTGAAAAGGAAGCTGCAGGCCAACGGTCAGGCGTCATGAAGAAATCAGCGACCTTGCTTCAAACCGTGCTGATCACGCTGTCGCTGATCGCGCTGCTGTTTCAGGGGCTGCCCGGCAAGGGCACCGCCTGCCAGCTGGCCGCGATCGGCCTCAACGTGATCTGCAGCCTCACCTATCTGCCGCATGCCTTTCGCGGCCAGCGCTTCTCGCGCTTCGAGATGGTGGCAGTGGCGCTGTGCATCGTCAGCTTCCTCACCCTCACCATCCAGCAGATCGTCAACGAGAAGGACTTCATCGACTTCTCCCTGTCGGTCACCGCGCTGATGACGGTGACGGTGCTCTCGGTATCGATCAACGCGCGCATCATCCCGATCGAATCCTTCATGAACTGCGTGGCCATGGCCGCCATCGCCAGCACCCTGGCCATGTATGCGGTCTATCCCGGCGATATCCTCGCCTCGCTCACCAGTTCGGGCGCCACGCGCTGGGCCCTGCGCTTTTCCGGCTTCGAGAACCACCCCAACCTCGAAGGGCTGATTTTCGGCTCCTACATCCTCTACATCGCCCTCTTCGCCCTGCGCGAGGGACGCATCCGCTGGCAATATCTGGCTTTCGTGCCGCTGGCGCTGGGCATCATCCTGGCCGCCGGCGCGCGCGGCGGCCTGCTGGCGCTGCTGATCTCCTCGCTGATCGTGCTGATCACGCTGTGGCCGCGCATCGACAACGCCACGCGCCGGCGCATCTTCACGGCCGGCGGCCTTGCCCTTGTCATCGCCCTGGCCTTCTCCGGCAAGCTCTACGACTACCTGACCGTCGTGCTCGAGCTTGATTCCAAGGAGCGCGGCTTCGGCTCGGGCGCCTCGGGCCGCACCGACATCTGGGCCGAGGGCATCTCGATGATCGGCGCCTCGGCGCGCAGCGCGGTGCTCGGCGGGGGCCTGCGCTCGTCAGACTTCATCCGCTCCGACTTCTACACCGAAAGCTCCTACATCAGCATCCTGCTCGATTCCGGCATCATCTTCGGCGGCACCTTCATTCTCATGGTGCTGGGCTCGGCGGTAATCGCCGGCAAGCGGGCGCGGGCCCGGCCCAGCGCGCTCAACATCGCCGTCTTCATGCTGCTGAACTACGGCATCTTCGAATCCTTCTTCAACCGCTATCTGTTCGCCATGGGCAACCCCTTCTCGGTCAGCATGATGTATATGCTGGCCTATGTGAACAATGGCGCGCTCGACAAGACACCCGCCGTCGCGGCCGGCCGGCGCCTGTATTATATCGTCAGCACCCATTCGCACTGGCCACCCCGCCCTTCCGAAAGCTAGCTAAGGACCGCCCCCATGCCTCAGCGCCGCGCCTGCCCCGCCCAGCCCCTTCTCCGGCAACCGGCATGGTGCGCCGGCCTGTTGCCCTGGCTTGCCGCGGCCCTGCTGCCGGCCCCTGCGGCCTGGGCGGGCAGCGCCGCGGCCCGCCCGCCGGCCGCCGCCGCTGCCGCCGGCTTCCTGCAGAAAACCTTCGAGACCGGCCCCTTCTCGGCCGACAACGTCGATCTCGCCAATTCCGGCAAGAAGGGCTTCAACTGGTATTTCTGGAACAGCTTCGGCTGCACCGCCACCGCGGCCGACGCGCATCTGGCCATCGGCGATGATGGCGCGCTCACGCTGGGCGGCGCCTGCGGCAATGGCTCGCTTGTCTCGGGCGCAGCCCGCCCGTCCGATCCGCAACGCTTCGTGGGCCAGGCCTTTGGCGGCGGCGGCTATTTCGAGGCCGAGATCCGCATCGACACCACCCGCCCCCAGCAGGGCCACGGCTGGCCCAGCTGGTGGCTGCTGTCGGCCGAGCACATGTGGTATCTGCCGCAGAACTATTGGCCCGGACAGACCAACGGCTACGAACATTTCCTCGAGATCGACGCCTTCGAGGCCATGCGCCCGGCCGGCCGCGCCGATGCCTATATGGCCACCGTCCACGACTGGTACGGCACCTTCCACAAGACCTGCCCCCCCAAGGCCGCCTTCTGCCAGATCATCACCCCCTATCACGACAACATCGTCGCCCCCGCCCGGCCGATAGACTGGAGCAGGTGGCACCGCATCGCC
>DASRYE010000275.1:0-14316 GCA_035653915.1 Novosphingobium sp. | reverse complement strand
ACCGACGGCTTTTTCATCGCACGGGGGCAAAGCCTGTGCTAGCCTTGGCGGAAATGTCCGATCTGCGTCTTCATCGCCGCGGTTCTCCGCGCGCTTCGGCCAAGGAATTGTTGATGCGTTTTGCCCCGGTTGCCTGTGCCTTGTCGGTCGTTCTGGCGCTCACCGCCAGCGGTGGCCGCTCGGCGCCGCCGGAGCCGCTGAGCCCGCGCGCCGCCTCGCTGGAAGCGCAAGGCCGCTCGCTCTTGGCCGCTGGCGAGACGGATGGGGCGATCGATGCCTTCGAGGCGGCGCTGGCGCTGCAGCCGGGCGCGGCGCAGCTGGTGATGGATCTGGCCGAAGTGGCCCGCCGGCAAAGCCTGCAGGGCAAGGCGCTGCACTACTATCGCCAGGTGCTGGCGCGCGATCCGGAAAACCTGTTTGCCATTGCCGGCGAAGGCGCCGCGCTGGCCGAGAAGGGCGCCACCGAAAAGGCCCGGCGCGACCTTGCCCGGCTGGAGAGCATGTGCGGCGCCAATTGCCCCGCCACCCGCCAGCTGGCCAGCGTGATCGACCGGCAGGCGGCACAGGCCGCCACCCCTGCCAAAACGCTGGCCGACAAGGGCGCCGATGCCGCCCCTGCCAGCGCGCCCGACACCGCCGCGCCAGTGAAGCAGTAGTTCAGATCAGCGCGCGGAATTCTTCCAGCACAGCGCGGTAGACGCGCTTCTTGAAGGGCACGATCAGATCCGGCAATTGGTCCGGGCGCACCCATTTCCAGGCCAGAAATTCGGCCGGATCATGCGCCTTGAGGTCGATATGGGCATCCTCGCCGGTGAAGCGCATGAGGAACCAGCTTTGCCGCTGGCCGCGATATTTGCCCTTCCACAGCTTGCCGATCAGGTGATCGGGCAGGTCGTAGAGCAGTTCCTCGCGGGTTTGGGCGATGATCGTGGCGTGGCTTTCCTTGACGCCGGTCTCTTCCCACAATTCGCGAAAGGCCGCCGCGCGCAGATCCTCGCCCGGATCCACCCCGCCCTGCGGCATCTGCCAGAAATCGCCATCCTGGCCCACTTCGCTCTCGCGCTGGTCGATCCGCTGGCCGGTGAACACCAGCCCCTGATGGTTGACCAGCATCACCCCCACGCAGGGGCGGTAGGGCAGGGCGGCATAATCGGAAGATGTCGTCATGATAGACCTGTACTTGCTGTGAACGCGCGGGAATTTCAAGCATCGCCCGGCCCTGCGCGTGGCGGTTATCACCCGCTTTCATGACAGTTGTGTCATGCTGGCCACGCGCGGCCGGCGCGAACGGCGGGAAAGGGGCTTGACTGGCAGGCGCAACAGGCGTTCTGCGAAAAGCTGGCCTTGGGCCCCGCACAGCTTTTTCGCGATTGTGCTGGTGGGGCGAAAGGCGCATGGGGGCGCCAGCGCGCGGGCGCCGGATAAGGCGTGCGCAGATGAAAAGGTTGAAGATGGCAACGATTTTGGCCGATACGGACGCTGCTGCGCGTTCGACCGACAATTCCCCCGAAGCGGTGGTGGTGCGCTTTGCCGGCGATTCCGGCGATGGCATGCAGCTGACCGGCGGGCAGTTCACGCTTTCGACGGCGCTGGCGGGCAACGATCTTGCCACCTTCCCCGATTTTCCCGCCGAAATCCGCGCGCCGCAGGGCACGCTGTTCGGGGTTTCGGCCTTCCAGATCAACTTCGGCAGCACCGAGATCACCACCGCGGGCGATCAGCCCGACGTGCTGGTGGCGATGAACCCGGCCGCGCTGAAGACCAACGTTGGCCAGCTGAAGGCGGGCGGCCTCATCATCGCCGATTCGGGCGAGTTTACCAAGCGCAACCTCGAGAAGGCCAAGTATGAGGCCAACCCGCTGGAGGATGGCAGCCTGGCGAAGTGGACGCTGCTGTCTTTCGACATTTCCGCGCTGACGCTGGAAGCGGTGAAGCCCTTTGGCCTTGGCAACAAGGAAGCGCTGCGCTGCAAGAACATGTGGACGCTGGGCCTGGCGCTGTGGATGTTCGACCGCGACCGCGCGCCGCTGGTGGAATGGCTGAAGGGCAAGTTTGCCAAGAACCCGGTGCTGGCCGATGCCAACATCGCCGCGCTGAACGCCGGCCACGCCTATGGCGAGACGGCCGAGATCGGCGGGCAGGTGAAGCAGAAGCATGTGGCGCCGGTGCCTTCCGAGCCCGGCCTCTATCGCACCATCACCGGCGCCGAGGCGATCAGCCTGGGCCTGGTGGCGGGCGCCCAGCTGGCCGATCTGCCGATGTTCTTCGGCGGCTATCCGATCACCCCTGCCTCGGCGATTTTGCACTATCTCGCCAAGATGAAGGAGTTCGGCGTCACCACCTTCCAGGCGGAAGACGAGATCGCCGCTGTCGCCTCGGCGATCGGCGCGTCCTATGCCGGCGCGCTGGGGGTCACTTCCTCCTCGGGCCCGGGCATTGCGCTGAAGGGCGAGGCGCTGGGCCTGGCGGTGATGACCGAGCTGCCGCTGGTCATCGTCAATTCGCAGCGCGGCGGCCCCTCCACGGGCCTGCCCACCAAGACCGAGCAGTCGGATCTTTACCAGGCCGTCTATGGCCGCAATGGCGATACGCCGATGCCGGTGATCGCCGCGCGCAGCCCGGCCGATGCGTTTGAATGCGCGATCGAGGCCTGCCGCATCGCCACCCAGTTCATGACCCCGGTGATGCTGCTGACCGATGGCTATATCGGCAATGCGGCAGAGCCCTGGCATGTGCCCGATCCGGCCAGCTTCAAGCCCTTCCCGGTGACCTTCCTGACCGAGAACAACAACCCCGAAGGCGGCAAGCCCTTGCCCTACAAGCGCGATGCCGATGGCGTGCGCCCGTGGATCAAGCCGGGCACGCCGGGGCTGATGCACCGCATTGGCGGCATCGAGAAGGCGCCCGAGACCGGCGACCTCGACTATTCGCCCGCCACCCACCAGCTGCAGACGGACGCCCGCAAGGCCAAGGTGGATGGCATTGCCGCCCACACCCCCGCGCAGGATATCGACCAGGGCACCGAGAAGGGCCGCCTGGCCGTTGTCGGCTGGGGCAGCACCTATGGGCCGATCCGCCAGGCAGTGCGCCGGGCGCGCGCGGCGGGCAAGGATGTCAGCCATATCCACATCCGCCATGTGTGGCCGCTGCCGGCCAATCTGGGCGATCTGCTCAGGGGCTATGAGCGCATTCTCGTGCCCGAGATGAACACCGGCCAGCTGAAAACCGTGCTGCGCGACCAGTTCCTGGTTGATGCCAAGCCGCTCAACAAGGTGTCGGGCCAGCCCTTCACCATCGCCGAGATCGAAGCGGCGATCGACGCGCACCTGGCCTGAGGGATTTTGCCATGAACGAGATGACCTCCATCGTTAAGACCACCCTCAAGGACTGGGAATCCGATCAGGAAGTGCGCTGGTGCCCGGGCTGCGGCGACTATGCGATCCTGAAGGCGGTGCAGCGCACCCTGCCGGAAATCGGCGCGGATCCGGCCAAGACGGTGTTCGTCAGCGGCATCGGCTGCTCCAGCCGCTTCCCCTACTACATGGCCTCCTATGGCTTCCACACGATCCACGGCCGCGCGCCGGCGGTGGCCACCGGCGTCAAGCTGGCCAACCCCGAGCTCGACATCTGGCTGGTGACCGGCGACGGCGACGGCATGTCGATCGGCGGCAACCACACGATGCATTTCCTGCGCCGCAACATCAATTCGCAGATCCTGCTGTTCAACAACGAGATCTACGGCCTGACCAAGGGGCAGTACAGCCCCACCAGCCGGCCCGGCACGCCCAGCCCCTCCACCCCGCTGGGCTCGGTGGACCGGCCGGCGCTGCCCTGCGCCTTCGCGCTGGGGGCCGGCGCCCGCTTCGTGGCGCGTGGCTACGATACGTCGAAGGAGCTGGTGCATGTGCTGAAGGCCGCCCATGCCCACCAGGGCGCGGCTTTCGTCGAGATCTTCCAGAACTGCATCGTCTACAACAAGGACCGCTTTGCCGACTTCACCGAGAAGGCGGTGGCCGATGCCCAGCAGCTGTGGCTGAAGCATGGTGAGCCGATGCTGTTTGCCAAGGGCACCAAGGGCATCGCCCTCAATGCCGAGCATCTCCACCTCGAGGTGGTCGATGTGGTGGAGGGCGACTGGCAGGCCGCCGGCGTGCTGGTGCATGATGTGACCAACCGCGCCATCGCCCACATGCTGGTGGAACTGCCGATGGGCGCCTTCCCGGTGGCGCTGGGCGTGATCTACGACGATCCGCGCCCCACCTACGAGGCCGAGATGCTGAGCCAGGACGCCCGCGCGCGCGAAGGCAAGAGCGCCAATCTCGCCAAGCTGTTCGCCAAGGGCCAGACCTGGACCGTGGCAGCAGAAGATCAGGGCCCGCTCTCGGGCGTTTGATCGGCAGATGGGGCCGGGGAGGATCTTCCCGGCCACCATTGCCCCAAAGGGCAGGGCGCGCCTGACCGCCAGCCTGTATAGCACAGGCCATGCCCCAAGCTCCCGTTCTCCTGTGGTTTCGCCGCGATCTGCGCCTGGCCGATCAGGCTGCCGTGCTGGCCGCCTGTGCCAGCGGCGCGCCGGTCATCCCCGTCTATGTGCTGGATGATGACACCCCGCGCCATCGCGCGCTGGGTGGTGCCTCGCGCTGGTGGCTGCATGGCAGCCTTGCTAGCCTTGCCGGTGATCTTGCCGCGCGGGGCAGCCGGCTGGTGCTGCGCCGGGGCGCGGTGGCCGATGTGCTGCCGGCGCTGGCCGCCGAAGTGGGCGCCACCACCCTCCACGCCCTGCACCATTACGAGCCCTGGTGGCTGAATGCCGAAAAGGGGCTGCGCCGGGCAGGGCTGGATCTGCAGCTGCACCATGGCAATTTCCTCCTGCCGCCGGGCAGCGTTACCACCGGGCAGGGCACGCCCTTTCGCATCTACACGCCCTTCTGGCGCGCGCTGCAGCTGCATATGCCGCCGCCGGTGCCGCAGGCAGCGCCCGGCGCTATCCCCGCGCCCGCCGCCTGGCCGGCCAGCGAACCGCTGGAAAGCTGGGCCCTGCTGCCGCAAAAGCCCGATTGGGCCGCCGGTTTTCGTGCGGAATGGACACCCGGCGAGGCCGGCGCCCACGCCCGGCTGGAAGCCTTCTTGCCGGCCCGTGCCGCCCGCTATGAGGAACGGCGCAATCTGCCGTCAGAGGAGGGCACCAGCTGCCTCTCGCCCCATCTGGCCTTTGGCGAGATCAGCCCCGCCACCTTGTGGCATGCGGCGATGGCATGCGGCGGCAGTGTCGGCACGTTCCTGTCGGAGCTGGGCTGGCGCGATTATGCGCAGAACATCATCGCCCAGTTTCCGGATTATGGCGCCCATCCGGCGCGCCCGGCCTTTGCGCAGATGCCCTGGCGCGAAGCGCCCGAGGAGCTGGCCGCCTGGCAGCAGGGGCGCACCGGCTATCCCATCGTCGATGCCGGGATGCGCCAGCTGTGGGCCACCGGCTGGATGCACAACCGGGTGCGGATGATCGCCGCCAGCTTCCTCATCAAGCATCTGCTGATCGACTGGCGGGTGGGCGAGCGCTGGTTCTGGGATACGCTGGTGGATGCCGATTACGGGCAGAATGCGGTGAACTGGCAATGGTCGGCCGGCTGCGGGGTGGATGCCAACCAGTTCGGCCGGATCATGGCGCCGCTGGTGCAAAGTGCCAAGTTCGATAGCGCCGGCTATATCCGCCGCTGGGTGCCCGAACTGGCCGGCCTGCCCGATGCCGAGATCCACGAGCCGGCGCCGCTGGCGCGCCTGCGCGCGCGCTATCCGATGCCAATCATCGGTCATGCAGCGGGGCGGGCGCGGGCGCTGGCCGCCTATGCGGCGGTGCGTGCCTAGGAGGTCAGGCGCTGGGGTGCAGGGTGGCGGCGTGGCGATAGCGCTCCACCAGCTCGTCCAGCGTGGCGGTGGTCAGCGGTTCGGCAAAGGCGCAGCCAACGATGCTGGCATTCCACCACACCACCCGCGCCTGCCGCCCGGCCAGGCCCGGCAGCTTCATGATGCAGCGGCTTTCCGGCTCCATGCGCACCATCGCCGAGGCGCTGAAGCCCGAGATCGACAGATCATGCACGACCGAATGGAAGCTTTGCCCGGTGTGCAGCGTGATGATCACCGGCACGGCCACGCGGATGCGCGGGGCGGCGCGCTGTTCGTGCTGGTCTTCTGCGGGCCGCGGCTGGATCACCGTCAGCTGCGAGACGCGTTCCTCGACGGCGCGCAGATGGGCGCGGCGCTGCGGGCTGAGGCGCGCGGCAAGGGGAGAGGGCTGGCTTTGCGACATGCAGAAAAAGGCTCCGGCTTGGGGTGGCCCGCGCCACCGCCATTGCCCTGCATCATGCCGCAAGGGGCGTTAACGCGGCCCTACCAGCCCTTGGGAATATCCTCGCGCGAGGGGGAGACGAAGGGTTCCGTCAACAGGCCAACCAGGCGGCGGGCCACCACTTCGGGCGGCTTCACGCTGGCCGGATCCTCGCCCGGATAGGCGCGGGCGCGCATCGCCGTGCGGGTGGCGCCGGGGTTGACGATGGCCACGCGGATATTGGAAATGTTGCGCATTTCCTGGGCATAGCTGGTCAGCAGCACTTCCTGCGCGGCCTTGGTGGCGCCATAGGCGCTCCAATAGGCGCGGGGGGTGCCGGCAACCGAAGTGGTAAGGCCAATCACCCGTGCATCGGCGCTCTTGCGCAGCAGCGGGGTGAAGCAGGCAAGCAGCGCCTGGGTGGCCAGCACATTCACCGCGATCGCCCGGTTGAACGCCTTGGGATCGATATCCGTAACCGGCGTCAGCGTGGGCAGCACGCCGGCATTGATGACGAGGATATCGAGCGCGGGCCAGCGTTCGGTGATGGCCGCGGCCAGGCGGGCGATGGCATCGGGCTCGGCCAGGTCGAACGGGGCGATGGTGGCATGGCCGCCGGCGCGGTGGATCTCTTCCTCCACCGCTTCCAGGGCGCGGGTGTCGCGCGCGGTCAGCACCACATGGGCGCCGGCGGCGGCCAGTGCCTTGGCGGTTTCCGCGCCAATGCCACGGCTGGCGCCGGTCACCAGTGCCAGCTGGCCGGCAAAGGGCTGGGTCTCTTCGCTCACGGCGGCTCAGTCCGGCTGGTTCACGCCATCGGCCTTGCCGGCGGCGACAAGATCGGTGAGGCGGGTGGGATAATCGCCGGTGAAGCAGGCATCGCAGAACTGCGGGCAGGCCGGCTTGCGCTCGGCCTCGCCGACGGCACGATAGAGCCCGTCGATCGAGATGAAGGCCAGGCTGTCGGCGTGGATGAACTCGGCCATCGCATCAAGATCCATCCGCGCGGCCAGCAGCTTGGAACGCTCGGGCGTGTCGACGCCATAGAAGCAGCTGTGCTCGGTGGGCGGGCTGGCGATGCGCATGTGCACTTCGCTGGCGCCGGCATCGCGCATCATCTGCACGATCTTCAGCGAGGTGGTGCCGCGCACGATCGAATCGTCGATCAGCACGATGCGCTTGCCCTGCACCAGCGCGCGGTTGGCATTGTGCTTGCGCTTCACATCGGCATGGCGCGCGCCATCGGAAGGCTGGATGAAGGTGCGGCCCACATAGTGGCTGCGGATGATCCCCAGCTCGAAGGGGATGCCGCTTTCCTGGGCATAGCCGATCGCCGCCGGCACGCCCGAATCGGGCACCGGGATGACGAGATCGGCATCGGCGGGGGCTTCCTTGGCCAGTTCCTTGCCGATCGCCTTGCGCGCTTCATACACGCTGCGCCCGCCCATCACCGAATCGGGGCGGCTGAAATAGACATGCTCGAAGATGCAGGGGCGCGCCGGCTGGGTGCCGAAGGGGCGGTGGCTGGAGATCACGCCCTTGTGATCCACCTCGATCATCTCGCCCGGTTCCACCTCGCGCAGGAATTCCGCGCCCACCACGTCCAGCGCCACGGTTTCGCTGGCAAACACCACGCTGTCGCCAATGCGGCCCATCACCAGCGGGCGGATGCCCAGCGGGTCGCGGCAGGCGATCATGCCTTCGGGCGTCATCACGATCAGCGAATAGGCGCCCTCGATCAGCCGCAGCGCATCGACGAAACGGTCGAGCAGGGTGGGGTAGCGGCTGGTCGCCACGAGGTGGATGATCACCTCGGTGTCGGAGGTGGACTGGAAGATCGAGCCCTTCTGCACGAGATCGCGCTTCAGGGTCATGGCATTGGAAATATTGCCGTTATGGGCGATGGAAAACCCGCCCGAGGCCAGATCGGCAAACAGCGGCTGGATATTGCGCAGCCCTGAGCCACCGGTGGTGGAATAGCGCACATGGCCCGAGGCCATGCCGCCGGGCAGATCGGCGAAGATATCCTGGTTGTTGAACACATGGGCCACATGGCCGATGCCGCGATAGGAGAAGAATTCTGTGCCATCGAAGCTGGTGATGCCCACCGCTTCCTGCCCGCGGTGCTGCAGCGCATGCAGGCCCAGCGCCACCATCGAGGCCGCCTGGCGCGCGCCGATCACGCCGAAAATGCCGCATTCCTCATGCAGATGGTCGCCGCCATCGCCATCCGGCGCGATGTCCCAGGGGGTGGTATCACGGGGCGATGGGCTTGCGTTCATGCCAGGAGCAGCTTTCTCGTTGGGGTCGGGCGATTGGGGGTCGGGCGATACAAAGGGCACAAGGGGCCAGCACCCTCGCGATGCGCCCCAGGCACGGGCGCCTTTGGCCCTGTTTGCCGCCAAACGCAAGAGGTGTGGGGCAGGAGGCGTGGGAGCCGCGCCGGCCAGAGCGGCCGGGGCTGCGCTCAGGCGGCGATTTTCAGGCAATCGCGGCCGGCGGCCTTGGCGTCATAAAGGGCGCGGTCGGCCGCGGCCATGGCGGTATCGGCATCGCGCCCCAGCCGCGCCAGGCCCACAGAGCAGGTGATGCGGATCGCCTGGCCCTCGTGCTCGGTAGTGGTGGCGGCCAGGGTGGAGGCCAGGCGCCGGCACACGCCCTGCGCCACTTCCAGGCTGGCGCCGGGCAGCAGCAGGGCAAATTCCTCGCCGCCCATCCGGGCGAACGTGTCGCTGCCGCGCAGCGCCGCGCGGGCGGCCGCGGCCACGCTTTTCAGCACCGCATCGCCGGCGGCATGGCCGTGGCGGTCGTTCACCAGCTTGAAATGGTCGAGATCGATCAGCGCCACGCAGCCGCAGCCGGCATTGGCGATGCAATCCTCCAGCGCGTTGCGGAACAGGCGGCGGTTGGGCAGGCCGGTCAGCGGATCGGTGAGGGCGGCCAGCGCCAGCGCGGTTTCATATTCCTTGCGCCGCGACATGTCGCGCACGACATTGACCACGCATTCCACCCGGCCATCATCGCCGGCCACCGCGCGCATCCGGCTTTCGAACCAGCGCGGCTCGCCATAGCGCACCAGGCCAAGGAATTCGGCGGTGATGGTGCTGCCCGGCGCGCGCATGGCGGCCAGATGGGCAGCGATCGCCTGGGCGCGGTGCTCGGGCACGACGAAATCGCGCGCCAGCCGGCCGATCAGCTCTGCCGGCTGATGATGGGCCAGCAGCAGCACCGAGGGGCTGACAAAGCGGATGCGCCCGGCCGCATCGGTGCTGAGGATGATGTCGGTGGAATTGTCCGCCAGCAGGCGATAGCGCGCCTCGCTTTCGCGCATACGGGCCAGCAGCTGCACCCGCCGGTGCACGATGGAGGCCATCGGCAGCGTGCACACCACGCTGAGCGCCAGATAGATCTGCAGCATCTGCATGCGCTGCGGCATGGAAACCGCCATCAGCGCGATGGGGCCATGGCCCATGGCGGTGAACGCCCCGCCCACCAGCGCCAGAATGCCATAAGCCAGCGCCAGCGTGGCGGTTTCGGCCCAGGCGATGGCCGCGGCCAGCACCAGCGTGGGCACAAACAGCAGCGGCCGGCCCTGCTGGGCAAAGGTGTAGAGGCAGGCGGCGGTGAACAGCAGCAGCACGCCGGCCTGGCGCGGCCAGGCCCGATGGCGCGGGGCCTTTTCCGCCAGCGGCGTGCCCGCGCGCCGGGTGCCGCGCACGATGACCAGCAGCCCCGGATAGAAGGCCAGCATGCCCAGGCCATGGCCGATGAACCACGTCAGCGCCAGCGGCGCCGATGGCGGCCGGCCGCTGAGCATCACGGTGAGGGTGGCCAGCAGCGTGCTGGTGGCAGGGCCGGCAAGGCCCATCGCCGCCACGAAAGGCAGCAGTGGCGGGGTCGGCTCGGCCTTGGGGATGCGGGCATCGGCGGTGCGGGTCAACCGGCGCAGCAGGGCAACGGCCACCACCACATCGGCCATGTTGCCAAAGGCCAACCCCGGCGCCAGCTGCCAGCCCAGCCCCCACAGGCCATTGGTTAGCCAGCCCGCAAAAAAGCAGGGCAGCAGCACTTCCCACCAGCGCCCGCGCGGCAGGGTTGAAAGCACCGCCGCCAGCACCGCATTGGCCCCCCACACATAGGCCACGCCGCCATCGAAACGGGCAAAGCGCAAGGCCAGGCAGGCCGCCGCGGCATAGCCGATAACGGGCAGGAACAGGGCGCGTTTACGGGTGGAGCAAATCATGTGCCCCTGCTTAGGCATGCATGGTTAAGAACGTATAAACCCTGATATGGCGCGGGCGGTGCCGGCGGCGGGCAAGGGGCGCGCGAAAAGGGCGGGCAAAAGCGATTGCGCCAGCGCCAAGGCCCGCCTAAACGGGCAGCTGTCCGGCGCTGGCGGCGCCTTATCAGATGTAACGGGCCCCACCTTGCTGCTTTCCCCTTTTGAATGGACCATGGCCCGGCGCTACATGCTGCCCGGCAAGGGCGAGCGTTTCATCGCGCTGGTGGCGGGCATCAGCCTGGTTGCGGTGATGCTGGGGGTGGCAGCGCTGGTCATCGTGATGAGCGTGATGAACGGCTTCAGGGGTGAGCTGATCGACAAGATCGTCGGGCTGAACGGCCATGCCATCATCCAGGCCTATGGCGGCCGGCTGGACGACTGGCGCGCGGTGCTGAAGCAGACCGAGGCGACGCCCGGCGTCATCCATGCCAGCCCGCTGGTCGAGCAGCCGCTGCTGGCCAGTTTCAACGGGCGGGTGGAGGCCATTCTGGTGCGCGGCAACACCGCGCCCGATATCGCCCGGCTGAAGCCCAAGCTGGCCGCCGGCAATCTGGCCGATCTCAGCCCGGGCAGCGACAATGTGGCGATCGGCGCGCGGCTGGCCGAGGCGATGGGCGCCCGGGTGGGCGATGACATCACCGTGATCAACCCGGTGGGCCGCGCCACGCCCTTTGGCACCGTGCCCCGGCAGGTGAGTTATCATGTGGCGGCGATCTTCGAGATCGGCGTCTACGACTACGACAACACCTATGTGGTGATGCCGATCGAGGATGCGCAGACGCTGCTCCTTTCCGGCGACACGATCGGCATGATCGAGGTGACCACCAGCAATGCCGAGAAGGCCGGCGAGATCCTGGCGCCGCTGGCCCAGACGCTGTCGGGCCGGGCGGTGGTGACTGACTGGCAGCAGCTCAACGCGCAATTGTTCGAGGCGCTGGCGGTGGAGCGGGTGAGCATGTTCGTCGTGCTCTCGATCATCGTGCTGGTGGCGGTGTTCAACATCCTCTCCAGCCTCATCATGCTGGTGCGCGCCAAAACGCGCGATATCGCCATCCTGCGCACGATGGGGGCAAGCAGCCGGTCGGTGCTGAAGATCTTTGTTGCCACCGGTTTCGTGATTGGCGCGGCGGGCACGGTGGCAGGCCTGCTGCTGGGCTTTGTCTTCCTCTATTTCCGGCAGAATGTGGTGAATGCGGTGCAGTTCATCACCGGGCAGAACCTGTGGGATCCCAAGATCCGCTTCCTCACCGAACTGCCCAGCCGGCCGGATCCGGTGGAGATTGCGGTGATTGCCGGCATGGCGCTGCTGTTCAGCTTCCTGGCCACGCTCTATCCGGCGCTGAAGGCGGCGTCGACCGATCCGGTGCAGGTGCTGCGTTATGAGTGAGGCGATCGTCGAGCTGGCCGGGGTCACCCGGCGCTTCACGCAAGGGGGCGTGGCGCTGGATGTGCTGCGCGGCGTTGATCTGGCGATCCGCCCGGGCGAGATCGTTGCGCTGCTGGGGCCATCGGGCTCGGGCAAGAGCACGCTGCTGCAGGCGGTGGGCCTGCTGGAGGGGGGCTTTGGCGGCTCCATCCGCATTGGCGGGGCAGAAGCGGCCGCGCTCGATGGCGAGGGGCGCACGCGGCTGCGGCGCGAGGCGATCGGCTTTGTCTATCAGTTCCACCATCTGCTGCCCGATTTCACCGCGCTGGAAAATGTCGTGCTGCCGCAGATGATCGCCGGCACCGCCCGCCCCGCGGCCGAGGCGCGCGGGCAGGAATTGCTGGCCGCGCTGGGGCTGGGGCAGCGGCTTGGCCACCGGCCCAGCCAGCTTTCCGGCGGCGAGCAGCAGCGCGTGGCGGTGGCCCGGGCCCTGGCCAACCGCCCCCGGCTGGTGCTGGCCGACGAGCCCACCGGCAATCTCGACGAGGCGACGGCCGATATCGTGCTGGGCCAGTTTGTGGAGCTGGTGCGCGGGCTGGGCAGCGCCGCCCTCATTGCCACCCACAACGAGCGCCTGGCCGCCGCGATGGACCGGGTGGTGCGCCTGCACGAGGGGCGGCTGGAAGAAGGCGCGCGCCAGCAGGGGTGATTTGCGCCTTTGGCAGGGCTTGTCAGCGGCCCTGCGAAGGATCACATGCAACAAGTGCCCGCCTCGCCATCGGCACCGGGCGGGCAGAGCGACCAGAGAGGATTTTGCAGAAATGAGCCAACCGCCCAGCACTTTCCGTGGCGAGCCCTATCAGCCCGGCACGATCGACTGGACAGAGACCGCCAGCCTGCACCGCGCCGACGATGGCGGCGGCCTGCTCGATGGGCTGAAGGCGCTGCGCCAGGGCGCGCTGGCCGATCTGGTGCGCTTCATCGCCCTGCTGCCCGAGGGCGAGCGCGATGCCTATGCCATCGAGCGCCAGAGCGACCACCGCCTGAGCACCGCCGAGGTGATGGAACTCTACGCCCTGGCTGATTTCCCCCACGCGGCCTGATCGCGGCTACAGAGGAGCCCTGCCATGACCAGCGCGCCCACCATTGCCGATTTCACCGCCCGCTTGGCCAGTGGCGAGGAGATTTCCCTCGCCGACCGGCTGGGCAAGGTGGTGCTGGTGGTGAACACCGCCAGCAAATGCGGCTTCACCCCGCAATACAAGGGGCTGGAGGCGCTGTGGCGGCGCTATGGCGGGCAGGGCTTTGAAGTGATTGCCTTTCCCTGCAACCAGTTTGGCGGGCAGGAACCGGGCAGCGCGGAAGAGATCGCGCAATTCTGTGCGGTGAATTTCGGCCTCTCCTTCCCGCTGATGGGCAAGGTGGAGGTGAACGGGCCCGGCGCTCCGCCGCTGTGGCAATGGCTGAAGCGCGAGGCGCGCGGCCTGTTCGGCACGCAGCGCATCAAGTGGAATTTCACCAAATTCCTGATCGACCGCGAAGGCCGCGTTATCCGCCGCTTTGCCCCCGCCGATGCGCCCGAAAAGCTGGCCGGCGCGATCGAGGCGCTGCTTTAGGGGGCGGGCCTGGGGGGCAGGGCTGCCCCCCGCCGCCGTTCAGAACCAGGCCCTGGGGCCGTTCACATAGCGCGCCGCGAAATCGGCATCGGATGTCGTCAGATAGATGATGAATTCGATGAAGGCGATCACCGCAACGGCAAGGCCCGGCAGCACCAGCACCCAGCCAATGGTGCCTCCGGCCAGCATGATGAGGCCGGCGGTGTTCTTGCCCAGATAGAATTTGTGAACGCCCAGCATCCCCAGAAACAGCGCCAGCAGCGCAGCCACCAGCCGGTTCTTGTCGCCGCTGAAGGGCGATGGCTGCTGGATCACATAGATCGCGCCGGCGATATCGCCGGCTGGCTGAAAATCCACCGTCTGGCCGACAGCAGGGGGCAGGGCATGTTTCCACTCCTGCATGGTGATGCGATAGCGCAACCCGTCTTCGCCGGAAATGACACCCTCGCCACTGCGGAAATCGAACGCCAGAATCGTGCCCTGCATAAAGCCCCCTTGGCCATCATTCACACGGCGCGATATTGCATGAAGCGCCCGCGGGGGAAACTATTTCTGCCCTCTTCACAATCATCTTGCGGATTTACATGATGACACTGGCATGACAATTATGACATCTGCGCCGCATGCTGCCCCAAGCCCCGCGCCCTGCCCACCGGTGCCCGCAGATGCCCCCCGACATATCCACAGCCCCGCCGCGCGCCGCTTGATCGGCAGGGGCAGGGGCTTCTAA
>DASRYE010000274.1:0-5203 GCA_035653915.1 Novosphingobium sp. | reverse complement strand
CCCTTCTTCAACCGCGATCTCGTCAAACGGGTTCATGCTCATCTTCACGTTCGACAGGTCCACACCCGTCCCGTCCGCCTTCACCCGCGGCTTCACGTTGTAGTCTATCACACGCTTCACCGGCACCAGTATCTTCATGGCTCAAACCCTTGATTGATCAGCATTCCACCACGTTGACGGCGAGGCCGCCCTGGGAAGTTTCCTTGTATTTGTCACGCATGTCGGCGCCGGTCTGGCGCATCACCTCGATCACCTTGTCGAGGCTGACAACGTGGCTGCCATCGCCCAGCATGGCAAGGCGCGAGGCATCGATGGCCTTCACCGCGCCCATCGCGTTGCGTTCGATGCAGGGGATCTGCACCAGCCCGCCGATGGGATCGCAGGTGAGGCCAAGATTGTGTTCCATGGCGATTTCCGCGGCGTTTTCCACCTGCGCATTGGTGCCGCCCAGCGCCGCCGTGAGGCCGGCCGCAGCCATCGAGCAGGCCACCCCCACCTCGCCCTGGCAGCCCACTTCGGCGCCGGAAATCGAGGCGTTGCGCTTGTAGAGGCTGCCGATGGCAGCGGCCGCCAGCAGGAAGCTGCGCCGCCCTTCACGCGTGCCGCGATAGCAGCGCTCGTAATAGCGCAGCACCGCCGGGATGATGCCCGCCGCACCATTGGTGGGCGCGGTGACGACGCGGCCGCCGGCGGCGTTTTCCTCGTTCACCGCCATCGCCCACAGGTTCACCCAGTCGAGGATAGCGAGCGGCTCGTTCAGCGCCATCTGCTGGCGGGCGGCCAGTTCGCTGGCGAGGCGCGCGGCGCGGCGCTTCACCTTGAGGCCACCGGGCAGCACGCCATCCTGCGCGCAGCCCCGGTCGATGCAGGCGGCCATCGTGTCGGCAATCGCATCGAGCCCGGCTTCCACCTCGGCGCGGGTGCGGTGGGCCAGCTCGTTGGCCAGCATCATCTGGCAGATGGTGAGGCCGCTGGCCTCGCCCAGCTCCATCAGCTCGGCGGCTGAGGCATAGGCATAGGGCACCGGCACCTCATCCGCCGCCGGCGCGTTGCGCAGCGCCTCTTCCTCATCCAGCACAAAGCCGCCGCCCACCGAATAATAGAACCGCCGGGCGATCTGCTGGCCGGCGGCATCATAGGCGGCGATGGCCATGGCGTTGGAATGGAAGGGCTGGCGCTCGCGCATCAGGAAGTGGATGTCGGCCACCGGATCGAAGGCGACATCGTGGCGGCCCATGAAGGCAATGCGCCCGCGCGCGGCCACATCGGCCAGGATGGCGGGCACGGCATCGGGCTCCACCGTGGCGGGCAGGTGGCCGGCCAGCCCCAGGATCACCGCCACATCGCTGGCATGGCCCTTGCCCGTCAGCGCCAGCGAGCCATAGAGGTCCACCTCCAGCCGGGCGACGGCAGCGAGCAGCCCCTCGCCCTCCAGCGCCTCGCCAAAGCGGCGGGCAGCCACCATCGGGCCCACCGTGTGGCTGCTGGACGGGCCAATGCCGATCTTGAACAGGTCGAAGGCGGAAACACTCATGAGCAGGGCCTCAGGCAGGGGCGCGTTCGGGAATGGTGGCAATAAGCGGCGCATGGTTCCAATGGGCCAGCGCGCGGCACAGATCGGCGCCGGCAAGGCCAATGGTGGCGGTGTTGCGCAAGGGGTGCACATGCACCTGCGCGGCCCCGGCCAGCGCCGTATCCAGCACCACCTGCACCGCGCCCGCGCCATCGTTGATCGCCGCCAGCGGCGTGACCGCGCCCGGCGCCACGCCCAGCAGCGCCGCCATATCCTCGGCCTTGCCGAAGGAGAGCTTCTTGGCGCCGATGGCCCCTGCCGTGGCCTTCAGATCCACCCGCTTCTCGTGATCCACGGTGACCAGCCAGAACTGGCCGCCGGCATCCTTCAGGAACAGGTTCTTGGTGTGGGCACCGGGCAGCGCGGCGTGGATCGCGGCGCTGTCTTCCACGGTGAACACCGCCTCATGTTCCAGCGCCTGCCAGGCAATGCCCAGCCCTTCCAGATCGGCATAGAGCCGGTGCTCGCTCATCACATTTCCTTTGGCAGGCGGCGGGTTATTTGAACACAATCGTGCGCTGGCCGTTCAGCATCACCCGGTGTTCCAGATGCGCCTTGACCGCGCGTGTCAACACCCGGCTTTCGGTTTCCTGGCCCTGGGCAATGAGGTCGTCCACCGTGTCGGCGTGGTCCACATGGGTCACATCCTGGGCGATGATCGGGCCCTCGTCGAGATCCGGCGTCACGTAATGGCCGGTGGCGCCCACCAGCTTCACGCCGCGCTCATAGGCCCGGTGATAGGGGCGCGCGCCCTTGAAGGCGGGCAGCGAGGAATGGTGGATGTTGATCACCCGGCCTTCCAGCTTGCGGCAGGTGGCATCCGAGAGCACCTGCATGTAGCGCGCCAGGATGATGAGATCGACCTGCTCCTCGTCGATCAGCGCCATCAGCTTCTCTTCCTGCGCCGCCTTGGTTTCGGGCGTGACCGGCAGATAGTGATAGGGCAGCCCCTCATGCTCGGCGCGGCGCGCCCAGGTCATGTGGTTGGAGACGATGCTGGTGATCTCCATCGGCAGGAAGCCGGTGGCGGTGCGGTAGATCAGGTCGTTCAGGCAGTGGCCGCCCTTGGAGACCATGATGATCGCCCGCTGCTTCACATGCAGATCATGCACCTGCCAGTCGAGATGGTAGGCGCTGGCCACCGGCAGGAAGGCCGCCTTGAAGCTGTCGACCGAGACGCTCTTGGGCGCGGCGATCGCCACGCGCATGAAGAAGCGGCCGGTTTCGGCATCGCCGAACTGGCTGTTCTCGACGATATTGCAATCCTGCGCCGCGATGGAATTGGCAATGGCCGCAACGATGCCCTTGCGATCGACGCAGGATACCAGCAGCACGAAATCCGGCTTGATGAGAGCCACGCGATTATCTCCCCGATTGGATGCGCCCAGCTTACGCATGGCGGCGGGAGATGGAACGCCCTTGCGCACCGATAAGTATCTATAATACGATAGTTCAGATCCCTTTATCGCTGAACCGGAGAACGCCCCTTGCGCCTGCCCCCGGAATTTGATCTCCATGCTTTGGAAGTGTTTGTTCTGACAGTGGAACTGGGCGGCATGACAGCCAGCGCCCAGCAGCTGCGCGTTACCCAGTCGGCCGTGTCGCAAACCATCACGCGGCTGGAAAGCGGCATGGGCACGCCGCTGTTCGACAGGGCGCTGCGCCCGCTGGGCCTCACGCCTGCGGGCCGCGCGCTCTATCAGCGGGCCAAGCGCCTGCTGGCCACCGCGCGCACCATGTATGACGAAGTGCGCGAGGGCGCCCAGCAGCCGATCGACCAGATCATCATCGGCATGTCGGAAAGCCTGGCCACGCTGCTGACCGCACCGCTGCTGCGCCGCCATGGCAACCGCGTGGGGCGCTGGTCGATCCGCGCAGGGATCTCGCTCAACCAGCAGCAGGATTTCCTCCAGCGCCGCTACGACATGCTGGTGACCGGCAGCAACACGCTGGAAAAGCACGAGGGCGTGGAACACCACCGGGTGATGGACGACCCCTTCCTGATGGTCTTCCCGGCCAGCTACGAAGGCTCGACAGACCCCGGCGAGATCAAGGACCGCCTGCCCTTCGTGCGCTATTCGCTGGATACCGGCATGGGCCAGCGCATCGAAAGCCAGCTGGCGCGCATGAAGCTGCGCCTGCCCAATGTGATCGAGGTGGAGATCATCAACCAGCAGCTGACGGCGGTGGCGATGGGCATCGGCTGGAGCATCACCTCGCTGCTGTGCCTGGCGGCGCTGCCGGGCCTGTTGCCGCAGCTGCGGGTGGAACCGCTGCCGCGCGGGCGCTTCTCGCGCAGCATCGATGTAGTGGCGCGCAGCGACGAGCTGGCAGACTTGGCCGAGCAGACCGCCCTGCTGGCCCGCGAATCGCTGGAGCATGATGCGCTGCCGCCGCTGCTGGCGGCCTATCCCTGGGCAGGATCGATGCTGGGCTGGGATTGAGGATGCAAAAAGGGGGCGCGAGACGGCCAAAGCCGCGCCGCGCCCCCTTCCTTCCCGCCAGCCCCGGGAAAGGCTCAGCCCGCGCTGGCGATCAGGGCGTTCCACAGCCAGGGCGCAAAGCTGCGCCACACCTCGATGTGAAAGCGCGTCTCGCTCTCGCGCCACAGCACGATCTCCACCGTCTCGAACACCGTGCGGGTGGCCCGGCCCGGCGCAATGGCGGCGATATCCAGCGGGCAGCCGGCGCCGATGATGTCGGCCGCGCCCTGCCCTTCCACGCGGATGCCGATGGCCCGCGAGGAGACATCGACCACGCAGACCGGCAGCCCCGCGCCATCGGGCAGCGCTTCATCGGCCGGCAGCAGGGCATACCATTCATCCGGCCCCAGCTTGGCGATGCCATGCAGCGTCTCGCCGATCTTCTGCGGCAGGGCGCGGCCGATAAGGCCGGCCAGCACATCAGGATCACGCGCGCGCAGCGACCAGCGGGTGGCCGCCGGCGCCTGGGCAATGGCAGCGCCCGCCAGCACTTGCGGCCCTGCCCCCAGCGCCAGATCTTCCGCGCCAATGGCCAGCGGCGCGATGGTGATGGTCTCAGCCATTGAGGCGGCTCCCTTCGGGATCGATGAAGACAGTGGAAGTGATGGTGGCACGCAGCGTGCCTTCGGGCATCGGGATGAACACCGTGTCGCCCATCTTGGCATGGCCATCGGCCACTACGCCCATGGCGATGGAACGGCCCAGATTGGCGCTCCAGTAGCTGGAGGTGACATGGCCAACCATCGGCATCGGCACCGGTGCCTTGGGATCCAGCACGATCTGCGCGCCTTCCTCCAGCACGGTGGTGGGGTTCTCGGTGAGCAGGCCCACCAGCTGCTTGCGGCCCTTGCGCACCAGATCATTGCGCGCCAGCGATCGCTTGCCGACGAAATCCGCCTTCTTGGCGCCCACCGCCCAGGCCAGGCCCGCGTCGTAAGGCGTCAGCGTGCCATCGGTATCCTGGCCCACGATGATGTAGCCCTTCTCGGCGCGCAGCACATGCATGGTTTCCGTGCCATAGGGGGTGATCGCATAAGGCTGGCCCGCCTTCCAGATCGCTTCCCACACGGCGCGGCCATGTTCGGCCGGCACGTTGATTTCAAAGCCCAGCTCGCCGGTGAACGACACGCGGAACAGGCGGGGGGGG
>DASRYE010000273.1:0-24190 GCA_035653915.1 Novosphingobium sp. | reverse complement strand
TTGTGGTGGGCGCGCCGCTAATGTTCATGGACGAGCCTTTCTCCGCGCTCGACGAGCTGACCCGCAACGCCTTGTGCTGGCGCTTGCTGGAGGTGTGGGAGAAGCACCGCAAGACGGTGCTGTTCGTTACCCATTCCGCTTTCGAGGCGGTGCTGCTGTCGGACCGGGTGCTGGTGATGAGCCCGGGGCCGGGCCGAGTGCATGCCGATATCGCCATCGACCTGCCCCGCCCGCGCCGCTGGGAAATGACCGAGACGGCCGAATTTGCCGCACTGGTGGCGCAGGTGAAGCACGCCTTGTGGGCAGGCCTTGGCGAAGGAGAACGGCCATGATCGCCCAGCCTGCGCGCCGCCTGCTGGCGCCGGCCATTACCTTTCTGCTGCTGGGGCTGGCCTGGCAGTGGGTGGCGGGGCGGCACGGGGCGATCTTGCCCTCGCTGCTGGATGTGGCGGGCGATCTGGCCGCGCGCCCGGCTTTCTATGCCGCCAATGTGTGGACAACGGCCAGCGTGGCGCTGGCGGGGCTGGTGCTGGGCGGGTTGGCGGCGGTGCTGCTGGCGATCTGCTTCGTGCAGTTCCGCTTCCTCAGGGATGCGATCTTTCCGGTGGCGCTGCTGCTCAATGTCACGCCGATCGTGGCGATTGCCCCGGCGCTGATCGTGGTGTTTGGCTTCAATGCCACGCCGCACGTTATCGTGGCCGCGATTGCGGCGTTTTTCCCCATGCTGATCAACGCGATGGCCGGGCTGCAGGCGATCGATGCAGAAGCGCTGGAAGTGTTTCGCGCGCTGGCGGCCAGCCGGCTCGACATTTTCCTGCGGCTGCGCCTGCCGTCCAGCCTGCCGCATCTGTTTGCCGGCGGGCGGCTGGCGATCGTCGCGGCGGTGGTGGGCGCCATCGTCTCCGAATTCACCGGCACGGCAGACGGCATTGGCGCGGCCATCGTGCTGGCCACGGCCTGGCTGAACCTGGTGCAGATGTGGGCGGCGATCTTCTGTTCGGCGGCGCTGTCGCTGGCGCTGATCGGGCTGGTCGATCTGGCCGAGCGGCTGGTGGTGCGCCGCTAGACACGCCCCTCGGCGGCCAGCGCTTCCATCTGGCGGCAGATGGCGCCGGGGGTGGCCAGCCACACATCGCCGGCATCGCGCGCGCGGCAGATCTCTTCCAGCGCGCCGCGCAAATGGCGCAGGCGATAGGGCTGGCCCACCAGATAGGGATGCAGGGCAATGCCCATCACCAGCGGCTGCTGGCTGGCCTGCTCGCGCATTTCCAGGAAGTTGTCGATGATCATGCGGGCAAAGGCCTGGCCATCCAGCTGGCGGGCGATGATCATCGGAATGTCGTTCAGCTCCTGCGGGTAGGGGATCGACCAGAGCCCCTCGCCGCCGCGGGTGCGCAGGCGCGTGGGCTGGTCGTCATGCGCCCAGTTCAGCGTGTAGCGATAGCCGGTTTCGGCCAGCAGATCGGGCGTGGCGTGGGTTTCGGCGATCCAGGGGGAAAGCCAGCCATCGGGCGCGGTGCCGCTGTGGCTGGCGATGCGGGCGCGGCAGGCGGCCAGCAGGGCGCGTTCCTCGGCTTCGGGCAGGTCGCTCTGGCGGGCAGCGTTGCTGTGGCCGTGGCCGATCAGCTCGTCGCCGCGGCGGGCGAAGGCGGCCACCAGTTCGGGGCAATGGTCGTAGAGCGCGGTGTTGATCAGGCAGCCGGTGGGCAGGCCCAGCGCGTCGAACAGGTCGAGGCAGCGCCAGGCGCCCACCCGGTTGCCATATTCGCGCCAGCTGTAGTTGAGCACGTCGGGCTCGCCGGCAAAGGCGCCCAACCGGGCGCCCAGCCCCTCGCCAAAGGCGAAATGTTCGATGTTGAAACCGATGTAGACGGCCAGCCGCGCGCTGCCGCCTTCGGGGCGCTGCCAGTCGTAGGCGGGGCGGGCGTGGATGGGGCTGTAGGCAAAGCGCCCGTGATCGCGCAGCGGGGGCTGGGGAATGGCTGGCATGCATCGGTCCTTTCGGCTGGGGCGGCCAGCTTATGGCTTGCAATGTTCTTTTTCAACCATACACTGTTTTGAACCTATCACGCATATTTCGCGCCTGCAGCGCGCCTGCTGCCGGCCCACAAGGGAGCAAGAGCATGAAGCGGGAACAGCTGGTGGAGAAGATCCTCGATCGCAAGCGGCAGGAGGGCTGGAGCTGGCGCCATATCTGCGATGAAATTGGCGGACTTTCGCCGGTTTTGATCGTGGGCGCACTGTTGGGGCAGATGAAGCTGCCCAAGCCGCTGGCCGCCAATGCGGCGCGCCTGTTCGGGCTGGATGGGCAGGAAGAGCGGATGCTGAACGAAGTGCCCCATCGCGGCAGCCCGATGCCGCCCACCGATCCGCTGATCTATCGCTTCTACGAGCTGGTGATGGTCAATGGACCGGCATGGAAAGCCTTGATCGAGGAGGAATTTGGCGATGGCATCATGTCGGCCATCGATTTCGACATGGAGATGGAGCGCTTGCCCCACCCCAAGGGAGACCGGGTGAAATTCACCCTTTCGGGCAAGTTCCTGCCCTTCAAATATTATGGGTCCGGCCAGGGCATCCCTGAATATGGTTTTGGCGATACGTAAACTGCAGGGGCATTGCGGGACGTGTTTTTCCGCAATGCACACTTGCCAATGTGGGGATTTCATGGTTCACTCATGTTCGTAATAACAAAAAACGACCAAAATCGAACATAACAGGGTGGAAACGCACCCATTCACGGGCATCCCGCGATGACGGGAACCAGACATGAGGGCACGCACATGAGAGCAATCAGGCATAAGGGGCGCTGGCGCCTCGGCGAATCAGCGGTGATCGCGGCATTGTGGGCAGGGTGCCTGGGCACGGCTGCCCAGGCCCGCGCGGGCGAGGCAGCGGCGCATGAGGCGGCAGCGGATGAAGCGGGGGCGGATAACGCGGGGGCAAGCGAAGCGCCCGCGGCCCAGGGCGACATTCTCGTCACCGCCGAGCGGCGCAGCAGCAAGCTGCAATCCACCGCGCTGGCGATCACCGTGCTGCCCTCGAACATCCTCGACAGCGCCAATGTGCAGGATGTGACGGACCTCAGCGGCATGGCCCCGGGCCTTACCGTGCGCAAGACGGGCGGGCGCGAAACCGTGCCCAGCATTCGCGGCATCGGTTCGGGCACGCCGGAAAACCCCGGCTCCACCGCGCCGGGCGTGGCGATGTTCATCGATGGCGTTTATGTGGGCGACAGCGTCTCGCTGGGCCACAGCCTGTTCGATCTCGATCATATGGAAGTGATGCGCGGGCCGCAGGGCACGCTTTATGGCGTCTCGGCGATCGGCGGCGCGCTGCTGCTGGTGAGCAACCAGCCCAAGCTCGACAAGATCAGCGGCAATTTCGATGTGAGCCTGGGCGATTACAACTACATCCGCGCGCGCGGCGCCATCAATGTGCCGCTGAGCGACACGGTGGCGGTGCGCCTGTCGGGCCAGCGGCTGAGCCATGACGGTTTTACCACCAACACGGTGAACCCCGGCTATGACCTCGACGATGCCGATGATACCGCAGTGAAGGGCGCGGTGCTGTGGCAGCCCAGCAGCACTTTTTCGGCCACGTTGACTGGCGAGTGGACCCGCCAGCACGATCATGGCCCGGCGCAGAAGTGGCTGAACGACCCCAATCCCGATCCGCGGGTGCTTTCGCAGGATTACCTGTCGAAGAACTACTACAAGTCGACGATGGTGCATCTCAACCTGAACTGGGATCTGCCGGTTTTCTCGATCCGCTCGGTCTCGGCCTATCGCTCCTACAAGAGCGAGTTTGCCGAGAATGTGACCTTCACCACCTTCGACCGCTATGGCGCCTATGAATATGTGCCGACGTGGAATCACAATGAGGAATCGGCCTCGGAAGAGATCGACTTCATCTCCAAACCCGGATCGAAGCTGAGCTGGACGGCGGGCGTGTTCTTCATGCGCCGCGTGGCCAAGGATTACACGCTGGAATATTACGGCACCAATGCCAGCGACGCGACGCCCGCCTATGTCGATCCGTCCACGCCCTCGGCCGATATTCCCAGCAACCTGTCCTATGGCAACTGGACGCGCGACGTGCGGCTGGTGGTGGAGCCTTTCGTGCAGTTCAGCTATCCTGTCACCGACAAGCTGAAGCTGACCGCCGGCGCGCGCTACAATTACGAATCGCACGATCACCTCAGCCATAATTTCTCCGAATATGGCAATGATCCGCTGTTTGGCCTGAAGGACGAGACCAGCGTGCCCACCTGGCGCGCCGAGCTGGCCTATACGCTGAGCCCGCAGAACATGGTCTATGTCAGCGCTGCCACCGGTTACAAGGCGGGCGGTGCCAATGGCAATGCCGGCACCGCGCTGGTGCCCTACACCTTCAAGGACGAGCACAACACCGCCTTCGAGATCGGCTCGAAGAACTTCTTCTTCGACAAGAAGCTGCGCCTCAACATGGCGGGCTTCTTCTACATCTACAAGAACATGCAATATATCGAGACCGATCCGATCCCCTTCGATCAGGGCATGTCGAACATTCCGCTGGTGCATATCTGGGGCGGCGAGGCAGAGGCCAGCTATACCGGCATGGCAGGGCGGCTGCACATCAACGGTAACCTCACCGTCGAGCAGGGCAAGGTGGTCAGCCATACCAACGTGCTCTATCCCACCATCGTCAACAATGCCTACAGCAGCGTGGGCGCCTGCGCCTATGGCGGCCAGTATTATTCCAGCAGCTGCTGGGCAGGGGTGATTGCTTCTGCCAAGGATATCTATGGCAACACGCCGCCCAACATGCCCGAGATTTCCGCCTCGCTGGATGTGTCTTATGATATTGCGTTCATGGGCGGCAAGTTGACGCCGTGGATCCAGTATGTCCATGTCGGCGCGCGGCAGGCGCGGATCTTCAACGAGGCCTATCTCGATCACGAGCCGGCCTATAATCTCATCAACCTCAGCCTGGCCTACGAGCCGCCCCACAGCCGCTTCCATCTGGCGCTGTCGGTCAGCAATGCCACCGATGTGGCCGGGGTCAGCTCGCGCTACACCTCGCCCTACGAGCAGGGGCTGACCAGCCAGCAATATATCCCGCCGCGCCAGATCATCGGCACCATCGGTTACAGCTTCTGATGTCGCAGGTGGTGTTTCCGCAAACGCCCGCTCATGCCGGGCGGCTGGATGCGGCCGGCGCGCCTGATCATCCGCTGGCGCTGGTGCGCGCCTGGTATGATCATGTGCTGGCGATCGGCGCGGAGCAGCCGGCCTATGTCACCTTCGCCACCAGTTCGGTGGCGGGGGTGCCTTCCTCGCGCACGGTGCAGATGCTGGAGGTGGAGGCCGGCGCGCTGTTGTTCACCACCAATTTCGGCAGCCGCAAGGGGCTGGAGATGCTGGCCACGGGCCGGGCGGCGGTGTCGATCTACTGGCGCGAGACGGCCCAGTCGATCAACCTGACCGGCACTATCGACATTGCCGGCGAGGCGGAATGCGACCGCCGCTTTGCCGAGGAAGACAGGGCGGTGATGGCCGCGCGCACGGTCTCCTTCCACGGTCGTCCGCTGGTGGACGAGGGCGCGCAGCTGGCCGCCTTCCACGCCCTGCTGGAAAGCGATGCGCCCATCGCCCGGCCAGACTACTGGAAATGGTTCCGCCTGCTGCCCGATGCGGTGACCTTCTGGGAAGGCTGCCCGGGCGCGCTCAACCGGCGGCTGCATTATGCGCTGGAAGGCGCGCGCTGGCAGCGCGGCGCCATCGAGGCCTGAGAGGGCCGGTCAGCGCTTCAGCAGGAAGGGAATGCGCACCGTGCCGCGCACCAGCACCGGCTGGCCATCGCGCACCACTGGCGCCCAGCGCCATTTGCGCACGGCGGCAAGGGCGGCGCTATCCAGCCGGGGGGAGCCGCTGGTGTGGGCCACCTGGATCTCCTGCACGCGGCCATCGGTGCCCAGCAGCAGCGAGAGGACGACGGTGCCCTCCTCATGCGCCCGGCGCGAATCGATGGGATAGGTGGGCGCCACGAAGGAGAGCATGCGGGCCGACAGATCGCCCGCCTCGGCCATGGCGGGGGCGGCGGGCGCCGCGGCAGGGGCGGGCGCCGGTGCCGGCGCTGCGGCCGGCGCGGGGGGCGCAGGCGGCGCGCTGTTGACGGGCAGGGCCGCCGCGATCGGCGCCGGCGCTGCGGTGGCGGCCGGCTGGGCGGGCGCCGGCGTGGCGGGCTGGGCCACGGCTTCCCTGGGGGTGGGCGCGGGCTTGGCCTTGGGGGGCTGCGGCGGCGCCATCGGCGGGGTCAGGTTGATGGCGACGATGCGCGGTTCGCGGTGGGCCACATGCATGGCGTTCATCACCGCGATGGCCGAGAACAGCGCCGCCACCGTGCCGGCCGAGACGATCGCGGCGGCCAGGCGCTGGCGCGGCCGGGGCGCCGCATAGGAGGGTGCGGTGCGCAGGAACGGGGCCTGGGGCGCACGGGCCGCCGGGGCGCGGCGCTGGGGCCCAGGGGCGCCCAATGCGGCCAGCGGGGTGTCGACGAAGCGCAGAAGGGCGGTACTCTCGGCCAAAATGGGACATCTCCCCCGATGACGATACGGCGTGCTCGCCACGCTATTGCGAGTCATTATTGAATTTGTCAACCGAAAGCGCATGGGGCCCCGCCGCCGCGCTAATCGGCCAGCAGGGCGCGGAGCGGCGTGCTGATCACCTCGGCGCCTCCCCGCAGCACCAGCCGCGCGGCCAGGCCCTGGCGGTTGGCCATCTCCAGCCCGGCCTCAGGGCCCAGCACCGTCAGCGCGCTGGCCCAGCCATCGGCGATCATGGCGCTGGCATGCACCACGCTGCAGGAAACGATGCCGCCCGCCGCCGGCCGCCCGCTGCGCGGATCGAGGTTGTGATCGCCGCGCAGATAGGTGCCGGAGGTGGCCACCGACAGGCCGTGCAACGCGATGCGCAAGGGCGCCAGCGCCGCGCCCGGCGGCGTTTCCAGATCCACCCACCACGGCTGCCCGCCCGGCTGCACGCCGCTGCCGCGCCATTCGCCGCCCACTTCCACGGCGAAATGGGCGATGCCGGCGCCCACCAGCGCCTCGGCCAGCGCATCCACGGCAAAGCCCTTGGCAATGGCGGAGAGATCCAGCGCCAGTCTGCCCGGTTGACGCAGGCGGGCAGGGGCGGGCTCAAAGGCCAGCCGGCGCCAGTCGGCATCGGCATGGGCGCGGGCCAACGGCTGGGCTGCCGGCGGGGCGGGCACCGGCCCCGGCGGACCAAAGCCCCACAGATCCACCAGCCGCCCCAGCGCCGGGCTGAACGCGCCGCCAGAGGCTTCGGCAAGGGCCAGGGCGGCGGCCATCACCCGGGCAAAATCGGCCGGCAGCGCCATCCAGCCGCCGGCCGGCAGGCGGTTGAAGCGGCCAAGGCAGCTGTCCGCCTGCCAGTGGCTCATTTCATCCACAATGCCGGCCAGGCGCCGGGTGATGAGGCCTTCCAGCGCCGCCGGTGCCATGCCGGGCGCGGCCAGCGTGGCCCGCCACAGCGTGCCCATCGTCTCGCCGCGCAGCCGGTGGAGCGTGCCGGCGGCGGGCGGGGCCTGCACCGCTGCCGCATCTATCCGCGCCGGCAGGGCAATGCGGGCGGCGGCAGGAGCGGCGGCGGGCAGGCTGGCCATGCTCAGGGGGCCATCACTTCCAGCGTGGTCGTATAGCTCATCCGCCGCTCGGTGGCGCGCGGGGCGGCCGGGTGGTTGTCGGTGGCCACCGCGTTCAGCCAGAACATGCCGGCCGATGGCCAGGTGATGCTGGCCACGCCATCGGCGCCGGTGGTAACGGCAAAGCCCCCCTCGGCATCGCGATAGCGCTTGCCGCCGGGGATGATGGTGAGCTTGAGGCCGGCGGCCGGGCGCCCGTCGATCAGGAAGCGGAACTTGGCGACCTCGCCGGCGACGAGATCGTCGGGGTGGGTGATGGGCGACAGTTCCAGCCCCTTGCCGGTGGGGGCAAACACGCCGGTGGTGGGCTGGCCGCTGGTGACGAAGATCTCGTTGCGGCTGATCGCCTCGACCAGCTTGATGTCGGTGGCATTGGCGGGGATGTCTTCTGCCGCCACGGGCGGGCCGGCAAAGGCGGGGCCATTGCCCTGTTCGGGCTTGCCGCCACCGGGGCGTTCCCCGCCCGGGCCACCGGGACCACCGGGGCCGCCGGGGCCAGCAGGGCCGCCCGGGCGGCGGCCAACGCGATGCGCCACGCCATCGGCCACGAAGCTGCCGGTGAGCATCGTGCTGTCGGTGCCGATCTTCCAGGTGCCGGGGCGGGTGAGGTGCACATCGAAGGTGGAGCGATAGCGCCCGGTGGCCGCATTCTCGATCTGGCCGGCCGCGCCATCGGGCGCTTCCACGTGGATCTGGGCGGTTTGCATCGGGAAGTGATCGGCAAAGAACAGGTCGTTCGATACCGCCGCATCGACCGAGACCCACGGATCCTCACCGGAAAAGCTGGTGGCCGAAGGCAGCAGCCAGGGGCGGTGGGCAAAGGCTGCGGCAGGGGCTAGCATGGGGCCAGCCAGCAGCGCGCCAGCCAGCAGCAGGCGCAAACGGGAAGAGGACATCGGCATTCTCCTTGGGGGAAAGGGGGATCAGCTTCAGGGCTTCAGGGCCTCAGGGTTTCAGGGCAGGGCGACGGCGACAGCGCCCAGCTCGCCATGGCCTGCCGCGCGCCCGCCGCCGCGCGGCAGGGTGATCGGCACGCTCACCAGCTCGCGCCCGCCGGTCTCGCGCGCGGCTTCCACCTTCAGCGTGTAGGCGCCGGGCTTCAGGTCTGCAGGCAGCGGGATGGCATATTGGCCGGGCGCGCGGGTGGCGCCGCTCAGCCCTTCAGGGAGCACGGCCATGGCGCGGCCGGCCACGCGCCACCAGCCGCGCAGTTCCGACAGCCATTTGGTGCCCGGCTCGCCCCGGTGCTTGGCATCATACCACACCGCCAGCGTGCGGGGGCTGCCCCCTGCGGCCGGCTCCAGCCAGATGGCGACATAGGGGCGGTGATATTCGGCGACATCGACGCGGGGGATCTGCACCGAAACGGTGCCGGCCAGCGCCGGAGTAGCGACCAGGCCGGCGGCCAGCGGCGCCAGAAGCGAGGGATTGCGCATGCGGGGGGATACTCCGAGGGGGGATCAGGGAACGAGGAAATGGGCGATGAGCACCGGGATCAGCAGCCCTGCGCCAACGATCGGCCAGGTGCTGGGGCGGTGGCGGGCATGCAGTTGCAGCAGCAGCAGGCCGGTGCCGGTGAAGATCACGCAGGCCAGCGCGAACAGATCGATGAACCAGCCCCAGGCGGGCCCGGCATTGCGGCCCTTGTGCAGGTCGTTCAGCAGCGAGATCCAGCCGCGCCGGGTGACTTCGGAGGTGATCTGGCCATCCTTGCGGGCAATGCTCACCCAGGCATCGCCGCCCGGGCGCGGCAGGGCCACATAGGCGGCATCGTCAGACCATTCGGCCGGGTGGCCGGCGGGGTTGAGGCCGGTCGCCTCGGCAGCGGCGGCGGCCACGGCCGCCGGCAGCGGCGCATCGGCGCTGGCCGGGTGGGCCAGCAGCGGCAGCAGGCTGGCGGGCAGCTGGCCAGCGCGGTCTGTCACCTGCGGATGGGCGGGGATGGCATCGGCATGGTTGAGCGTGAGGCCGGTGAGCGCGAACAGCAGCATGCCCACCAGCGAAAGCGCCGCGCTGATCCAGTGCCAGCTGTGCAGCTGGCGCATCCAGAACTGGCGGGCGCTGCGCGGTCGGCGGGAGGATTTGGTGGCTTCAGGCGGCACGGGGGTGGCTTTCGGCCGGGGTTTCGGCTTGCCAGCGGGCGGCGGCCTGGCGCAGGGCGGGCTCTGGCCGGGCGGCCAGCCAGGCGGCCATCTGGCCGGCAAAGCGGGCGGTGCCGGCGGCGTGGGCGCGGTTGAGCCAGGGCAGGGCGGCCTCGCTCTGGTCCTCCTCGATCAGCAGGCGGGCGTGGTTGAAGGCACCGCGAAAATCGCCGCCCTCGGCCGCGCGGGCATAGTGATAGGCGGCCAGCAGGCGGCTGGGCGGCACGCTCCAGCCATCCTCGTGGAAGCTGCCGACCATGTTCATCGATTTGGCATGGCCCATGGCGGCCGCGCGGCGGAACAGCGCCAGCGCGCGGGGCCGGTCCTGCGCCAGGCCGCGGCCCAGCGCCAGCGCGGTGGCAAGGTTGTAGAGCCCCCAGTCCAGCCCGCGGGCGGCGGCGGCCTCGAACCAGGCGGCAGCGGCGGCCGGGTCTGGCGGCGTGCCCCAGCCCTGATCGAGGCAGCGGCCGACCATGTTGATGGCGGCCGGCAGGCCGGCCTGCGCCGCGGCATGAAACCAGCCCAGGGCCGCGGCCGGATCGCATACCACGCCGGCCCCGTCGAGCAGGTGCTGGCCGTAGAGAAGCTGGGCTTCGGCATCGCCGGCAAGGGCGGCCTGATAGAGCGCCTGTGCGGCCGCCTCGGCGGGCCCGGAAAGCAGGGCGCGCCAGGCTTCGGCATCGGCCGGCACCCCTGCGGGCAGGGGGAGGGAGGCCCCCCCCTGCGCCGACACGGGCCCGGCGTTATGCGGACAATCGCTCATCAGTATTTCACGCTGACGGTGCCGATCACCGTGCGCCCGGCGGCCTGATGCGCATAATGGGTGGCATAGGCCTGGTCGTAGTAGAGCTTGTTGGTAAGGTTCAGCGCGCTCAGCTTCAGCGTCAGGAAGTCGTTCAGCTTGTAGCTGGCATTGGCATCGAAGCGCCAATAGGCCGGCACATAGGTGGCGCGCGTCTTCAGGATGGTAACGGTGCCATCGGCATTGGCCTGGCGGCTGTCGGAAAAGCCGCCATAGACCTTGCTCATGTAGATGGCGCCGCCGCCCAGCGTGAGGCGGTGGGTGGCCTTGTAGGTGGTGAACAGGGTGAAGCTGTTCTTGGGCGTGTTGGGGAAGGGCTTGCCGGTGGCCGCGGCCGGCGCATAGGCAACATAGGTGCCGGTGGTTGTCTTGGTGGTGCCGGCATCCAGCACGATGGAATCCATGTAGGTGTAGCCGCCAAACACGCTCCACGCCGGGGTGATGTTGCCGCTGAGGCCCAGCTCGATGCCGCGCACCCGCTTCAGCCCGACAAAGGCCACCGAGGTGCCATCGCCGGCAGTGGTGCGCGCATTGGTGGTGCGGGTCTGGAACAGGTCGAAGCTGAGCGCCAGGGCGTTGTGGAACAGATCCCACTTGGTGCCCACTTCATAGGATGTGGTCTTCTGCACCTTGAGGTCGTTGACGGTGATGCCGGTGGTGGTGGTCAGGCTGTTGTCCTCGCTGCCCTGGGCCAGGAACGAGCCCGGCGGAATGGCGGCGGTGGAGGTGGAGATGTAGATCGTGCCGTTGCGGCGCGGCTTGTAGGCAAGGCCGGCCTGATAGGTGAACAGGTCGTCCGTCTTCGCGAGCCAGGTGCGGGTGCCAACGAAATTGGGATAGGTGGTGGCGCTGAGGCCGGCGCTGGCGTGGGTTACGTAATGGTCGAAGCGGCCGCCAAGGGTGAGGATCCACTTGTCGTTCAGCGTGATCGTGTCGAACAGCGAGGCCGAGAGAGTGGAGCTGTCGGCCAGTGTCATCGAATTGGCCGGCCCCTTCTGCAAGGTGCCCGAATAGGCATCATAGGGGTTGGGGTTGGCAAGGCTCGTGCAATTGGCGTTGCCGTTCGATGTGGCGGTGAGGCAGGTGCTGGCCGTGGGCAGGGCGGCGCCGGTGGTGCCATTGGCATAATAGCTGCCATAGGCCGATTTCTGCCAGTTATACTCCAGCGCTGCGGCAAAGCTGTGCTTCAGCGCGCCGGTGGCGAACTTGCCCGACAGATCCACCTGATCGACGATGCCGTTCTCGTAGCTGTAGCGCGAATTGGCGCGGCGGCTGACAGTGCCGTAGCTGGCCACATTGCCCTTGGAATCGTCGGGCTGGGTCCACAGATATTCCTGCGTGGTATGGGAATAGCGGGCGGTGTTGCGCAGCAGCAGGCCGCTGTCGAAATGATGTTCGAAACGGGCGCTGACATTGTCGGTGTTGGTGGTGCGGAAATCGCGGCCGGCCAGGCCATAGAAGGCGCCGCGCGCGCGCACATCGGTGCCGGCAGGGGCGGTCTGGTTGTTGGTGTTGGGCTGGTTGCTCAGCGTGTAGTAGTAGGGGATGCCTTCATCGGGCAGCTCGTTGGAATGCATGTGATACCAGTCGAGCTGCAGGCTCGTCGGCCCGTTCATGCCGAACTTGATCGAGGGCGCAATGCCCCAGCGCTTCTGCCAGGTGGCATCGCGGCCGGCCACGCCCTGATAGTGATACATGGCATTGAGCCGGAAGCCGACGAAATCGCTGAGCGGCTGGTTGAGATCCAGCGTGAAGCGCTTGTAGGCGGCATTGCCGAAGCTGGCATCGCCCTGCACGAAGCGCTTGGCCTCGGGGGCCTTGGAGATCATGTTGATCGAGCCGCCGGCATTGGCCGAGCCATTGGTGACGCTGTCGGAGCCTTTGACCACCTCGATCGATTCGACATCGAAGGCCTCGCGGGTTTGCGAGGCCATGTCGCGCACGCCATCGAGATAGATCGAATTCTGGCTGTCGGCGCCGCGGATGAAGGGCCGGTCGCCCAGCGGGTTGCCGCCTTCGCCGGCGCCCAGCGTGATGCCCGGCACGGTGCGCAGCGCTTCTGAAAGCGTGGTGGAATTGGTGTCTTCCAGCAGCTGGTGCGAGATGACGGTGATCGAGCGCGGCGTATCGACCAGCGCTGCCGTGCTCTTGGGGCTGGCCAGCCGCTCGGTGCGATAGCTGCCCTCGTCGATGGCGGTGTCGGTCACGGTAACGCCGCCCAGATTGGAGCCGGCATCGGTGCCGGCGGGCGGTTGATCGGCGTCTGCGGCCCGGGCTTCGGCGGCAAAGGCCGGAGCGAACAGCCCAAGGCAGCCAAGGGCAAGCGCGATAGACCCGGAATGCGGGCTGCGCGTGGCAATCTCTTCCATGTGTACCCCTTCTTTTGCGAGTAAGTCGCAATATTGATTCGCTATTGCAACTTGGTATCAACAAGTCAATCCACCAGCAGCGGTTTGGCCTACGCAGGAAGGGGCGGGAAAAAGCGCAAAAAAAGGGGCGCCTCGCAGCGCCCCTTCGGTTTCGATCAAAAGGTTGGTGGATCAGACCACCAGCGACAGCAGCGCGTAAAGCCCGCCCGACAGCAGGATGGAGACCGGCAGCGTCAGCACCCAGGCAATCAGCAGATTGCGCAGCGTGCCCAGCTGCAGGCCCGATCCATTGCCCGCCATCGTGCCCGCCACGCCCGAGGACAGCACATGGGTGGTGGAGACAGGCAGGCCGAAATTGTCGGCCGCGCTGATGGTGGCCATTGTCACCATCTCGGCCACGGCGCCCTGGGCATAGGTGAGGTGCGTCTTGCCGATCTTCTCACCGACGGTGACGACGATCCGCTTCCAGCCGATCATCGTGCCCAGCCCCAGGGCAATGGCCACCGCCACCTTCACCCAGGTGGGGATGAACTGCGTGGCCTTGTCGAGCTGGTCCTTCTTGTAGCCGTCCAGCGTCTTGGCTTCGGCAGCGCTCAACGCCACGGCCTTTTCCTTGCCCAGCCGCTTGATCGCGGAGGCGGCCAGATACATGTCGTTGCGCATGTTGCCGGTGGCCGCGGCGGGCACCTTGGCCAGGCTGTGATAGGCGCCCACCTGCCGGTCGATATCGGCCACCAGCGCGCCCAGCGCCGGCACCGTGGCGGGCGAGAGCTTCTTGTCGGCGATGTAATGCGTCACTTCGGCGCGGATGTCGGCAGGGGCAGCCACGCCGCCGGCATGGGCGGCAAGGGCGGCCTCGGCCTGGCCGCTGGCGATGTGGAACTGCGCTTCATAATGGGCCGGAACGGCGCGGTTCAGCGCATAGGCGGTGGGCACCGTGCCGATCAGGATCAGCATGATGAGGCCCATGCCCTTCTGCCCGTCGTTCGAGCCATGGGCAAAGCTGACGCCGGTGCAGGTGAGCACCAGCAGCCCGCGGATCCACAGCGGCGGCGGCATGTCGCCCTGGGGTTCCTGATAAAGCGCCTTCACCCGGATCAGCGCCTTGGCGGCAATGAACAGCAGCAGCGCCGCGCCAAAGCCGATCAGCGGGCTGAACAGCAGCGCCTGGCCGATTTCGGTGGCCTTGGTCCAGTCCACCCCGGCGGTGCCGGCGCGCCCGTGCATGATCGCATTGGCCACGCCCACGCCAATGATCGAGCCGATCAGCGTGTGCGAGGAGGAAGAGGGCAGGCCCAGATACCAGGTGCCCAGGTTCCAGATGATCGCCGCGATCAGCAGGGCAAACACCATGGCAAAGCCGGCGTTGGAACCCACCTGCAGGATCAGCTCCACCGGCAGCAACGAGACGATGCCGAAAGCCACCGCGCCGGTGGAGGCCATCACCCCCAGGAAATTGAAGAAGCCCGACCACACCACCGCCACATGGGCCGGCAGCGAATGGGTGTAGATCACCGTGGCCACGGCATTGGCGGTATCGTGGAAGCCGTTGACGAATTCGAAGCCCAGCGCGATCAGCAGGGCGACGAACAGCAGAAGAAACGGCAGCAGCGCCATCGTCTGAAGCCCCGCGGCCACCGCATCGGCATAGATGCTGTAGGCCACGAAGCCCAGCGCGGCCAGCAGAACCGCAATAAAACCATAGAGCCCGACATCGCCAAGCCCGCTGTCCATATCGGGGCGCGCCGGCGCCCCTTGTATCGCAATTGTTGCCATGACCCTGATTCTCCCCGGATTGCTGGCGAAAATCTGGCGCATGGCAATGTCATATTGATGACGAAGGGGTTAATAGGCGGCAGTGAAGCGCGCGCGGCTGTGGCGGTGCTGTTCCAGCTCGTCCACCATGGCGATGGCGTAATCGGCAAAGCTGATGCGGCTTTCGCCCGCCTCGTCGGTAACCAGCTGGTCGGTGCCGGGGCGATAATGGCCCAGGCGCGGCCCCTCGAAGATCAGCGCGGCGGGCGAGAAGAAGGTCCAGTCGATGGCGCTCTCGCCGCGCAGGCTGTCGAGAAAGGCGATGCCGCCCAGCGCTGCCGTCTTCCAGGCCGCGGGGAAATCGGGCGTGTCGATCACCCGCACGCCCGGCGCCACTTCCAGGCTGGCCGCGCCGCCGGTGACCAGCAGGCGCCCCACGCCGGCCTGCTTCAGCGCGGCCAGCAGGGTGGCGGCGCTGACGTCGAAATGCAGGGCGCTGATCACCGCGTCGTAGCCCTGGATGAGGGCGGCGAGCGCGGCCGGATCGCTGGCATCGCCCGCCTGCGCCACAACGCCGGGCAGCGCGGCAATCGCCTCGGGCTTGCGGGCGATGGCCAGCACCTGGTGGCCGCGCGCGGCCAGCTCGCGAGTGATCTCGGATCCGGCGCGGCCGCTGGCGCCCAGAACGGCGATCTTCATCTTGCATGCTCCTTGTGGTTTCCAATAGTGACCTGGTTAGCTATAGTGACCAGCCATGCAAGACGGCACTTTTCCCTCACCAGATTACCCCGAGGTAACCGCCCCCCGCAGAGATGCAGGCCGCGGCGATGCTTATGCGCGCGATTGCCCCACCCGCGCCCTGCTCGACCGGGTGGGCGACAAATGGAGCGTGCTGATCCTCTTGCTGCTGGGCGAGGGGGCGATGCGCTTCAACGGGCTGAAGCGGCGCATTGGCGGCGTGTCGCAAAAGATGCTGAGCCAGACCCTGCGCGCGCTGGAACGCGATGGCCTGCTGGCCCGCGAAGTGCTGCCGACAACGCCGGTGAGCGTGACCTATCGCATCACCCCGCTGGGCCGCGAATTGCTGGCGGCGCTGCGGCTGATGATCGATTGGGCCGAAACCCGCATGGGCGCCGTGGTGGCTGCGCAAGCCGCCTATGATGCCGCCTGCGGGCGGGCGCCCTAAAGCCCCGCCGGCATCCCAGCCCCCACCGATATCCATGTGCGCCCTGCGACAAGCCCTTGTCGCAGACCAGACAATCGCGCCCTGGCCGCCGGCCGCAAAGCCCGGTTTGCCGCCGCTGGCACGGTTTCTGCAACGCAGCGGGCACAGACCCGGCACAGCCAAAGGATCCGCCATGGCCTACAAGATCATCGCCTCGCAATGCACCGGCTGCAGCGCCTGCGAATTCGAATGCCCCAACGCCGCGATCAGGATGAAGGGCGATGTGTTCATCATCGATCCGGCCAAATGCACCGAATGCGAGGGCCATTTCGATGAGGCCCAGTGCAATGTGGTGTGCCCGGTGCCCAACACCTGCGTGCCGGCCTGAGCCGGGCGGCGGGGCATGGGCGCGGCGGCCGAAGCGGGCGAGGATGGCCTTGGCCCCCCGCTCGACTGGCAGGGCCGGCCGGTGCGCTGCCGCGAATGCGCGCATATCGCCATCAACCAGATGGGGCTGTGCGCCAGGGGCAAGGCCTGCATCCGCGATCGGCGCGCGCGGCGGGTGGAGCGCTTCCTGCGCGGCAACCCCGATCTGGCCGACAGCTATCTCGACCATCCCTATTTCGAGGTGCGGGCAGGGGCGGCGCGCTATTGCAACCCCTTCCGCCTGCCCGCCCTGCTGCGAGACCCTGAACCCGAGGTGCGGGCGATGGCCACGCTGCGCCTGCCCGAGGAGCGCATCCGCGAGATGATCAGGGATGAGGACATGGATGTGCGCATAGCGGCGGCCGCGCGGCTGAGCGGTCCGGCGCTGCTGTCGGCCATCCACGACAGCGCCTATATGGTGCGCCTGACCGCGGTGCGCCGCATGCCGGTGGAGCTGCTGCCGCTGGTGCGCCACGATCCCGATCCGGAAGTGCGCCAGTGGGTGGCCCGCCGCATCGATATCCGCGCGCTGCCCGACATGGCCTTCGACCCCGATTCGCAGGTGCGCCGCCAGGTGGCAGAACGCCTGCCCGCCGACCAGCTGGTGATCCTGGCGCAGGACAGCGACCTTGCGGTGCGTTTCTGCGTGGCCGAGCGGGCGGTGGAGGAAGACCTGTTCGCGCTGGTGGACGACCCCGAGGAGATGGTGCGTGCGCTGGCCCGCGCGCGCATTGCCGCGGTGCCCGCGCTGGCCGGGCGGCTGGAGGCGGCGCTGTGCCGCCGGCCGGCCCTGCGGCTGCTGCCCGCCATCGATACTGATGCGGCCAGTGCCGGTGCCGCCGGCCATGCCGGGCCTGAAACGGAGCAAGAGCGATGAAAGTGATGATCCGCAGATCGGAAGGCGCGCTATCCGCCTATGTGCCCAAGAAGGACCTTGAGGAGCCGATCGTCGAGACAGAACGCGCGGCCCTCTGGGGCGGCTGGGTGCGCCTCGCCAATGGCTGGGTGCTGGAACTGCCCGAGATGGCCGAGGACACCCGCCTGCCGATCACCGTGGAAGCGCGCAAGCGCCAGGATGGGGAGGGCTGAGATGAGCGGACTGACGCTGGAAAACCCCCGCGCCCTGCTGGCCGAAGTGGCAGAAGGGCTGAAGGCGGGGCAGGTGGTGCCCTATCTCGGGCCGGGGATCTCGGCGCTGGGGGCGCCGCCCGCGCCGATGACGCCCGAGGACCTCGCCGGCTTCTTCGCCAGCAAGACCACCCTGCCGCGCCGGGCGGTGGGCAATGCCTGGGCGGCGGCGCAATATATCGAAAGCCACCGCTTCCGCGACACGCTGACGGCGTGGATGAAGGAAGCCTTTGCCCGGCCGGTGCCGCCCTCGGCCTTTCATGGCTGGCTGGCGGGGCTGGGCCTGCCGCTGATTGTCGATGTGTGGTATGCGGGCGAGATGCGCTCGGCGCTCAACGCCGCTGGCGCCGATTGGGCCGAGGTGCAGGGCATCTCGCGCGCAGGGATCGGCGAGGACCGCTGGTTCCGCTGTTACGGGCCCGATGGCGCGCCGCTCGATGCCGTCAGGGCGCATATGGCGCCAACCCTGCTTTACACGCCCCATGGCGGCGCGCAGCCTGCCGGCAATTTCCTCATTTCCGATGCCGATTATGTGGAAGTGCTGACCGAGATCGACATCCAGACGCCGATCCCCGAGGAAGTGCGCCGGCGCCGGCTGGGGCGCAGCTTTCTGTTCGCCGGCTGCCGTTTCCACGATCAGATGCTGCGCTCCTATGCGCGCCAGATCATCAAGCGCTCCTCGGCCAAACACTATGCCATCGTCGATCCCGGACAGTTGACGCGCAACGAAAAGCGCTTCCTCGACGAACATGATTTCACCCTTATCGCATTGCCGCTGGGCGAGGCACTGGCCACGCTGGGCGGCTGATCGGGGCGGCCCAAAACTGGGCGTCGGTCTACCCGGGCCGGCGCCCTTTTTTGCGTGCGCGGCGTGCGTGTGGGGGCGGGGCGCTGCTCTGTCATGTTCGCAACATTGGCGCAAAACCCACATGCGCATGTCGGCCCGGATGGGACGGGAAATGGCGGAAAAGCGGCACATGCCGATCCTGGCACGGGCTTTGCGATAGAGGTGGGCAGCCAGGTGGCCCGCCTTCCAAAGGGCCGCCACACACGAAAAGGAGCAGCTCATGGCCAGTTCCGTTCCGGGGAGTTTCGCCGGCATTGCTGAGAACAGCGAGCCGGTGGTCGATATTGCCGATGTGATGCAGAAGATCGCCGAGCACAAGGGCTGCGGCACCAGCAGCGATGGCGGCAAGGCCAGCTGCGGATCCAGCGCCGGGCCTGCCGACATGGCGCCCGAAATCTGGGAAAAGGTGAAGAACCACCCCTGCTATTCCGAGGAAGCCCACCACCACTATGCGCGCATGCATGTGGCGGTGGCGCCGGCCTGCAACATTCAGTGCAACTACTGCAACCGCAAGTATGATTGCGCCAATGAAAGCCGCCCGGGCGTCGTGTCTGAACGCCTGACCCCTGAGCAGGCCGCGAAAAAGGTGCTGGCCGTCGCCTCCACCATCCCGCAGATGACGGTGCTGGGCATTGCCGGCCCGGGCGATCCGCTGGCCAATCCGAAGAAGACCTTCGAGACCTTCCGCCTCATCAGCGACGTGGCGCCCGATATCAAGCTGTGTCTTTCCACCAATGGCCTGGCCCTGCCCGACTGGGTGGACGAGATCGCCAAATACAAGGTGGACCATGTGACGATCACCATCAACATGGTCGATCCCGAGGTGGGCCAGCACATCTATCCGTGGATCTTCTGGGATCACAAAAGGGTGGAAGGCCTGGAGGCGGCGCGCATCCTGTCCGAACGCCAGCTGCTGGGCCTTGAAATGCTGACCGAGCGCGGCATTCTCGCCAAGATCAACTCAGTGATGATCCCCGGCGTCAACGACATGCACCTGGTCGAGGTGAACAAGGCGGTGAAGAGCCGCGGGGCCTTCCTCCACAACATCATGCCGCTGATCAGTGCGCCCGAACATGGCACGGTGTTCGGCCTCAACGGCCAGCGCGGCCCTTCGGCGCAGGAGCTGAAGGCGCTGCAGGATGCCTGCGAGGGCGACATGAACATGATGCGCCACTGCCGCCAGTGCCGCGCCGATGCGGTGGGCCTCTTGGGCGAGGACCGTTCGGCCGAGTTCACCACCGACAAGATCATGGCGATGGAGGTGGAATATGACGCCGAAGGCCGCAAGGCCTATCAGCAGCAGGTGGAGGCCGAAAGGCAGGCCAAGGTGGCGGCCAGGGCCGGCGAGCTGGACGGGCTGGAAGCAGCCGGCGATATCCGCGTGCTGGTGGCCGTGGCCACCAAGGGCCATGGCGTGATCAACGAACACTTTGGCCATGCCAAGGAATTCCAGATCTACGAACTGTCTGGCACGGGGGCCAAATTCGTCGGCCATCGCCGGGTCGATCTTTATTGCCAGGGCGGCTTTGGCGAGGAAGACAGCCTCGATACCATCATCAAGGCGATCAACGACTGCCACGCGGTGTTCGTCGCCAAGATCGGCGGCTGCCCCAAGGCGGATCTGACCGCCGCCGGCATCGCGCCGGTCGATGCCTATGCCCATGAATATATCGAGGCCTCGGCGATCGTCTGGTTCAAGGACTATCTGGCGCAGGTGGCCAGCGGCGCGATCGTCCATGCGGCGCGCGGCGATGCCGCCATCCGCCAGGGCGCCCTGTTGGCCAGCTGAGGGAGGGAGGCGCCCATGCCCTACAGGATCGTTGCCAGCCAGTGCACCAATTGCTCGGCCTGCGAGGCGCAATGCCCCAATGAGGCGATCAGCGAGAAGGGGAACACTTTCGTTATCGACCCGGTTAAATGCACCGAATGCGCCGGCCATTTCGACACGCCCCAATGCGTGGCGATCTGCCCGGTGGACCTGACCTGCATCATCGATACCAGCCTGCCGCGCTATCAGGGGCAGCCGGCATGAGCGGGCGGGGCAGCCTGCTGGCCGACGGGCTGGGCCTGCTCGATGATCCGCTGCTGGGCGGTGGCCTGCCTTGGGCCGCCCAGGCGCATCTCGACAAGGCCGCCCTGTGCTATCACCAGAGCGATGTGGCCGAGACGCATCTGCGTGATGCCGGCCGGCTGGCGCCTGGTCATGCCGCGGTGCTGATCGCCCTCTACCGCTTCTATTTCTACAAGGGGCGGCTGGTGGAAGCGCTGGATGTGGCGCGCGAATGCCTGGCCAAGGCGCTGGCCGAAAACGTGCTGGGCGAGGATTGGCGCGCGGTGGGGCCCGATGATGCCGATTTTGCCGATTGGGGGGCGCTGCGGCCGCGCTTCTTCCTCTTCACGCTCAAGGCCTATGCCTATCTCAACATGCGGCTGGGCTGTTATGGCGAGGGGCGGCGGGCGGCCGAAAAGCTGCTGTTCCTTGATCGGGGCGATCGCATTGGCGCCAGGGTGCTGGTCGATGTGCTCAACCGGATGGAGGCGGGCGATGAGTAACATCGTGCGCGACAGCGATGTGGTCGAACTCAACGGCCCGCCGGCCTTCCGCTATGGCGAGAAGGTGCGCGCGCTGCGCCATGTGCGCAACGATGGCACCTATCCCGGCAAGGAGATCGGCGATCTGCTGGTGCGCAAGGGCGAGGAGGGGGTGGTCTCTTCCATCGGCACCTTCCTCCAGCAATTCTACATCTATGGCGTGGATTTTCCGCAAAGCGGCCACAAGGTGGGGATGAAACGGCGCGAGCTGGCCGCCCTGTGGGAGGCGCAAGAGGCAGAGGACGAGCTGCCCTGCACCCTGCCGCCTGCCCGCCCGGCCACGGAGGCGCGGCCATGATCCCGCTGCGCGCGCCGGTGTTTCGCTGGGGCCAGCAAGTGCGCACAGCGCTTGCCCTGGTGAACGATGGCAGCCACCCGGGCTTTGCGCCGGAAGCGGTGATCGTGCCGGCGGGCGCGGTGGGCGAGATCGTCAATGTCGGCCATCATGAGGAGAGCGACACGCCGGTTTATCTGGTGGATTTCGCGGCCGGCACGCCGGCGCCTTGCGTGGTGGGCTGCCTTGAGGAAGAGTTGGAAGAGCTGGAGGCCGCGCCATGAGCATGGCTCCGCAAGCCAGCGCCCCGCAAGCCAGCCCGGCCCTGGGCCATCCCAACGAGATCGACCTTTTGCGCATCACCCGGGCGATCGGCCAGCGTCTGCGCTATCGCTATGTAACGCCGGCGGTAAGCCCTGTTTGCGGCGGCTATCTGGTGCGCTCGGCCTGCTGCTCGCGCAATGTCGATGCCGATGGCGGCGAGATCGATGTGGCGCGCATCCTGTGGTGCGCGGATCCGGTGGGCTGGCTGCTCTATGCCAAGGATCATGCCACCGGCCGCTGGGTGGAAGACAGCCTGTTCCACCGCCTGCCCGAATTGCTGGCGCGGCTGAACAGCGATCCTGATCGCCGGTTCTGGCAATAGGAGGAAGCGATGGCGCTGGACATGCAGGATATCGCCCGGATCGATGCGCTGATGGCGGCGCTGGGAGCAGGGGCTGGGGCAGGGTCGGGCGCAGATCACCTGAGGGAAGGGCTGGCGCGTTTGTTGCCGGGGCTGGGCCAGCGCAGCTGCGATGTCGATGATGTGCTGGAGGAACCCTTCCGCCAGCTGGGCGCCATCGGCCTGCACCTGCTGGATACCAGCGGCCACTGCATCCGCCTCACCACCGATCCGGCCGAGGCCACCGCCCTGCTGCTGGCCACCCCGCAGGAGCTGCGCGCATGACCAATGTCGTCTCCATCGCCACTGGCGAGCCGCTGCAGATCAGCCTGACCGACCCCGACTTCACCGCCGCGGATATCGCCGCGGTGATCGCCGTGCTGGAAAGCCCGCGGCTGGGCGAGGGGCCTCAGGTGCCCGCTTTCGAGCGCGCCTTTGCCCAAAGGCTGGGGCGCGGCGCGGGGGTGGGGCTGGCCAGCGCGGCGATGGGGCTGTTTCTGGCCCTGCGTGCGCGCGGCATTGGCCCGGGCGACGAGGTGATCCTGCCCGCCCATGGCTTTCGCGAAACCGGCCATGCGGTGCTGGCGGCCGGCGCCACGCCGGTGTTCGCCGATATCGACTACTGGTCGGGCTGCCTGGCGCCGGCCAAGGCCGAGGCGCGCATCACCCCGCGCACCCGCGCGCTGATCGCCGCCAATGCCGCCGGCCACCCGGCCGATTGGCCGGCCCTGCGCGCGCTGGCCGATGCCCATGGCCTGTTCCTGGTGGAGGACAGCAGCGAGGCGATCGGCTCGCGCCACAAGGCGGGCGAGGTGGGCCGCTTTGGCGATATTGCCCTGTTCGATTTTCGCCAGGGCGGGGTGATCGCCTGCGGGGAAGGCGCGCTGCTGCTGACCGACGAGCTCGATCTGGCGATGGCGGTGCGCCGCATGGCCTGCCGCACGCTTGCCGAGCGGGCCTCGGTCTCGGCCGGGGGCGCGCCGCCGCTGGCGGTGGGCATGGGCGAGCTGGCAGCGGCCCTTGGCCTGTCGCAACTGGCCCGGCTGGATGTGCTGCTGGAGCGCCGGCGCGGCATACAGGCGATGTATGATGGCTTCATGCAAAGCTTCGAGGGGATCAAGCCGCCCTATGTGGCCCCCGATATCGAGGAAGTGCACTGGTTCCTCTATGTCGTCCACCTGGGCACGCGCTTCTCGCGCTCGGGCCGCGATGCGATCATCGAGGATCTGCGCAAGGAGGCGATGGAGGCCCATGCCTATTCCAGCCCGCTGCACCTGCAGCGCGCCTATCGCGATCTGGGCTGGAAGAAGGGCGATCTGTTCGTCACCGAAAAGGTGGCCGATCGCGCGCTGGCCCTGCCGTTTCACGCCCATCTCAGCCCGGAGCAGGTGGCCTTCATGGTTGCCCGGCTGAAGGACGCTTCCATCAACACCGGCGCTGGCGCCGCTATCTACTGAACCGGAGCACACCCATGCCTACCCTGACCTTCAAGCCATCGGGCACCGCCATCACCGTTGCCGAGGGCGACAACATCCTCGCGGCCATGCTGGCCCATGGCGAGAAAGTGGCCCACAAATGCGATGGCAAGGCCACTTGCGGCGAATGCCACATCTTCCTGCTGGAAGGGCGCAAGGGCGTCTCGCGGCTGAGCCCGGATGAAAACGCCAAGCTCGACACGATGGTGGGGGTGGGTTCCAAATCGCGGCTGGCCTGCCAGTGCGCGGTGCTGGGCACCGAGGACATCACCATCGAAGTGCTGAGCTTCGTGTGATGGCGATGGATGCCGATGCCATCAAGGCCCGCATCGAGGCCGCGCTGCCCGATGCCGAAGTGCTGATGATCGACCTTGCCGGCGATGGCGACCACTGGGCCGCGCGAGTGACCAGCGCGGCCTTTGCCGGCCAGAGCCGCATCGCCCAGCACAAGCTCGTCTATGCCGCGATCGGCGCCGATATGGGCGCGGCGCTGCACGCCCTTGCCCTGCAAACCTTCACGCCCCCCACCCACTGACAGGAGAACCGCCATGGCTACATCCGACCGTATCCGCACACTGGTGACCGACAATGAGATCGTGGTGTTCATGAAAGGCGAGCCGGCCGCGCCCAAATGCGGCTTTTCGGCCGGCGTGGTGAAGGTGATGGAAGCCATCGGCCGGCCCTATCTGGGCGTTGATGTGCTGGAAGACCCGTTCCTGCGCGAGGGGCTGAAGGCATATTCCGACTGGCCCACCTTCCCCCAGGTCTATGTGCGCGGGCAGTTCATCGGCGGCTGCGATATTGTGCGCGAGATGTATGCCAGCGGCGAATTGCAGGCGCTGTTT
>DASRYE010000272.1:0-7366 GCA_035653915.1 Novosphingobium sp. | reverse complement strand
AGGCGGGCTGGCGGACCGGGAACCGCCAGCCCGCTGGTGTTTTCAGCCAGCCAGCCAGCTGGCGATAGCAGCGTTAAAGGCCTCTGCCCGTTCCACCGGCAGGAAATGCCCGGCCCCTTCCACAATCTCCAGCCGCGCCCCGGCAATGCGCGCGGCAATCACCTCATGCTGATCGGCCGGGCTCCACAGGTCCAGCGCGCCGGTGCACACCAGCGTTGGCACGCGGATCGCGGCCAGCGCGGCATCGGTGGCGGGCCGGGCCAGCAGCGCTTCCACCTGCGCGGCAAAGGCGTCCAGCCCCTGGGCCATGCACATGGCATGTAAGGGTGCGGCATGGGCGGAGCGGTTGCCGGGTGCGATCATCGGCGGCAGCCAGCTGTCCACCAGCGCTGCCATGCCCTGTGTGCGGCCCAGATCGACCAGCGCGTGGCGCTTTTCCGCCTCGCCGGGGGCGGTGGGGTGAATGCCGGTGGAAACCAGGGCGATGCGGGCCACCCGCTCTGGCGCCAGCCGCAGCATTTCCAGCGCCACGCGCCCGCCCATCGAATGGCCCAGCAGGCAAAAGCGCGCCGGCGCCTCGGCCAGCGCGCGCTCGGCCATGGCGGTGAGGCTGGCGATGGGCCCCCAGCCGGGGCGCGCCTGCGCCTGCGGGAAGGCGGCCAGCTGGGGGGCGAACACGCTGCCATCGCACATCAGGCCGGGCAGCAGCAACAGGGGGAGGGGGCTATCCATAGGGGCCTTGCCATAGCCGATCGCCGTGCCTGTGCCCATGGCTTGCCAAGCGCGGGCCGGCGCGGCATGGGGCGGCGGCAACAGGCGCGCCCGGCCGATCCCCCCGGCGCATCCATCCCGGCCTGCCAACCAAGGAGACGACAACCGTGAGCCAGACCTGTACACTGAGCCTGCAATGCGCCGACAGGCCCGGGCTGGTGGCGCTGGTGGCCGGTTTTCTGGCTGGCCGCGGGGGCAATATCCTCGATGCCCAACAGTTCAACGACCGGCTGAACGACCGCTTTTTCATGCGCGTCGTCTTCGCCCTGCCGGAAAACGACACGCCCGATGCATGGCGCGCGGGCTTTGCCCCCATCGCCAAGGGTTATGGCATGGACTGGCGCCTGCGCCCGGCGGCAGAGCGGCAGAAAGTGCTGCTGCTGGTGAGCAGGTTCGACCATTGCCTGGCCGATCTGCTCTACCGCTGGAAGACCGGCGAGCTGGCGATGGATGTGGTGGGCATCGTCTCCAACCATCCGCAAACGGCGCTGACCACCAGCCTGATCGACGGCATCCCCTTCCACCACCTGCCGATCACGCGGGACACCAAGCTCGCGCAGGAAGCCGAGATCAAGCGCATCGTCGCGGAAACCGGGGCCGACCTCATCGTGCTGGCGCGCTACATGCAGATCCTCTCGGATGACATGGCCGTTTTCCTCTCGGGCCGCTGCATCAACATCCACCATTCCTTCCTGCCCGGCTTCAAGGGCGCCAAGCCCTATCACCAGGCCCATGATCGCGGCGTCAAGATGATCGGCGCCACTGCCCATTACGTAACGGCCGACCTCGACGAGGGGCCGATCATCGCCCAGGATGTGGGCGTGATCAGCCATGCCGACGAGCCGGAGGAACTGGTGCGCAAGGGCCGCGATATCGAGCGGCGCGTGCTGGCCGAGGGCGTGAAGGCCCATCTGGAAGACCGCGTGCTGCTCAATGGCGCGCGCACGGTGGTGTTTCCGGGCTAGGCGGCTACTCGCCCCTCTGGCCCGCCCTCGGGATCGATCTCCAGCCGGCTGGCGCGCTCGAAGATCGCCAGCACGACAGGGTCGCTCTCGGCCGCGCGGATGGCGACATCGAAGCGGATGCGGCGGGCAGGGGCGGCGCGCACCTCCACCAGCTGCCCCTCGGCCACTCTTGCGCGGGTCATCGTCTCGGGCAGCAGGGCCATGCTGCTGCCTTGCGCCACGATATCGATCAGCGTGCGCACATTGTTGCAGGTGCGCACAGGGGGCGCGGGCCGGGCGCCGGGGCTGCGCTGGGGCAGGCTTTCCAGCATCAGCTGGTGGATCGGCGAATGCGCCGGCAGCGACCACACCGGCGCCAGATAGCCCCCTTGCGCCATGCGCGCGGCAGTGGCGGGCGCGGCCAGCCAGCGCAGCGCCACCTCGCCGATGGGGGCGGTGCGGATGCCGGGGCTGGCGATGGGGCCGGCCAGGAACACCATGTCGGTTGTGGCGCCCAGCAGTTCCTGCACCAGATGGGCGGTGAGGTTGATCGCCACATCCAGCGTGACGCCGGGCATCGCCTGCTCCACCTCGGCCAGGAAGCCGGGCAGGCAGCTGGCCGCGGCAATCTCGCCCGCGCCAATGCGCACAACGCCGGTGGCGCCGGCCAGCCCGTCGGCCGCCAGCGTGCTTTCCAGCGCGGCCCACAGCGGCTCGCAATCGCGCACCAGCTGGCGCCCGCGAATGGTGAGCAGCATGCGCCGCCCCTCGCGCCGGAACAGCGGATAGCCCAGTTGTCCCTCCAGTTCGCGCATGCGGGCCGAAATGGTGGGCTGGGTGGTGTTCAGCCGCCGGGCGGCCGCGCCAAAGGTGCCAAGCCTGGCGATCCACAGCAGCGTTTCGAGGTGATAGAGGGCGATGCGGTTCATCCGCGGGGCCTGCCGCAAGCAGCGCCGGGGGGCTCATTCATTGCCATTGCCTATCGATATCCCAAAAAAACTATCATTGGAACGCATCAATCCGGCAGGTTAGACTGCCCCCATATCCAGACAGGTGAGGATGCATGGCCGGCAAGATCTATCCCAGCGCCGAGGCCGCCCTTGAGGGGCTGCTGTTCGATGGCATGTTGATCGCCAGCGGGGGCTTTGGCCTTTGCGGCATTCCCGAAAGGCTGATTGATGCGATCCGGCAGGCCGGCACGCAGGCGCTCACCTTTGCCAGCAACAATGCCGGCATTGATAACGAGGGCATCGGCAAGCTGCTGCGCACCAGGCAGGTGAAGAAGATGATCTCCTCCTATGTGGGCGAGAACAAGGAGTTCGAGCGGCAGTATCTGGCCGGCGAACTGGAAGTGGAATTCACCCCCCAGGGCACGCTGGCCGAGCGCATGCGCGCAGGCGGCGCCGGCATCCCCGGCTTCTACACGAAAACCGGCGTGGGCACGCTGGTGGCCGAGGGCAAGGAGACCAAGCTCTTCAACGGCGAGGAATATGTGCTGGAGCAGGGCATCTTTGCCGATCTGGCCATCGTGAAGGGCTGGAAGGCAGACACCACCGGCAATGTCGTCTTCCGCAAGACCTCGCGCAATTTCAACGTGCCCGCCGCCACTTGCGGCCGCGTCACGGTGGTGGAAGTGGAAGAGATCGTGGAGGCCGGCGCGCTCGATCCCGATGCCATCCATCTGCCGGGTGTCTATGTGCAGCGCATCGCGCTGGGCGCGCCTTATGAGAAGAAGATCGAATTTCGCACCGTGCGGCAGCGGGAGAGCGCATAATGCCCTGGAATCGTGATGAAATGGCCGCCCGCGCCGCGCGTGAGCTGGAGGATGGCTTCTATGTGAACCTGGGCATTGGCATTCCCACGCTGGTGGCCAACCATGTGCCCGCCGGCATGACCGTGACGCTGCAGAGCGAGAACGGCATGCTGGGCATCGGCCCCTTTCCCTATGAAGGCGAGGAGGATGCCGACCTGATCAACGCCGGCAAGCAGACCATCAGCGAACTGCCCCATTCCGCCTATTTCGACAGCGCGCAGAGCTTTGCGATGATCCGCGGCGGCCATATTGACCTCACCGTGCTGGGGGCGATGGAAGTGGCCGAAAACGGCGACATCGCCAACTGGATGATCCCCGGCAAGATGATCAAGGGCATGGGCGGGGCGATGGACCTTGTCGCCGGCGTCAAGAAGATCATCGTGGTGATGGAGCATACCTCCAAGAACGGCGATCCCAAGTTCATCCCCGCCTGCACCCTGCCGCTGACGGGCCGCAATGTGGTGGACATGATCGTGACTGACCTCGCCGTCTTCCAGCGCGGCGATCACCACAGCCCTTTCCGCCTGGTGGAACTGGCCCCCGGCGTGAGCGCCGAGGACGTGGCCGCCAAGACGACGGCGCATTATCTGGTGTGAGAGGCGCAAGGCCAGGCGCGGGCTCTCCACCCGCGCCTGGCCTGCCGTGTCAATCCGCCGCCACGGGGCCCTTGGGCGGCATGGGCCGGCGGGTGAACCACAAGAGGCCGACCATCGCCAGCGAGCCGATGCCGCTGATCCAGAACAGATCCTGCGCGCCCAGCACATAGGCCTGGTTGGTGATCTGCCGGTCGATCACGCCGGCGGCCTGGGCGGTGCTGAGGCCAAGGCCGCGCAATTGCTCCATGGCATGGGTGAAGGCGGGGCTGGCGGGGCCGGCCACATCCACCAGCCGGGCCTGATGCAGGGTTTCGCGCCGATCCCACCAGGTGGTGACGATAGAGGCGGAAAAGCTGCCCCCGGTGATGCGGCAGAAATTGGAAATGCCAGTGGCCGAGGGAATGCGGTGCGGCGGCAGGCGGTCGATGCAGATGGCGGTCATCGACATGAAGAAGGTGCCCATGGCCATGCCCTGCACCAGCGTTGGCAGCACGAAATGGAGGAAATCCGTCTGCGCGGTGGAGAAGCTGGCGCGCAGCAGATAGCTGATGCCAAAGGCCACCAGCGCGGCGCTGCCCATCAGCCGCATGTCCACCTTGGTGGAAAGGCGCGCGGTGATCGGCGTCAGCGCAATGGCCACAACGCCGGCGGGCGCGGCCACCATGCCGGCCCAGGTGGCGGTGTAGCCCATCTGCTGCTGCAGCCATTGCGGCACCAGCAGGTTGTTGGCGAAGAAAAACGCATAGCCCAGGCAAAAGCACCCGCAGCCCACGGTGAAATTGCGCCCCTTGAACAGCGACAGATCGACCGTCGGGTGCTCCTCGGTCAGTTCCCAGATCACCCAGGCGACGAAGGCCACCGCCGAAATCGCCGCCAGCACGCAGATCGGCGTGGAATTGAACCAGTCGGCATCCTTGCCCAGATCGAGCACCACCTGCAGCGCGCCCACCCACAGCACCAGCAGCACCAGCCCGCCAAGGTCGATCGGCAGCTTGGTGGGCGGCGTGTTGTAGGCGCGCATGCGGGCCAGCAGGGTGGATACGGTGAAGATGCCCACCGGCACGTTGATGAGGAAAATCCACCCCCAGTGGAAATGATCGGAGATATAGCCGCCCAGGATCGGCCCCATCACCGGCCCCACCAGCGCCGTCATCGACCAGATCGCCAGCGCCACCGCCCGCTTCTCGCCGGGGAAGATGGCGATCAGCAGCGCCTGGCTGCCCGGGATCATCGGGCCCGACACCGCGCCCTGCAGCAGGCGGAAGAAGATCAGCGAGGGCAGGCTCCAGGCGATGCCGCACAAGAGCGAGGCTACGGTGAACAGCGCCACCGAAGCGGTGAAGGTGGTGACCACGCCAAAGCGCCGCATCAGCCAGCCGGTGAGCGGCACGGTCACGCCATTGGCCACGGCAAAGGCGGTGATCACCCAGGTGCCCGTCTCGTTGCTTTCGCCCAGATTGCCCGAAATGGTGGGCAGCGAGACATTGGCGATGGTGGAATCGAGCACCTGCATGAAGCTGCCCAGCGCCAGCGAGATCGCCGCGATGGCCAGCGCTGCCCCATGCAGCGGGGCAGGGCCGGCAGGCTGGGCCGCAGCGCTGCTCACCGCGCGGCGCCCGTGCTGTTGTCGGCGATGATCCTGTGGATGCGTTCCTCCACCGCGGGCATCACATCGGGCTGGCTTTGCTGGGCAACGGCGGCGGCCGGCGCGCCCACCAGCGGCTTGCCCTCATGGCTAGAGGTATCGACATCGACGGTGACCGAGAGGCCCACGCGCAAGGGGTGATCGGCCAGTTCCTGCCGGTCGAGCGCGATGCGCACCGGCAGGCGCTGGACGATCTTGATCCAGTTGCCGCTGGCATTTTGCGGCGGCAGCAGGGCAAAGGCATTGCCGCTGCCCGGCGCCAGCCCCAGCACCTTGCCATGGAAGGTGATGGCGCTGCCATAGGCATCGGCCTTCAGCGTGACAGGCTGGCCAATGCGGATATCAGCGAGCTGGGTTTCGCGGAAATTGGCATCCACCCACACCTGCTGCAGCGGCACCACTGTCATCATCGGCGTGCCGGGGCCCACCTGCTGGCCCAGCTGCACGGTGCGCTGGGCCACCACGCCATCCACGGGCGCGGTGATGTGCAGATGGCTGCGCGCCACGGCGATCTGGCGGATCTGGGCGATGGCGGCCAGCACGGCAGGATTGGTGGCGATGGTGGTGCCGGCAACGCTGGCCTCGGCCTCGGCGGCGCGGGCGCGGGCCAGGGTGAGCGCGGCGCCGGCATTGCGGGCGGCATCGGCGGCATGGGCGGCTTCCTCGCCCGAGACGGCGCCGGCCTTCACCGCGGCCTGGCGGCGGGCCAGATCGCTGCTGGCGGTGGCCAGCTGGGTTTGCGCCTGGGCCACTTCGGCAGCGGCGGCATCCACCCGGGTGAAGCCCTGGCGCACATCGCGCACGGATTTGGCCAGCTGCGCCTCGGCGGCGGCCATCTGTGCGTCCACCGTCGATCCATCAAGGTCGATCAGCGGCTGGCCGGCGGTCACCGTCTGCGTCGCATCGGCGTGGATGGCATTGACGATGCCCCCCTCGCGCGCGGTGATCTGCACCATGTTGCCGCCCACATAGGCATCGTCGGTGGTCTGGCTGGCGCCGGTCAGCAGCGTATAGGCGCCCCAGCCCACCAGCGCCACGACGACCACGCCGCCCAGCAGCAGAAGGGCGCGCTTGCGCCGGGCGAGGCGCGAGGGCTGCAGGAGCGTGGCGGCGGGGATGTTCTCGTTCATCGGATTACCTCGCGGCAGTGTGCGCAGGGGCGACAGTCTGCACAGGGGCGCCAGAGCGCATGGAAACGGGGCGCATGAAAGGAGTGTCTGCCGAAGCGGTGGCGGTGGCGGCCGAGGGCGCAAAGCCCCCGCCCAGCGCCACGGCAAGGCGGATGCGCTGCACCAGCCCGTCGGCGATGATGTCGGTTTCGGCCTGGCGGGCGCTCAGCAGGCGCTGGCCGGCCGCCAGCGCATCCAGCCGCCCGGCAAGGCCGCTGGCCAGCCGCACGTGGTCCAGCCGCAGCGTCTCGTCCAGCCCGCGGGTGATGGCGTGCTGGGCCTCGGCATCCTCGGCCCTGGTGGCCACTTGCGACAGCGCGTCGGCCACTTCCTTCACCGCGCCGATCACCGCCCGGTTGTAGGCGGCGATCGCCATGTCCTCGCCGGCCAGCGAGGCGCGATATTTGCCTTTCAACGCGCCGCCCTCG
>DASRYE010000271.1:0-3804 GCA_035653915.1 Novosphingobium sp. | reverse complement strand
CAAACGCCGCCCCGGGCACCACTCACGCCGCCACGCCCGGCGCGAGCCAGCCCGCTGTGGCCACCGCTGCGCCCGCCCCCGGCCTTGCCGTCAATCAGGCAGCGGCCCTCGCTGCCAGCCAGGCAGCCGCCAGCCCGGCTGCCGCTGGCCCTGGCGCCAGCGTGCCGGTCTCTTCGGTCACCGCTGCCACCGGCCAGGATATGGCAGCGCTGGTCGACCGGCTGGTGGAAGCGCGCGCGGCCGCCCGCGCCGGCAGCCCGGCCGTGGTGCAAACGGCCATTTCCCACGCCGCCTTCGGCCAGGTGGCGCTGCGCTTCCAGACCGATGCCACCGGCACCCTCAGCGTGGCCATGAGCAGCAGCGATCCGGCCTTTGCCGCCTCGGCGCAGGCCGCCCTTGCCGCCGCGCCCCACGCCGCCGGCGCGCTCACCAGCGTGCATGCGGCCGCCATCAGCGCGGCGATCACCCCGGCCGCCGCCGGCAGCGCCACCGGCGATGCCCCTTCCGACAACACCGGCCAGAACGGCGGCCAGAACAGCGGCAATACGCAAAACGGGCCGGGCGCCGGCCACAATGCCGCCACCGGACAGGACAGCGCGCGCCAAGGCCAGGGCGCCCAGCGCGGCGCCCCGGCGCCCCTCGCCAGCGCCCAGCCTGCCGCCACTGCCACCGACAATGCGGCCGACGCCGCCCTTTCCACCGCCCAGGGCATTTTCGCCTGACCCCTGACGCCCCCAGCCAATTGAGAGACCACCGATGAGCAAGGACAAGACCGAAAGCGAGGCCCCGCCGAAAAAGGGCAAGGGGCCGCTGATGCTGATCATCGTCGCCGTGGCGATGCTGGCCGTGGGCGGGGGCGGTGCCTTTGCCATGGTCAAGCTGGGCGTGCTGGGCGGCGGCGAGAAGGTGCACGAGGACAATTCGCCCAAGCTGATCCACAAGGGCGATACAGACCCCTTCGCGCCCAAGGCCGAAGGCGGCAAGGAAGGCGCCACGCCCGAAGTGGAAGGCGATGGCGGCAGCCCCTTCAAGACCAGCTATTACAATTTCTCGGAGGATTTCACCTCCAATCTGAAGAATTCCAGCGCGCTGATCCAGGTCTCGCTGGCCTGCTCTACCCACCGCGACGGGCGGGTGCTGATGTGGCTGAAGAAGCATGAGCTGGCGGTGCGCTCGGCCATGCTGGAAGTGCTGGCCGACACACCCGAGGATGACGTCAACACCATCCAGGGCAAGGAGCGCCTGCAAAAGCGCCTGGCCGATGCCATCAACCACGTGCTGACCCAGGAAGAGGGCTTTGGCGGCGTGGACAATGTCTACTTCAAGACCTTCCTCGTGCAGTAAGGCGGCCCGCAGATGAAACCCGAACGCGCCTTCATTGCCGAGCGCACCCTGGCCCGCCATTGCCCCGAACTGCTGCGCCAGGGCCCCACGCGCGCGGATCTGCTGCCGCTGCTGGAACGCATGGGCGGCCGGCTGGAACGCAAGCTGGCCGATGCCTTTGCCCCCATGCTGTTCAGCCAGCAGGGCGCCAAGCCGCCGCTGCTGCACTGCGCCCGCCCGCGCGAAACCGATGCCGGCGCGCTGATGCAATCGATCGCGCCGCTGGCCGCCAACAGCCTGTTCGCGGTGGGCGCGGGGGCTGCCCCGCTGCTCGTCTCGATCGAGGCCGAGCCGGTGCTGCGCATGGTCGACCGGGCCTTTGGCGGCAAGGGCGAGGCGCCCGCGCCCATGCCCAAAACCTTCCCCATGGCCGCCGAGCTGATGATCGCCCGGCTGGAAAAGCTGCTGGCCGAACAGGTTGGCCTGGCGATTGCCGCGCTGGGGCCGGCCGGCGCCGGCCGCACCGCCGGCGCCCCCGCCATCACGCCGCTCCGCCGCGATGGCAGCCTGGCGATGCTGGCCCCCTTTGCCGCCAGCCTGCCGCTGATCGCCATGACGATCGAGGTGGACGACGGCTCGGTGCTGCCCTGGCTGGTCACCATCGCCCTGCCCGAGCCCACCCTGTTTGCCCTGTTCGGCTGCGCAGCGCCCGGCAGCGATGCCCCCGCCCGCCGCCAGCGCCGCCGCCCCATGGCCAGCCCCACCGCCACTCCCTTTGCCGATATGCCCGTGGAAGTGGTGGCAACTCTGGTTGACATGCAGGTGCCCTTTGCCACCATCGCCGGGCTTGCCCCCGGCCAGATCCTGCCGGTGGCGGTGGCCCGCGCGGTGCCGCTCAGCGTGGCCGATGTTGCCATTGCCCATGGCACTGTCGGCGCGCTGGACGAACGCGTGGCCCTCCAACTCACCCGCGCCTTCGACGACAGCAGGAGCCCCGCATCATGAGCTTTCCCTCCCCCCCGCCCCGCGGCTTCGATTTCCTCAAGGATGTCGATGTGCGCCTGTCGGTGGAGCTGGGCCGCGCCCAGATGAAGCTGAAGGACGTGCTCTCGCTGGGCGAGGAAAGCGTCGTCATGCTCGACCGGCTGACCGACGAGCTGCTGGATATCATGGTCAACGGCAAGGTCATCGCCAAGGGCGAGATCGTCGCCCATGGCGGGCGCTTTGGCCTGCGGATCGTGGAAATGGCCGGCAGCGAGGGCACCCCTGTCGAAAGCCCCGCCCCGCGCGGAGAGATCTGATGCTCTGGTATGTCCTCAAGCTGGTGGTGCTGCTGCCGCTGATCGGCGGGCTGATCTGGGCCTCGCTGCGCTTTTCGCAAAGGCTGCAGGCAAGGCTGGGGGCGCCGGCGGGGGGGCATGCGGTGCGGCTGGTGGAAAGCCTGATCCTCTCGCCCACGCAAAAGCTGATCGTCATCGAATTTCATGGCCGCGAGATCCTGGTCGCCGCCAGCCGCCAGGGGTTCACCCGCCTGGCCGAAGCCCCGGCCCGCCCCGCCCCGCAGGACAGGCTGCCATGAAGCGGCTGCTGGCCGCCGCCCTCCTGCTGCTGGCCCCCGGCCAGGCGCTGGCGCAGGCGGCAGCAGGTGGCGGCGCGGCGCCTTCCGCGCTTTCCGGCGCGCTTGATCGCGCCTTTTCGCAGATGAACGGCGGGCCGGGCGCCGGCCTCTCGCTGTCGCTCCAGCTGCTCCTCATCATGGGGCTGCTGACGATCCTGCCCAGCCTCATCCTGATGATGACCAGCTTCACGCGCATTCTCGTCGTGCTGTCGATCCTGCGGCAGGCGCTGGGGCTGCAGCAAAGCCCGCCCAACCAGGTGCTGATCGGCCTGGCGCTGTTTCTGTCGCTGTTCGTCATGGCGCCCACGCTCGATCATGTGAACCAGAACGCCATCGCCCCCTATGCGGCCGGGCAGATCAACGCGCAGGATGCCATCGGCAGGGCCGGCACCGAATTTCACGCCTTCATGATCCGCCAGACCCGCAAGACCGATCTCGCCATGTTTGCCGGCATGGCCAAGGCGCCGCCCTTTGCCCGGCCGGAAGATGTGCCCTTCTCGATCCTGCTGCCCGCCTTTGTGACGAGCGAGCTGAAAACCGCCTTCCAGATCGGCTTCATGCTCTATCTGCCGTTTCTGGTGATCGATCTGGTCGTCTCCTCGGTGTTGATGAGCCTGGGCATGATGATGATGAGCCCGACGGTGGTTTCCCTGCCGTTCAAGCTGTTGCTGTTTGTCATGGTGGATGGCTGGTCGCTGCTGATGGGCAGCCTGGCGGCCAGTTTCGGCTGATGGAGGAAACCCCCGCCCTGCTGGCCCTGGCCGATCGCATGCTGTGGGTGGTGGCGCTGGCGGGCGCGCCGGTGCTGTTCACCTGCCTTGCGGTGGGGCTGGTGATCGGCATTTTGCAGGCGGCCACCTCGG
>DASRYE010000270.1:0-2168 GCA_035653915.1 Novosphingobium sp. | reverse complement strand
GGAAGCCATCGACACTGTCGCCCACCTGCGGCGGCGGCAGGATCGGCAGGCGGGCCATGTCGCCGGCGATGGCATCGTGGCTGGCCGAGGGCAGGCTGACGATATCGAGCACCAGGGCGGTGGCGTTGTCCTGTCCGCCGGCGGCAAGGGCGGCTTCCACCAGCGCTGCGGCATCCGCCTCGGCCGACTGGCGCCGCCCCAGCAGCCGGCCAAGGCGCCGGGCCGAAAGGGGGCCATGCACACCATCGCTGGTGAGCAGCAGCCGGTCATGCTCGGCCAGGGCAATCTCGTGGTGATCCAGCCGCAGCTGCTCTTCCAGCCCCAGCGCGCGCAGCAGGATGTGGCGCTGATCGGGGTGGCTGCGGGTGTGGTCGGCGGTGATCTGGGTGAGGTGGCCATCGCGCAGCAGCCAGGCGCGGCTGTCGCCCACATGCAGCACATGGGCCCGCCGCCCGCGCACGACAATGGCGGTGAAGGTGGAGCAGGCATGGGCCATCGCCTCGCTGCGGCCCATGGCGGCCAGCCAGCGGTTGTAGGCGCGCATCACCCGTTCCACAGCGGCGGCCGGGCCAATCGTGTCGCCCTGCGCGTAATAGCCGTCGATCAGGCTGGAGACGGCCAGTTCGGCGGCCATGCGCCCGCCCTTGGCGCCGCTCACCCCATCGGCCAGCGCGGCCACCAGCCCCTGCCGGGCGCGCTGGGTTTCGCTGCCCAGATAGGCGGCGGCAAAATCCTGGTTGTCGGCCCGCGGGCCCTGCTCGCTGGTCACCCCCACCGATACCCACAAGCGCCCGTTCGTCAGCATGCCCAACCATCCCCTTCGCACACGTACGCGAAGGGGAGCGCTGGCGGGCGGGCCAGTCAAGCTGTTAAAATCCACCTGCACGGGAGTAATCGCAATGTCTGACAAATCCTTCTGGCAATCCGGCCACAGGCCGACACTGATCATGGCCTTCCTCTATTTCGACATCGCCTTCATGGTGTGGAACCTGCTGGGGCCGCTGGCGCCGATCTTTTCCAAGGTGCTGGCATTGAGCCCGGCGCAGAAGGGCTTTGTCGTGGCGGTGCCCACGCTGGCGGGCGCGGTGCTGCGCCTGGTCAACGGCTTCCTCGCCGATCGCATCGGCCAGAAGACCACCGGCATCATCAGCCAGGTGATCGTTATTGCCGGCCTGCTGGCGGGCTGGCAGCTGGGCATTCACACGATGGGCGGGCTGATCGCCATGGGGCTGGTGCTGGGCTTTGCCGGCGCGTCCTTCTCGGTGGCGCTGCCGCTGGCGGGGCGCTGGTATCCGCCGCAGCACCAGGGCAAGGCGATGGGCATTGCCGGCATGGGCAATTCCGGCACGGTGCTGGCCGCCCTGTTCGCGCCGCTGCTGGCCAAGGCCTTTGGCTGGACGAATGTGCTGGCGCTGGCGACCATTCCGGCAGCGATCGTGCTGGTGGCCTTTGTGGCGCTGGCCAAGGACAGCCCCAACCAGCCCGAGGCCAAGCCGCTGGGCGCTTATGTCGCCGGCTATTTCCGCATGCTGGCGGTGGGCGATGCCTGGTGGTTCATCCTGTTCTATGGCGTCACCTTTGGCGGCTTTGTCGGCCTCTCCGGCTCGCTGCCCAGCTGGTATACCGCTGAACTGGCGATGACCCCGGTGCAGGCGGGCTATGCCACGGCGGCCTGCGTGTTTGCCGGTTCGCTGGTGCGGCCGATGGGCGGCGCGCTGGCCGATCGCATCGGCGGCATCAAGACCCTGTCGGGCGTTTATGCCATTGCCGCCGTGCTGCTGGTGACGATCAGCCAGATGCCGGCCAATTTCGCCATCATGTTCCCGCTGTTCTTCAGCGTGATGGCGGTGCTGGGCGTGGGCAATGGCGCGGTGTTCCAGCTGGTGCCGCAGCGCTTCCGCCACGAGATCGGCGTGATGACGGGCCTGGTCGGCTTCGGCGGCGGCGTCGGCGGCTTCTACCTCGCCTCCTCGCTGGGCCTGGCCAAGCAGTGGACGGGCAGCATGGGGCCGGGCTTCCTCGTCTTTGCGGTGCTGGCGGTGCTGGCGCTGGCGGGCCTCACCAGCGTGAAGAAGCGCTGGCGCACCACCTGGGGCGCGGCCATCGCCGGCGTGCGCATCTGAGGCTTCAGATGCGGCTCCATTCGGCCCGGGTATTGGCCTGCCAGC
>DASRYE010000269.1:0-6217 GCA_035653915.1 Novosphingobium sp. | reverse complement strand
CGGGCTGGCAACATAGATGCAAGCCATGGCCAATTCCACTCCCCCCGCAGCCCAGCCGCCGCTGGCGCCCAAGCGCCCCACCAGCTTCACCCGCCACGGCATCACCATTGCCGACGATTACGCCTGGCTGCGCGATCCGGCCTATCCGGAAGTGACAGAGCCCGACATCCTCGCCCATCTCGAAGCCGAGAACGCCTGGTTCGAGGCGCGCATGGCCCCGCGCCAGCCGCTGGTTGATGAACTGTTTGCCGAGATGCGCGGGCGCATCAAGGAAGCCGATGCCTCGGTGCCGCAGAAGGATGGCAACTGGCTCTACTGGATCAGCTATGAGGAAGGCGCCGAATACAAGAAATGGTGGCGCCGCCCGGTAGGCGCCCCCGCCGATGGCAGCGCCGATGAGCTGATCCTCGACGAGGTGGCGCTGGCCGAGGGGCATGACTATTTCCGCCTGGGGGCGATTTCGGTCTCGACCGACGGGCGCCTGCTGGCCTGGAGCGTGGACGACAACGGCTCTGAACGCTTCACCGCCCGGGTGAAGGTGATCGCCACCGGCGAACGCCTGCCCGACGAGATCCCCGGCACGCTGTCGGGCCTGGTGTGGGTGGCGGGCGACAGGGGGCTGGTCTATTCGCTGGCCAACGAGAACTGGCGCACCGACAATGCCCGCCTGCACTGGCTGGGCCGCCCGCTGGCCGAGGATGTCGAGCTCTACCACGAGGACGACGAGGGCTTTCGCGTGGGCGCGGCGCTGTCGGCCAATGAGGAATGGCTGATCGTTTCCACCAGCGATCATGAAACCTCCGAGGTGCGCCTTATCCCCACCGCCGATCCGCTGGCAGAGCCGCTGCTGGTGCGCCCCCGCCAGGAAGGCGTGGAATATGACGTGGACCTGCGCGAGGAGACGCTGTTCATCCACGCCAACGACACGCATGAGAACTTTCGCCTGGCCACAGCGCCGCTGGCAGAGCCTGCCGCCTGGACCAGCCTGGTGGAAGGCAGCGATGATTTCTACCTGACCGGCTTTGATCTCTTCCGCGATTTCTACGTGGTGGAAGGCCGGGTACGCGGGCTCGACCGGATCGAGGTGCGCTACTACGACGCGCCCGGGCGGGTGGAGCCGATCACCTTCCCCGAGGCCAGCTATGAGGCAGCGCTTGCCGACAACCCGGAATGGGCGGTGGACCGGCTGCGGGTGAGCTATGAAAGCATGGTCAGCCCGGCCAGCGTCTATGATTATCACGTGGCCGAACAGCGGCTGGAATGGCTGAAGACGCAGGAAATCCCCAGCGGCTATGATGCCAGCCTGTATGAAACGCAGCGGCTGGAGATCCCCGCGCGCGATGGTACGCTGGTGCCGGTGTCCATCGTCTGGCGCCGCGACAGGGCGCCGGCCGGGCCGCTGCATCTCTATGGCTATGGCGCCTATGGCATTGCCATTGGCCCGGGCTTTTCCACCGCGCGGCTCAGCCTGGTCGATCGCGGCTTTGCCTATGCCATCGCCCATATCCGCGGCGGCGACGATATGGGCCGCGCCTGGTACAAGGCCGGCAAGCGCGAGGCGCGCACCAACACGTTCCACGATTTTGTCGATGTGGCCAGGGGGCTGGTGGCGGCCGGCTTCACCGCGGCCGGGCGCATCAGCATCTCGGGCGGCTCTGCCGGCGGCGAGCTGATGGGCGCGGTGATCAATTCCGATCCGGCGCTGTGGGGCGCGGTGGTGGCGCATGTGCCTTTCGTCGATGTGCTGAACACCATGCTGGATGAAACCCTGCCGTTGACGCCGGGCGAATGGCCCGAATGGGGCAACCCCATCGAGGACAAGGCCGCTTTCGAGCTGATCCACTCCTATTCGCCCTATGATCAGGTGGCAGCGCAGCCCTATCCGCCGCTGATGGTGACGGCGGGCCTGAACGACCCGCGCGTGACCTATTGGGAACCGGCGAAATGGGTGGCCCGCCTGCGCGCGCTGAAGACGGATGGCAACGAGCTGATCTTCAAGACCAATATGGGCGCCGGGCATGGCGGCAAATCGGGCCGCTTTGAAAGCCTTACGGAAACCGCGGAGGAATTCGCCTTCATCCTCTGGCAGCTGGGCATTGCGGGCCTTGCGGGTGCTGCGGGCGTTGCCGGGTGAGCCAGCCCTTCACCCTGATCTTCACCGCTGGCCCTGAACATATCGATGTGATGGGCCATGTGAACAATGCCGTGTGGGTGCAGTGGATGGAAACGATCGCCACGGCCCACTGGCAGGCGCAGGCCCTGCCGGAACATGCGGCGCGTTTCGTCTGGGTCGTCACCCGGCACGAGATTGATTATCGGGGCAATATCCGCGCGGGCGAACAGGTGCTGGCGCGCACCTTCATCCCTGCCGCGCCCCAGGGCGCGCGTTTCGACCGGCGGGTGGATTTCTGCCCGCTGGGCGCGGACGGCGCGGCGGGCAAGGTGATCGTCTCGGCGCGGACGACCTGGGCGATGATCGAGAAGGAGAGCGGCCGATTGTGCCGCATTCCGCCCGAAGTGGCCGCCCCCTTCATGCTGGCCGATCAGGCCGGCTGAGGGCGCCAGGGCCGGTTACGAATGGCTCTTGGGGGCGGTGTCGTCGGCCAGGGCCAGTTCGGCGCTCTTGGGCGCATCCTTGTAGATGAAGCCGAAAGTGGGCGAGGCGCGCAGGCCCAGCGCATGGATCGGGGCATACCACACGCGCACCTCGGTCCAGTCGCCATTGGCGGAAACGTCTTCGGCCATGGCGCCATGCTCGATCGCGCCGCGGCCCGACCAGTTGGCGTGGTTCAGCAGCACGTGGCGCGCGTCGACCACCTTTTCCACCACGGCGACATGGCCCGAACGCATGGCATGGGTGGCGCGGAAGGCCAGCACGGCGCCCATCTTGGGGGCATTGCCGCGGCCATAATTGCCGGCAGCCTCGCCCCACCAGGAAGCGGCGGCGCCATGCAGATCGATGCCGGAAACTTCACGCGCATAGGGCGCGCACTGGGTGTGGGCGGCGGCGGCCGAAGCCCCGCCAACCGAGGCGGCAACCAGCGAAGCGGCAAACAAGTGCTTGGCCTTGATACCAAAAACCGAACCGAATTTGCCCAGCACCGAAACGCCCCTGTTAACGCCACCCGTCCGTGGTGTGGCCCTAGTGCTACAGGGGAAAAATTTCTTTCGGAAGACAGGCAGCCTGCAAGTGGCCGTGCCGGGGCAACGGTTCGTCTCCTTTCGCCGCTGCAGCATGGGGATGAACCGAGTGTGCCGGCAATCCGCAATCTCCCTTAAGGCACATCCCGGGTGGGGTCAGAGCGGATTGCCATCCTTGTCGCGATAGATCTCGCGCCGGCCGACATGGTTGGCCGGGCCCACCAGCCCGTCTTCCTCCATCCGCTCGATCCATTTGGCGGCGGTGTTGTAGCCCACGGTCATCTGCCGCTGCAGCCAGCTGGTGGAGGCCTTCTGGCTCTCGAAGACGATCTGGCAGGCCTGGCGGTATTTGCGTTCCTCGGGGTTGTCGCTGGCGGTGGCTTCCAGATCGTCGAAGCCGATGCTGCCTTCCTCGGGCTCCTCGGTCACCGAATCGATATATTCCGGGCTGCCCTGGGCGCGCCAGTGATCGGCCACGCGCTCCACTTCCTCGTCGGAGACAAAGGGGCCATGCACGCGCAGGATCGGGCCGGAAGAAGGCTTGAACAGCATGTCGCCCTTGCCCAGCAACTGCTCGGCGCCCTGCTCGCCCAGAATGGTGCGCGAATCGATCCGGCTGGTGACGGCAAAGCTGATGCGCGTGGGCAGGTTGGCCTTGATGACGCCGGTGATCACATCCACCGAGGGGCGCTGCGTGGCCATGATGAGGTGGATGCCGGCCGCGCGGCTCTTCTGGCTGAGGCGCTGGATCAGCACCTCGATCTCCTTGCCCACCGTCACCATCAGGTCGGCCAGCTCGTCGACGATGACGACGATCAGCGGCAGCACCTGGTAATCCAGCGTCTTGTCCTCGAACAGTTCCTCGCCGGTTTCCGGATCGAAGCCGATCGACACGCGCCGGCCCAGCCCCTTGCCCTTGGCCTGGGCGTTGCGCACCTTCTCGTTGAAGCCGGTGATGTTGCGCACGGAAAGCTCGCTCATCTGGCGATAGCGGCGCTCCATCTCCTCCACCGCCCATTTGAGCGCGCGCACCGCCTTGGCGGGCTCTGTCACCACCGGGCTGAGGAGGTGAGGGATGGCATCGTAGCTCTTCAGCTCCAGCACCTTGGGATCGACGAGGATCAGCCGGCACTGCTGGGGCGTGAGGCGATAGAGCAGCGAGAGCAGGATGCAGTTCAGCCCCACCGACTTGCCCGAACCCGTGGTGCCCGCCACCAGCAAATGGGGCATGGCGGCCAGATCCGCCACCGATGGCTCGCCGGCGATATCCTTGCCCAGGATGATGGGCAGCAGGCCCTTGGCGGCATGGAAGCTTTCGCTGGCCACCATATCCTTGAAGGAGACCATCTGGCGGTCGGCATTGGGCAGTTCGATGGCCATCACCGTGCGGCCGGGCACCGGGCTCACGCGGGCGGAAATGGCGCTCATGTTGCGGGCGATGTCGTCGGCCAGGCCGATCACCCGGCTGGCCTTGACGCCCGGCGCCGGCTCCAGCTCGTACATGGTGACGACAGGGCCGGTGCGCACGCCGGTGATCTCGCCCTTCACGTTGAAATCGTCGAGCACGGTTTCCAGCAGGCGCGCGTTGCGCTCCAGCGCCAGCTTGTCCACCTTGGCGCCGGTGTTGGGCGGGGCGTCGGTCAGCAGCTCCAGCTGGGGCAGTTCATAGGCGTCGAACAGGTCGCGCTTCCTCGGCAGGGTGCCGGTGTCGGCGGCGCGGGCGCTGCCGGTGGGCTCGCTGATTTTGGTGGCCTTGCGCGGGCGGGGGGCGGGGGCGTCCTCGCCGGTGCGCGGTTGCGCGGGGGCACTGTCGTCCTCGTCTTCCTCATCGTCCAGCGCGAAGGGCACTTCGGGCAGGGCCTCAGGCTTGGCCGGCGCCCGGCGGCGGTGCAGCAGCGCGCCCAGATCGATGGTGAACAGCCCGCCCCAATCGATGGCGAACACCCGCGTGGTCAGCACCGCGCCCAGCGCCAGCGCGGTCAGCCCGCCGGCCACCATCACCCAGCCCTGCCAGGCCTGCGGCAGGAAATGGGCGAGGCCGCGCAGGGCCGCTGCCCCCAGCAGACCGGCAATCCCCCCCATCGAGGCCGGCAGCTGCCAGCCCGGCTGGGTGAACACCAGTGACAGCGCCGTGCACAGGCCAAACATCGCCAGCACCAGCATGCCCAGCGGCTGCCACCACAGGATGCGGGCCGGCGCCTCCTCCTCGTCCTCGTCCTCGTCCTCATCGGCCGGGCGGGCGATGGCGGCTTCGGCCGCGCGCCACAGCTGGCGGGCAAACACGAACATCAGCGGCAGCAGCAGCGCCGACACCGGGCCGAACAGGAACAGCGCCCGTTCCGCCACGATGGCGCCAAGGCTGCCCATCCAGTTCTGCACCGGCCCGCCCGCGGCGGTGGAGGGAGAGGGGTCGGTCTGGGTGTAGCTGAGGAGCGCCAGGGCCAGGAACAGCATGGCCAGCGCCAGCGCGCCGGCGCCCAGCAGCTCGGCGCTGCGCTTCAGGCTGCGGCGCAGCGCCAGCCGCCAGGGCGCCCGCCCGCGTGCCGCCGCCCGTCCGCCCGCTCGCCCCGGAGTGTAGCGCGTTGCCATGCCGACCTGCCCCTGTGTCCCTTGCCAGAATCCCTGTGCCAAGCCGGCGGTATGCGGCCGGGCGCTGTGGGCCGTCAAGCAAGGCGCCGCAAGGGTATGTGGGAAAGGGGGATCAGCTCAACCCGTCGATCGCCGCCCAGCCGTGGCAGGCGCGCGCGCCCAGCCGGCGGGCGCTGTGGCGGGTGAGGCCGCCCAGCGCGATCACCGGCACCAGGCAGCGCGCCGCCAGCAGGCGCCAGCGCACCGGGCCCAGCGCCGGCGCGCCGGGGTGGCTGCGGGTGGCAAAGGCGGGCGAGAGCAGGATGGCGCTGGCGCGCGCGCGGTGGGCGGCGGCGATCTCGGCCAGGCTGTGGGCGGTGATCAGCCGCAGCAGGGCACCGCCGCCCGCCAGCCGCGCCGCCGCGCCATAGGCGCCATCGGCCCGCCAGCGCCGGGCCAGCGCCGCATCGCCCGCCACCACCACCGCCAGCCCGCGCGCCCTTGCCGC